>JAURQX010000019.1 GCA_030835905.1 Alphaproteobacteria bacterium
AAGACCCCTGCAAATCAACCAATTTTGAGGAATTTTTAGGCATTTTATATTTTTTAAATTTTAGCGTATCAAGATATACGTGAATTTAAAAAATTAAAATAACAACAAAATTACTAAAATTCGTTGATTTGCAGGGGTCTTATAAAGTACAACATGATTGAACTTGAGAAGTAGCTGTATATGTTGATGGTTGTTGGCTTGGAGTTGTTTGTCTACGGTTTTGCATTGTTACAACTTGCATTATTTGACTATTAGGTGGAGCTATTTCTGTCCTATGAACTATACTTTCATTTGTAGCCTTTTTAATTTGATTTTTGATTTCTTCATTAGCTTTCTGACCTAAATATTCACAAATTATTTGCTGTTGTTGTTGCGTTATTGATTTAATTTCATTCCATAGAGTAACTGCACAGTTAGATTCTGCATCTAATAGATTTGCATATTTTTGCTTTAGCTGAGTTTCTATTTTTTCTAAATTTTGAAGGCTTTTTGAGATTGCAGATTGCTGTTTTAATTTTTTATCTTCCTTTCCTCTTTCTTCAAAACCTTTTCGACCCAAAATAACTCGCGCCAGAGAATTGCCGTCAGTTAAGTTAAAACCTAAAGCAAATTTGATTAATTCCTCTTTTGATTCTAATCGAAAAAGCTCTTGTTTAACATTATTAGTTACTTGGACAATATTTTCTTCAGCTAGAAAATCTTGAACTGCACCTTCATAAGCTACTTTTTGATTAACTCCAAGCCATTTTCCACCTGTTTTTTCCTCTAATTATTCTTTGAGCCTACTGCAAACCTCTCTGATCATAGCATTACCAAGTTCAACTTGAACTCTAATACCGACTGATTGATTTTCACTATTTTTTAAAATTAATACACTCTGTTCAATTGCATGGATCACTGCAATTCTTTTAATAATAGCAAGCTTCATTTGAATATCAGACTCAGCAGAAGCGCTTGCTAAAGTAGCAATCCTAAGAAAACCAAAAACTGGCTGATTAACACAATCTTGGGTATGATAAGAAGCAATTTGATCAAAAACTTCAAGTAAATAGGAATGCTACTCTATTATCTTAGCAACTTGTAATCCTTCTAAAAATATCACAGCTCTTTGGCCTCGTTGATCAAGGTTTTCATTAAGTAATCTGTGAAAAAGGTGATAAGTAGGAGATTTTACTAACTCATTATCTGATAATCCAAAATTACAATATTCTTGATAAGCCCTCTTAATTGATTCCTTAGCTTGTACAACATTTTGATCTTGATTTAGATGGCGTGGCCATTCAATTTGAAAGTTGTTATTTTGCTGCAACTCATGCTTTACTTCTAGAGAGATTAGTAATTTTGCAGTTTCTTGAGAAAGATTTGTACATCCTAACAGATTTATAAATTGCAAACTATCAAGATTCATTAAACTTTTAGGAATTTTTGTTAGACCATTGCAGTAAGAAATACTAATTTTATTTAAGCCAGCAGGAAGATTTTTGGAAGCTCTTTTAGTTTTTGGCAATTAGAAATTTGAAAGTAAGTTAAACTGGCAGGAAGATTTTCTGGAAGCTTTGCTAGAGCTTTACAGAAAAAAATATCAAGTCTAGTTAAGCCAGCAGGAAGATTTTTTGGAAGCTTATTTAACGCTTCGCATAAAAAAATATCAATCCTAGTTAAACTGGCAGGAAGATTTTTTGGTAGTTTTTTTAGTAATTTGCAGTTAAAAATTTTAAGCTCAGTTAAGCCAGCAGGGAGGTTTTCTGGTAGTTTTTTTAGATTTGTACACCCATTAATTTCAATTATAGTAGTTCCTTCAGGAATTTCTTCCAATTCAAACTTACTAATATATTTATCATAAAGCTTGCAAATGCTCATAATATTTCAAGATTTGGAATTAAATTATAATACCAAGTCCAATCTTTAGAAAGCTATAGCAAATTAACCCATATTATTCATCTTTTTGGATAAAATTGAAGAAAAGCCTCATGAAATATGGATATACTACATTCGTTTTTCTTAAATTTTATCTCAAAAATATTTTGAATTTAATTCGTTTAAAGATGAACTTTGGTATTATACGATTTCTAACTTTAAATTTTTTTTAAAAAGAGTTATAGACATTTTAAATAGCCTTAAGTAAAACACATAAACACAATATATAGTGTTAATTTTAATTATTAAATACTATATATTGATTAAACCGCTTATTTACTAACCCAAACAACTTTACTTTTAAAATTAAAATTATGCCAAGCAACATATCTAAATCAGGTTCCAAAAAAAAAGAAAAGAAGGAATTTAAAATAGCTCTTGATAACAAAAGAGATAATAAGCTTAGTGATTTTGGTAAGGCAGTTTTAAAAGATCGTTATTTAATGCCTGACGAATCTTATCAGGATTTATTTGCAAGAGTTGCAAGCTACTATGCCGATGATCAAGCTCACGGACAAAGGCTTTACGACTATATGTCAAATCTTTGGTTTATGCCAGCAACTCCAGTTTTAAGTAATGGCGGTACAAATCGAGGCCTTCCAATTTCATGTTTTTTAAATGAATCATCTGACTCCTTACAAGGTATTGTTGAATTATGGAATGAAAATGTTTGGCTAGCATCAAAAGGTGGTGGCATTGGTAGCTACTGGGGCAATTTGCGCTCGATTGGTGAAACGGTTAGAGGCAATGGTAAAACTTCTGGAATTATTCCATTTATTAAAGTGATGGATTCACAAACCTTGGCAATCTCTCAAGGTAGCTTAAGACGAGGATCTGCAGCAGTTTACCTGCCAATTCATCATCCTGAAATTGAAGAATTTATTGATTTACGCCGTCCAACTGGTGGCGATCCTAATCGTCGCTCTCTAAATCTTCATCATGGAGTTGTCATAACCGATGAGTTTATGAAAGCAGTTAAAGATGGTAAAGATTTTGCCTTAAAAAGTCCTCATAGCAATCAAACAGTAGAAAAAGTTAATGCCAGGTCATTATGGATTAAACTTTTAACTGCTAGAGTTGAAACTGGAGAGCCATACATGCTTTTCATTGACACTGTTAATAAAGCAATCCCTGCCCATCACAAAAAAAGTGATCTTAAAGTTAAAACTTCTAATTTATGTTGCGAGATCACTCTGCCAACTGGCCTAGACCACCTAGGAAATAATCGTACTGCAGTTTGCTGTCTTTCATCGCTTAATTTAGAATATTATGAAGAATGGAAAGATGATAAGCTTTTCATTACTGATATAATGCGATTTTTAGATAATGTTTTACAAGATTTTATTGATAAAGCGCCAGATTCAATGTCGCGAGCTAAATACTCAGCCCTAAGAGAAAGAAGTGTTGGTCTTGGCGTTATGGGTCTTCATTCATTTTTACAAAGCAAGAATGTACCTATCGAATCTGCCATGAGCAAAGTTTGGAACAAGAAAATTTTCTTACATATCAAGCAACAAGCAGATCAAGCTTCAAAAGATCTAGCCAAAGAAAGGGGTGCTTGCTTAGATGCTAAAGATCAAAATATTGACGAAAGATTTTCTAATAAAATAGCTATTGCCCCAACTGCGTCTATTTCAATTATTGCTGGCAATTCTTCCCCTGGTGTTGAGCCTTTTGCTGCAAATTCTTTTACTCAAAAGACACTTACCGGATCATTTAACGTTAGAAATAAAAACTTAGTTAAATTGTTACAAGAAAAAGGAAGAAATACTGATGATGTTTGGTCTTCAATCACTACCAACGAAGGATCAGTACAGCATTTAGATTTCTTAGATGAGCATGAAAAATTAGTATTTAAAACTGCTCCAGAAATTGATCAAAGATGGATTGTTGATTTAGCTGGCGAAAGACAAGAATATATTTGCCAAGCACAAAGTATAAACGTCTTTTTACCTGGGGATGTTTCTAAAAAAGATTTACACGAAATACATTTTAGAGCTTGGCAAAAAGGAGTAAAAAGCCTTTATTATTGTCGTTCAACTTCAGTCCAAAGAGCTGATAAAGTTTCTCATAAATCACAAAGAGATGATATAGTTCTTGAGCAAAAAAATGAGGATAAATATGAAGAATGTCTATCTTGTCAGTAATTTATCTTTGCGATTTTTAGGTTAATTCCCATCTTGCTTTTGGCATAAAATTTAAATTATCACCACCCTGCTCTTTTAATTTCTCAACACCGCACCAAGCAATCATTGCCGCATTATCAGTGCAAAGCTTTATCGGTGGTACGATGATATTTAAATTATTTTTCTTACCCCAATTTTGTAAATGCTCAAAGATATATTGATTAGCTGCCACGCCACCGGCAATCACTAAATTTTCAATATTTTGCAAATCAAAATCCTGCAAAACATTATCAAGACGATTAATTATGATTTCTAAAATAGTTTTTTGAAATGAAGCGCAGATATCTTTTATTTGTAGCTCAGTTAGTTTTGAAGGGGTTGTATTATGATTAAATTCTTCACCAGCTATAATTTCAATTTTTCTTCTAATAGCCGTTTTTAAGCCAGAAAGTGAAAAATCATAAAGATGATTATGATTTTTTTGATCAATTAATGGTTTTGGAAATTTAAAAGCACCTTCTTCATTACCACTTTTAGCCAATTTTTCAATTTCAGGTCCACCAGGATATTTTAAACCAAGCATTTGCGCAACTTTATCAAAAGCCTCACCAATCGCATCATCAATCGTTTCGCCAAATTTTTGATAATTATTTAAACCTTTACATAGTAAAATTTGACAATGACCACCAGAGATAAGTAAAATTAGATATGGAAATTTAATTTCATTAGTCAAGCGAACTGTCAAAGCATGAGCCTCAAGGTGATTTATGGCAAGAAATGGTTTTTTATAGATTGAAGCTAAAGTTTTAGCCGCCATCATACCAACAATTATTCCACCAATTAGTCCAGGGCCAGAAGTAGCCGCAAAACCATCAATTTGCGATAACTCCAAATTTGCTTGTTTTAAAGCTTTGATAATTAATTTATCAATTAACTCACCATGACTTCTTGCCGCTAGCTCTGGCACTACGCCACCAAATTCTTGATGAATTTCAATTTGTGAATTTATTACATGCGACAAAATATTTTTGCCATTATCAACAATGGCCACGGCAGTTTCATCGCAAGAACTTTCAATGCCAAGTATTTTCAAGTTAAAATAGTTGCTTATTATTAATCTCAGCAGCAAAAAAAATATTATTTTTTAAAACTGCTTTTAAAAAAATAATTCAATATTTTCTAAAAATTCATCTCACGAATTTTTAAAATAATTTAATGCATTACATCCAAATTACCAAATCTAGTAAACTCAGCATCAAAATATAAATTAACATTACCAACTGGTCCGTTTCTTTGTTTTGCAATTATTACTTCGGTCTTATGGGCAATTTCTTGCATTCTTTTGCTCCAAGCATGAAATTTTTCGCCATCACTTTCATCTGGCCTTTTTCTTTCGTGATAATAGCTATCACGGTAAATAAAAGCTACCACATCTGCGTCTTGCTCAATTGAACCCGATTCACGAAGATCAGAAAGTTGAGGCCTTTTATCTTCTCTCTGCTCTACAGCCCTTGAAAGCTGAGAAAGAGCTAAAACTGGAATATTAAATTCTTTAGCAATAGCTTTTAAGCCTTGAGTAATTTCTGATACTTCTTGCACTCTACTATCATTGGATCTTGAAGAAACACCACGAATTAATTGCAAATAGTCAATGATTAAAAAAGCCAAATTATTTTTACGAACCATTCTGCGCACGCGAGTTCGAATTGCTGAAATGCTTAATGCCGGAGTATCATCGATAAAAAACGGTAATTTTGAGATTTCGGCTGACCTAAGAGCTAAAGCTTCCCACTCAGCCTCATTTAGTTGACCACTCCTAAATTTGGTAGCGTTGATACTACACTCCATGGATAAAATTCTAGCTGAAAGCTGTTCAGCAGACATCTCTAAAGAAAAAAAGCCAACTGCTTTTTGCTGTGATTTATCTTCGATTCCTTGATTGAGATATTTACAACTATTTATTGCCAAATTAATACCAAGGGCAGTTTTACCCATTGACGGCCTTCCAGCAAGAATAATCAAATCTGACGATTGCATACCACCAAGAATTTTATCAAGATCAACTAAACCAGTTGAAATTCCACTGATATGACTATCTCGACTTTTGGCAATTAAAGTTTTATCAAGAGTCTCTTTAATAGCGTGCGATATATTTTTAAAATCACTTTTTGAAGATGACCCTTCTGTAAGCTGAAACAGCTTTGATTCTGCCAATTCAATTTGCTCAGTAGCTGTTGTTTTATCTTCTAATTTATTAGCTTTGTTAACAATATCCTCACCTATCATTACTAACTCTCTTTTCAAGGCTAGATCATGAATAATACGCCCATAATTAGCTATATCAATTATCGCTGAAGCTTTTGCTAGAAGCGTTGCCAAATAAGAAGATCCACCTATTGCTTTAATTGATTCTTCGCCATCAAAAAATTGCTTTAGCGTGATTTGATTAGCAACGATATTTGACTTTTCAATAGAATGATAAATTTGCTCATAGATTTTTTGGTGTGCTGGTTCGTAGAAATGCTCTGGCAGTAAAAATTCGACAACTCTGTTCAAATATTGGTTATTAAGAATAATGGTACCAAGTACTGACTGCTCAGCCTCAATATTAAACAATTCTTGACGAATAAATTGATTACTAGCTAACTCGCTATTTAATGAAAAAATATTTTGCTTCATCTAAATTTACTCTTCTTGATTTTCTTTTTCTAACTTTTCTACTCTAGATTTTAGACTTTTAAGAAAGCTTTCCATGCCTTGCTGTGAGATTGCCGAGTTAAATTCTGATCTTTGAGTTTCAATTAAACTAATACCTTCAGTTATAAAATCTAGCACCAAGAATTTACCATTGTCTTTTTTGATTCTAAAATCAACTGAAATTGAAATGTTGGAATTTTTTGGCAAAAACTCTGCCTTTACAAGATGAATATTTTTCTTTTCAATAACCTCTAAAACCTCAAATTTTTCTCCATCATAATCTTTAAATTTTGGGCCATAGGTGTTAATCATAAATTGACGATAAAGAGAAGTAAATTCCCTTCTCTGATCTTCGGTAGCTGTACGATAATTTATGCCAAGTACAAAGCGAGAAATCCACTCTGGATTAATTGAGTTATCAACAAGATCAATAATTTTTGTTCTTTTGTCAAGAGAAGTAAGATTTTTATCTTTAGCAATTTTGATGATGGTTTTACCAATATTATCAATAAAATCATGAGCTTCGATTGAGTCATCAGCAAGAGCATTATTGATAAAAAATAATGTTAAAAATATTACAGCTATTTTTTTTACTATTTTCATATTTTACTTTGAAATTTCGTTATTTCTTCTTTGATTATAAGCGCTTTTAATTGTTGTGTATGGATCAAAAGAATCCGCTCTTACTCCGTCTATAATTTCAATTAGACCTTCTCGATTATCAATGACCGAAATTGTTGTGAATCCTATTCTTATAGAATCGTAAAGTAAATCATATTTGCCACCTATTTTTAATAAATTAAAACTCAAAGGATCTATTGATTTATTAGCTAGCAATCCACCAAAATCACGACAATTACTTGGCCCTAAAAAAGGCAACATTAAATAAGGACCCTCGGAAACACCATAAACTGCTAAAGTTTGACCAAAATCTTCTTGATTATATCTAATACCCTTATATCCAGCAACATCAAATAAACCACCAATACCGATTGTTGAATTTATTAGAAATGTTGAGCTATTTGCTAAACTATTCTCCACCTTACCTTGAAGAATTGAATTTAATACTGAAAATGGCAAACCAATATTAGTAAAAAAATTTCTTATCCTTTGACGCAAAAGTTTTGGTATAAGTTTTCTATATGATTTTGCAGTCGGTTCTAAAAAATATCGATCAGTATAATCATTAAAAATAAATATTTTACGATTAACTTTTTCAAAAGGATCATAAACTTGATTTATTTTTGCCTCAGTTTCAAAGTTTAAGCCATCTTTAAAATCTTCATCATCAAAGAAATTAACATTAAACTCTGAATCATCAAGATCTTGGACCTTACTAACTTGAGCAAATGAATTTTGACTTCCAAAAATTAAAGCGACAACCAAGAACAAAAAAACAAAAATTGTAGATTTATAAAAGGTGGACGCTTTTAATAAATTATAGCTGATTTTAATACAAAAATTAATATTTTTTATCTTCAGCATATTTCACAACTTTTTTTCTTCCAAAGAATCTAGCTTGTCCATTAGCTCTTGAGCTTTCTGCTGAAGATGACTGTTTTTCTTAAGCAAAACTTCTAAAACCTTCCTAGATTTGCTTATTTTGTTTTCTATATATAAGCAGTAAGCCCTTTCATAGTAAGCATCATAGTAGTCTGGCCAAAATTTTGTCATTATCCAAAAGCGAAAAGATGCTTCAGAAATATTGCCTTTTTTAAGATGCTTTAGCGCTAAATCATGATTGGTTTTTTTAAGATCTTTAGTTTTTTGAGCAATATCAGATATCTCTTTGTTGATTAAATTTGATATATTATCACTAATATCAACCAACTTAGAACCTAAATTAGCTGAAAATTTTTTGTTTTTAGAATCATTTCGTGAATTATTTTTTTTAAAAAACGAAATGGGAGATTTAATAAACATTATATTCTTTTAGTTAATTTTTACTATAAAATATGATATATTCCAATCATTTTCAAAGTAATCGCTGACTATTTTATCATAGCTTAGTAGACTAAGCAAGCTTTTCTTGCTTATAAAGTTTTTTGTAGAATTATTATAATTTGCACCAATTTTTTTAATATTTCTAATTGCTTGCAAAGGATTATCAAATTTTTCATAAAAACTGTATTTACCTATTTCAAGGACTTTGGCGCCTAAATTTTTAATTAATTTTAGCATATTATCATGATTAGGCATTTCCTTAAAGATAAAATTACAGCCAGTTTTTCTTGAAACCAGTTTCAAGTTACCCAAACTAAAATCATTTGGAATTGCCAAAGCCAACAAACCATTTCTTTTTGTTAACTTAGCCAATTCAGTAAATAATAATTCTATATTTTGCGACCATTGAATAGCAAATGATGAAAAGATTAAATCAAATACACAGCTTTTAAACGGCAACCAATCCATATCTCCTTGAACAAAAATACCTTTTTCGTAATTTTTTTTAACCAAACTTAACATTTGATTGGAAATATCAAAATTAATCACTTTACCAGAGGTATCTTGATAAGAATATTGTAAATGGCCATTAGGTCCACAACCCAGATCAAGAGCTAATTGATTATTTTGTAGAATTTTATATTTTGTAAGCTTTTCTAGCAAATCTAAGCTTGCAAACTCTTGAACAGTAGCTGATTGTGAATATTGTTGACTTGCTGAAGAAAAATTTTTTTCAACTAGCTTTTTATTTATCATTTTTCCTCAAAGCTTTTTCTTCGATTAGCTTAACTATATGATCAACTAATTCTTCACTTGTTACCTTATGATTTGGCTTACCATCAAGATAAACATTATGACGCCCTGCTCCACCTCCAGTAATGCCAATTTGGGTATGAGCAGCTTCACCCAAACCATTTACCACGCAACCTAAAATTGAAACTGACAAGGATTCTTTGATATAAGAAACTCTCTTTTCAACTTCTTCAACCGTTTTTACTACATCAAATGCCTGTCTAGCACAAGATGGACAAGAAACAATATCAACTCCACGACTTCTAATTCCTAGTGTTTTCAAAATTTGATAGGCAGTTTTAACTTCTTCAACAGGATTGGCAGATAAAGAAACGCGCATCGTATCACCAATTCCTTGCCATAAAAGATTGCCAAGACCAACTGCCGATCTAACAACACCAATACCTAAACTTCCTGCTTCAGTAATACCAATATGCAAAGGATAATCATATTTTTTAGCCAATTCTTGATATGAGGCTACAGCCAAAAAAACATCAGATGCTTTAACACTAATTTTGAACTCAAAAAAATCATTATCTTCTAAAATTTTTATGTGGCGACTTGCCGATTCAACCAAGGCATCGGGGCAAGGTGTTTTATACTTTTCTAAAAGATCAGTTTCAAGTGAGCCGGCATTAACTCCAATTCTAATTGCACAGCCATAATCTTTGGCAGCTTTTACAACTTCTTTTACTTTTTCGTTAGAACCAATATTACCTGGATTGATCCGTAAACATTTGACTCCTGCTTTTGCTGCTTCAATTGCTCTTCGGTAGTGAAAATGTATATCGGCTATAATTGGTACTGGACAATTTGGAACAATCTTGGTTAAGGCTGCTGTTGAATCTTGATCTGGCACCGAGATACGCATAAGATCAACTCCAGCCTCATAGCATTCATTAACTTGCCTAATTGTACCCTGAATATCAGTAGTTGCCGTATTTGTCATTGATTGTACTGAAATTATCGAGTCACCACCAATAACAACATTACCAATATAAATTTTTTTTGATTTTCTTCTATCGATCTTTCTATAAGGTCTAACTTGATCTATAGACATATTTTATATTTTAAACTAGTACAACAAGAAATCTTCAGTGGGCTTTTCAATTACCTCAAATTTACCCTTTCCAACTTGTAAAACTGCTAAACTTCTTTGTACCAAGCCATTGTCAACATACCTAAACAATCCATCAACTCCATTAAAACCATTATTTTGCTGATCTTGATAATTTACAAAGTGGTTAACTTGGGGATTTTTCTCTCCTGTGGCTTTGACTGTTTTAATTATTGATAAAACTGAATCATAAGCAATTGAGGAAATCCTAGGTGGAAATTTATTATATGATTGATAATAAACTCTTTCAAAATCTCTGAACTTTTCGTTATCAGGAGCCACAAACCAGCCACCAGTTAAATTCGGATCATTTAAAGTTGAAATATCATCCCATTGACTTGTACCAATTATTTGATATGGCCTTTCATCAATATTTTCTTTATCAAGCAAACGAACTATTTTTGATAAATTCTTACCAACTTCTGGAATCAATATCACATCAGCATATGTTTTATCCTCGTTTGAAACAGTAAAATCATCTTCTAATTTATTACCACCACCTTCGGCCATTTCAGACGGAACACTAAAAGCATTTATAGTTCGATAAACTGCATTTTCTATTCCTTTGCCACTGGGTGAGTATAGCTCAGAAGTAATAAAAATTCCATCGCGATCCTTAACCAATTTTTTATATAACGAGCTAACAGCAATACCGTATTTATTGTTTGGTGCAATTACAGCAAAACTCCTTTTACCTCTGCTTAGCGAATAGCTGATAATTTTATCAATTTGAGTTTCTGGCATCATTCCAGCTAAAAAAATACCACCATTATCATCTATATTATCCATCAATTTGCGGTTATTAGATAGCGAAATTACAACGATTTCATTTTTAATTGCTTCATTAGCAATTTCTTCAACTTGACTACTAAAAACTGGACCAATAACAATTTTTATATCTTGATCTATAATTTTTTGGAACTCTTTTTTTGCTTCAATTGCAGTATCCTTGCTATCAAAAAGCCTAATTTCTAAATCCTCATCTTTATCATTTTCAAATATTGATAAAACTGCTGAATTAAAAAGACTCTCTCCAAGAGATTTGTTTTTTCCGGTCATCGGCAAGAAAAGTGCAACTTTTGTCTTTCTTTTAAAAGGCATTATAGTCTCAAGATCTCTTGACTCAAATTGTTGCTGAGGTTTTGCAATATTAACTTCATTGCCATCGCTATCTGATGCTGAAATAAGCTTGACACCCCTATAATCGCCAGAACAAGATGTTAGAAAACAAACTAAGAAAATAATGAATAGCTTTTTCATCAAATATATTTTTTAAATATAAAGTGTTATTAAATCTTTTGCAAACTTGAAGTATTTGATTTGTAAAAATGTTATAATACCACACAATTATTTTTACTATTTTAATATTTATGACTCAACAAAAAAAACATACTAAATTAGAAAATGCGTTATATGTAGTTGCTACGCCAATCGGCAATATGGCAGATATAACTTTTAGAGCGGTTGATGTATTAAAAAATTGCAATATAATTTTGTGTGAAAGTCCTAAAAATTCATATAATTTACTAAAACACTATGATATTGATTGTTCAAAAATTTTAACTTATAATGATCATTCGAACAGTCATCAAAGACAAAAAATACTTAATTTCTTACAAGAAAATAATTCTATAAGTCTGATCAGTGATGCTGGCACACCTCTTATATCAGATCCAGGATATAAATTAGTAAATTACTTGAGACAGCAACAGCAAAAAATTATTCCAATTCCAGGACCTTCTTCACTAATTTCTGCAATTTCTGCCTCGGGTATTGCCTGCGATAATTTTACTTTCCTAGGATTTTTACCAAACTTAAAATCTAAGAGGAAAGATTTAATAAAAGATAATAAAAACAATAGTTTTGTATTTTTTGAAAGCGCTAGAAATTTATTAAAATCATTATCTGAAATTATTGAATTTATTGACGATAGAAATTGTTGCGTAGCAAAAGAAATAACAAAAATTCATGAAGAGTTAGTAATTAATAAAATTAGCGATATAATTTCCTTTTTAGAGAAAAATAACAATAAACTAAAGGGTGAATTTGTAGTGATTATAGAAAAATCAAATAAATTACAAAATAAAATTTCAAACTCTGATTTAATTGATGAAATAAAAAAACTTCATAACAAAAAAATGAGTTTAAAGGATATATCACAAAATTTAGCTGAAATTTATAATCTAAATAAGAAAGAAATTTACAAAAAGGCATTGGAAATTATTTAAAAATAACATGATAAAATTATATCCATATTCACAACTTGGTACCGCCAGTTACAACTGGTTGAAAGCAAGATATCACTTTAGCTTCTCTTCTTATTATAACCCAGATCGACTAAATTTTGGCTGTTTAAGAGTCATCAATGATGATATAATAAAAGCTAAAAGCGGTTTTGATACTCATTCGCATCAAAATATGGAAATTATAACATATGTAAGGTCTGGAGCTATAACTCACAAAGATAGCAATGGTAATCAGGGAAGAACAGAGGCTGGCGACATCCAAGTTATGAGTGCTGGTTCTGGAATTAGCCACTCTGAATTTAATTTAGAAGATCAAGAAACTAATCTATACCAAATTTGGATAACACCAAATAAATTAAATGTTAAACCCCGATGGGATGCTAAAAACTTTCCAAAAGAATTTATAAAAAATAAGTTGCGACTTTTAGTGTCAAGCGATAGTAGAGCTCCTCTACTTATACATCAAGAAGCTGATATTTATGGTGGCAAAATGTCAAAAAATACCGAAATTAACCATAAAATAAAAAACCAAATTTATGTTTTAGCTTCTGATGGCGAGTTTTTAATAGATGATGTAACAATGAAAAAAGGAGATGGCGCCGAAGTAACAAATCAATCGACAATTAAAATAAAGGCTTTACAGAATAGCGAAATATTAGTGATTGACGTTCCCTCAAATTAATTAAAACTTTATGATAAAAATTGCTATTGCTTACCATAGTGGATATGGACATACCGAAAAACAAGCTAAACATGTTCAAATTGGCACTAGTTCAGTTAAAGATTGTATAGCAACTTTGTTTAAGGTTGATGAAAATATGAATAATCTTGAGAAGCTAAATGATTATGATGCTATAATTTTTGGAACTCCGACTTATATGGGATCTGCCTCAGCTCCTTTTAAAACTTTTATGGATGCATCTTCAAAATTTTGGTTAGAAAGAAAGTGGAAAAACAAAATTGCCGCTGGTTTTACAAATTCTCATAGTTTAAGTGGAGATAAATTAAATACATTAATCCAACTTGCAATTTTTGCTATGCAACATGGTATGATATGGGTTGGCAATGACGAAATGAATCAATCACCAGATAATCAGGCCGGAAAAAATGACGCTGTCAATCGGATTGGCTCATTCCTTGGAGCAATGGCACAATCTGAAAATGACTCGCCTGACATAACTCCGCCAATTGGCGACCTCAAAACTGCTGAACTTTTAGGAAAGAGAGTTGCTGAATTAACTTCGAAGCTTTGTAAATAAATGGAGAATTTATGGGTTTACTTAACCCTACTAGCTGCATCACTTCAGGTTATTCGTAATTCTTTACAGAAAAAACTAAAAGAAGATTTGGACGATGTTTCAATTACTTGGTCAAGATTTTTATTCTCGTTGCCAGTTATTTTATGCTTACTGCTAGTAATTTTTCCTAAGCATCAATCAGAAATACTGCATTTTGATGTTAAATTTGTCATTTTTTGCTTGCTTGCATCAATTACACAAATTATTGGCACAGTTCTTTTAGTAAAACTTTTTTCTTATCGCAATTTTTTAGTTGGAATATCATATATGAAGACTGAAACATTGCAAACCGCAATTATTGGCACCTTATTTTTTTCAGAAATTGTTAGTCTTGCTGGAACTATTGCGATATTAATTGGAACTACTGGATTAATTTTTTTATCACCATTTGCTCAAAATAAAAGTAGCAAAATAATAAGGATACTTTTTGACAAAAGTGCTATAATTGGTCTTTCTTGTGGTTTTTTTTACTCCCTTTCAGCACTCTTTATAAAAAAAGCACTTATTACGTTAAAAAGACCTCTGCAAAACCCAAAGATTTTCCTGAACATTTAAACAATATTTCCTTGCACTAAACAGTAATAAAGCTAGTATTTGTCTAGTTTTATCACTGTATTTTTTGTTTAATGATTATTGTTTTAATATGGTTTCAT
>JAURQX010000004.1 GCA_030835905.1 Alphaproteobacteria bacterium
AAGTAAAAAATCATTAAAAAGTTAAGCCATGTATATCCTGATACAAGGCTTAACTTTTCAATAATTTTTTTCATAAAATCCAAAGTATCTATAACATATACAAAGATTGTATTTAGTATAATTAGCACTTTCAATAAAAAGTCCAATTATTTGGCATAAGTCTAAAAATCAACAATGTAATAGACTTAAAAAGTTATAGATTCCACTAAATATTACCTATCTTGATCCTGCTTTAGGAGTAGCTTGGATCGTTGCTGATTGAGCTTTTCTGTAACTAAAGTTTCCGGTGAAGAAGAAGGTCTTTCTGCTACACCAAAACCAACAATAACATCACCGAGACTTGCTGCACCGCCCTGACTACTCAGTGGGTTCGGGTGCAATTGATTGGCGCAAGGATTCACTGTTGGAGGCGTTGCATAATCTGCAGATATGCCACCACCTGTAGTGTCGTTATTAAGGCCAGCGACAATGACATCGCCACCACCATCTCTAGTGCTATTACCAAAGCCACCTTGAATAATACCAGCTCCATCTTCACTAGTACTCGCTGTAGCATGGTGATTTTCGACTGCGCCTTGATGAGATGTTCTTCTAATTAAATCTACTGTGTCTTGTATAGAAGGATTAGCTCTTACTGTGGCAACTTGTGCAATTTGAGCTCCAGCTACATCTCTAGCAGGTGATTGATCAGGTTTAATATAAACCACATTTCTTTTACTTTTACGATCATTATCTAGGTCTTGATTTAGAATATCGATAGTGGCTGCGGTCATGTCTTTAGTGCGTTCACCGATTTGCAGTCTTTGATCTGCCTCTAAATTATCTTTAGTGGTAAAAAAACCTCGGCTTTGCTGCCATTTTTGATAAAGAAAAGATGCCTCAGTGGCAATATCAGCTAAAAAAGTAGCAAAAACATTGGCTGGTTCTTGCTTTTCTATGTCATTTAAATGACGAATTGTAATTTTATTACCATTTTTCTCTATATCTGCGCCATTAAATAATTGTTTTATTAAAGATAAATTATTGATACTAACACTAGTGTCATCAGCCAAGAGTTGTTTTTTAATATCTTTAATTAACTCTTGTCTTTGACTGCCCAAGCCCCCTTTTTTTCGAGCAAAATCAGCACAATATTTTATAAATCCGCCTAATGCTTGTTGTTCGCCTTCTAGCAATTTTTGCGAATATTGATCAAAATGAGTACTGTTATATGGTGAGTAATTTGTACCTTCTGTAACTGTTGATTGATTTTTATTATTTTGATCTGCCAAAGCTTTCAAATTGCCACCAGCATCGTCTTTTAAGGCTCTATCAAAGGCAATACGCAGCAAATCTGCTGAATCTTGCTCTTTGCAGATATTTTTTGCAACTTTAGACATACCACTTTGATTGGTCTCTTGTATGAATTTAGCAGGAATTGGTGAAACTAAGCGATAGTCTTCTCCTGCCCCATTAGGAACAAAACTCTGTTGGACAATAGAATAAATATTACCATCATTATCTTTAATCTGATAATTAGTTGGATTTTGGTTGAAATTTTGGTTGAAATAGTAGCAGGAATCACGAAATGTTGCACCATCATCCTTCTCAAGTTTGACCCTAGAAAAACCTTGTCTAAAAAATTTTTCTATTTGTTGGTTATCAATTTTATTTTCTAAGCCCTTAATATCATCCATACCCTTGGCGATGTAATGTGGGTTTAATGCGGTAAAATGGACATTGTTATTTAGTGCGTTCTTAAGCTGAATTTCATCATAAGTCTTGCCAAAACTCTCATATACTTCTTTATATCGATCATCATCTAAAACATTTTTACTAAGGCTATATTCAGCAAGTGCTAGCATATTTAAGAAACCAGCAACTTTATTTGCTAAATTAATGTCATCATCAGATTGATTTTCAAAAAATGAGTTAAATAGCCTAAACCTTCCTGGGTGTTTATGTTTGCCATCTTGATCATTAGGCGCTATCAACTCTTGAAAAAAAGTAAAAACCTGTTGTTTTTTGTTTGCATCTTCAAGATCTCGATCAAGTAGATCTATTAGATTAATTTTTCCTTGATCAGTGCTAAGGTCGTAATTGCTACTATTATAAGTAACAGTTAATTCTGAAGTCGCAGCAGTTGAATTTGAATCACTACTCATAAATATCAAATATTAAGAATTAATCTAAAATTTCTAATCACTAATATTATAACCTATTTTTGTAATTGTTGCAACAATAAATTAATATTTGCGCCTTGGTTGTTGTTTTTTGAGTTAATTATGTTATTGTCTATTCTAATTTGGCTTATGGCTAATATTAAAAAAGATGAATTGGTAAGAAAAATTTCGTCACAATTTTCTAGTGACTCTAACTTAAAAAATCCTTCATTTAGTCGATAGTTATTTTGCTGACAAATTTTGATAATTCTTTGCCTTTTGGTGCCGTTTAAAATGCCACAATCTAGGCTTGGGGTGAATATTTCTTGGTTTTTGCACCAAAAAATGTTGGCAGATGAGGTTTCGCAAATATATTGTTGCTCATTGAGTAAAATATTATCAAAAAAATTATTTTTTTGGGCTTCAATTTTAGCTAGGATGTAATTTAGACTATTGGCGGTTTTGTGAGTTGAGATCATTGACTTTGAGTTTAGTTGCGATTTAGTGGCGATACCAAGAATAATTGGTTTAGAAGGAATTTTAAAAGGTGGTTTGGTTTGAATACTTATGGTTGGTTTGATGTTTTTATTGGGTAAAAACCCATTTGAGCCAACTCCGCGACTAATGGTAATGCGCAAAATGCCATTTTTTAGGTGGTTTTTTTTGATTAATTTATGAGATTTTTCTAGTAAATCATCAATTTTGGCCGAGATTTCTAAAAAATTTAAACCCTCTTTTAGCCTTTTTAGATGTAGATCAAAATCTAAAATTTGTTGATTATGAATGTGACAAGTTTCAAAAACGCCATCACCAAATAAAAAACCACGATCACTGATAGAAATTGTGGCTGAATTTTCGTCAATTAATTTTGAATTTAAATAGCAAAACATGAAATTTGTTAAATTTTGCGTTAAATGGTTGTTGGTTTTAGCAATTTGGCTGGGTGTAGCTTTGGCGATTTTGGTTTTATACTATATGCAAGATTTGCCAAATCTAGAGCAATTATATGATAATGCTAAAAAGCCAACTATTGAAATTGCTTATGAAAATGGCAACATCATTAAAATTTTTGGCAATGTTAATAGTGATGAGGTGGAATTTTATGAAATTCCACAACATTTGGTTAATGCGGTAGTGGCGATTGAAGATCGCAAATTTTTTGATCATGGTGGTATTGATTATTTGGCAATTTTACGTGCTTTTTATGTAAATCACAAAAATGGACGAGTGGTGCAAGGGGCAAGTACTATTACTCAGCAATTAGCCAAACTATTATTTTTAAGTTCTGATAAAACTGCCAAAAGAAAAATACAGGAAATTTTGCTGTCTTTTCAACTAGAAAGAGAATTTGCCAAAGAACAAATTTTGACGATGTATTTGAATCGTGCTTATTTTGGCTCGGGTAATTATGGTGTTAAAAATGCTGCTAGGAGCTATTTTAATAAAGATATTTCGCAAATTAATCTTAACGAAGCAGCAATTTTAGCGGCAATTTTAAAAGCGCCGTCAAAATTATCGCCAAAAATTAATCCAGACTTGGTTGAGGAAAGAGCTGATTTGGTGTTAAAAAATATGATCAAATATGATTACATCGATGAATCAAATATCACTGAATTGGATGAAGATTTAAGTTATAAAAGCGACTCTTTTCAAAGATTTTATGTTGCGGATTTGGTGAATAGAAATTTTGGCGAATTTTTGGCGCGAGATTTTAAATTAGAAAAGTCGATTTTTATTCGAACTACAATTGACGAAAGATTGCAAAACATCCTCGAAGAAGCTTTGCAGAATTTTTTGCAAAAAAATCACCAAAAAATGGCAAAATCTCAGCTGGCAGTGGTAATTATGTCTAAAGATGGCAAATTAAAAGCCTTGGCGGGTGGCAGAGATTATCAAGCTAGTCAATTTAATCGTGCCATTGATGCTAAAAGGCAGGCAGGATCTTTATTAAAAACTTTTGTTTATTTAACAGCTTTTGAGCAGGGATTTGTTTCGGATGATATTTTGGTTGATAGCCAAATGGAGTTTAGTGATTGGTTGCCGAGTAATTATAATGATAAATATTATGGGATTGTTGATTTGAAAACAGCTTTTGCTAAATCGCTAAATTCTATAGCTATTCAGTTGGCGCAAAAAACATCGCTCGATAATTTAATCAAAATGCTGGCTAAGTTTGGCCTAAAAGCTGACAAAAAAGATGGCTTGGCTGTTGCTTTGGGAGCTTCTTCGTATAGTTTGTATGATTTGGTATCGGCTTATGGTATAATTGCTAATAAGGGTCAAGCTTTTATGCCAAGCTATATTGAGCAAATAGTTGATAAATCGGGGGATGTTTTATATCAAAGATATGGTTCGGATTTGGGTGGGGTGATAAGTGAGCAATCTTGGTTGATGATTGATGATTTATTGCACGAGGTAGTGTTAAATGGTACAGCGCGTGGTTCGGTTAAAAATTCTAACGCCAGAGGAAAAACCGGCACAAGTCAAAAATATCGTGATGCTTGGTTTGTGGGTTATAGTGGTGATTATGTGCTAGGAGTTTGGATTGGTAATGATGACTATACGCCAACTAATAAAATTGCGGGTGGAGATTTGCCAGCTAAGTTATTTTCAGATTTAGTAGAAGGTTTGTAGTTTAAAGACCCCTGCAAATCAACCAATTTTGAGGAATTTTTGAGGGAGATTTGATCAGATTAATTGATTAATAATCAATTAATCCATCAAATCGGCAATTATTTTTTAAATTTTAGCGTATCAAGATATACGTGAATTTAAA
>JAURQX010000020.1 GCA_030835905.1 Alphaproteobacteria bacterium
ATCAGATTAATTGATTAATAATCAATTAATCCATCAAATCGGCAATTATTTTTTAAATTTTAGCGTATCAAGATATACGTGAATTTAAAAAATTAAAATAACAACAAAATTACTAAAATTCGTTGATTTGCAGGGGTCTTATTAAGAAAAATTGGAATATTTTGAGCACTCTTCAAAGCATTTTTATACTCATCCTAAAAAATTATTTGTAATTAAGATAAATGGATATGATTGGGTATTTTAATAAAGGCAAAATTCGCCAAAAATTTAACAAAAGACCGATTATTATCAATATTTTTATAAATGTAGAGTCAAAATGCCCGATTACAAAGTAGCAATCAATAACGAAATATTAAATCTAGTTAGTGAAATTGATGAATTTAAGGGAGCTTGGCCTCTTTTAAAAATCTTACCTCCTGAGAGATTTGCCTCTTTAAAAAAATCAGCAATTGCTGCTTCAATAGCTGCTAGCACAAGAATTGAGGGCCTTAGACTTAATAAAAATCAAATTGAAGATTTAATTAGCGACATAAATCAGGTATCTTTTAAAGATAGTGACGAAGAAGAAATAGTTGGATATTATAATGCTTTGCAGTTTATTTTTGACTCTTATGAGGAGATCGATCTTTCAGAAAACTATATAAAGCAAATCCATTCAATTTTACTTAAGTTTAATTACAAACATTTTAAAAGGCGCGGTGATTATAAAAAACTAGATAACTATATATTGGTCTATGATTTAAATGGCAAAAGCTTTGGTGTGATTTGCAAAACCGCGGCACCATTTGAAACTCAAGCCAAGATGAATGATCTTGTAAATTGGGCCAAAAATTCATTTGAAGAACGAGAAACTCACCCTTTAATAACTTTATCAATTTTTATATTAATTTTTTTGATTATTCATCCCTTCCAAGATGCAAATGGCAGATTGTCTCGTTGCCTAATAAATCTTGTACTACTAAAGCTAGGTTACAAATTTATTGAATATGGATCGTTTGAAGAAATTATAGAAAGCAATAAAGAGCTTTACTACGCAAATCTCAGGGAGTGCCAAGATATAATTTATAACAAAAACCTCAATTTACAGAACTGGGTTTTATTTTTTTTAAGATCTCTTAAAAAACAAAAAGATATTATAGAACAAAGAATTAAAAAAGAAAAAAATATTCAAGATAACTTTAGTGATTTACACTTAAAAATACTTAAAATACTGCACGCCAACAACAAGCTATCAATTTCTGATATTCAGTCAATATCAAATGCCAATCGCAATACTCTAAAAGTAAAATTAAGAGAACTATCAAGCATGAAAAAAATCATTAGCATCGGCAAAGGTCGTAGCGCAAGATATAGCATAGCTTTATAACAATAGATCTGCATAAATTAAGTAATTTTGAGAAGGTAAGACTTGGTATTATCTTTTTTATTTGATCAAAGCCGATTAGATGATCTTTAAAATTAGCGCAAATGCAAAACATCATCCATAAATTCTAGGCCAGCCATTCTGTGAGTTATAATAATAAGTGATTTATTGCCAAGATTTTTTATAACTCGCTTTAAAATATCTAGCTCCATCTGATAGTCCAAGCCCTCACCCATCTCATCTAAAATCAAGCAAGGTGCTTTTTTAAGCAGAGCTCGCGCCAAGCCCAATCTTTTAATTTGACCACCCGACAAAGTACTGCCATTTTCTCCTATATATGTTTCGTAGCCCTTTGGTAAGCTCATAATAAAATCATGGATTCCAGCCATTTTACATGCTTCGTCAATATCTTTTTGTGAAGCTTCTGGGTTGGCAAAAATTAAATTTTCATAAATAGTATTAGCAAAAATATAAGGTTTTTGTGGCAAAACAGCAAATTGATCTCGCAAATCCTCAAGCTTGAAACTATTAATTTCTTTATCTCCTAGAATTATTTTTCCTTTATCTGGCTCGCAAAATCGTAAAATCAAATTGACTATTGTACTTTTGCCCGCACCAGTTGGCCCAACAATTGCCATCTTCTCACCTGCTTTTAAAGCAAAACTAACATTATTTAACCCAAATCCGCCATTTTCATCAAAGTTAGGTATATTGCGAGATGACAACGGTAATTTATTTTCTAATGACGGATTTGAGTTTAAGATATATTCCTTATTTTTATCATAAGCAAAAGAGACATTTTCGAATTTGAGATTAAACCCAAATCCGTCATTAGAAAATAAATTACCGCCACCATCTCGTGACAAATCTAACCCCGAAGAAAAAGATTCATGCATATTTGAGTGCACTAAAATTTTTTCATCAAGATTATCTATATCACGATCTAGCAATATTAATTCACTTTCTACTGACGGATTTGGGTTAAAATTTTTAGCTATTTTGACTGGTTTTAGCGGATCAATTATGGCAGGCTTTTTATCAACTATCTCAAAAATTCTTTTAGTTGCTTGCTCAACTGCACCAAGACCTTGAAAAGCCTGAGGCATCAATGATACTACTTCAAACGAGGCAATTGTTAACAAAGCAAGCATTGCCAAATCTGCCAAATTTAATAAATTAGCCTGCGTCATCGGCACCAATAAAATAATCATATTTAACAAGGCAAGCCCTGTCAAAAATATTATTAAATTCTGCGCCAAAGAATTAATAATCCCTAATTTATTTTGATTAATCTGATAATCTTGACCTAAAGCACTCAATTTATTTTGATGAGTATTTAGTTGATCATATATTAAAAGTTCTGACATTCCTTGCAAAGACTCGCTGCTAAAAGCTTTTATCTTAGCTTCAATATCTATCTGTGATTTTTCTATAATTTTACTTTTCTTATAAACCAAAAAAGGAATCAACCAGCCCGATAACAAAAGATAAGCAAGTATAGTTAATGATAATTTATAATCATAAAAAGCAAAAATAACTCCGATAACAATGATCGCCAGCAAACTCACTGAGGCTGGAAC
The DNA here is from genome assembly GCA_030835905.1 of Alphaproteobacteria bacterium. Classification (GTDB taxonomy): domain Bacteria; phylum Pseudomonadota; class Alphaproteobacteria; order Rickettsiales; family UBA1997; genus UBA1997. Next base: position 2,944 of record JAURQX010000020.1, read on the forward strand.
TAAAAAACCCAAGTAAAATCGCTCTAGCTTATCGATATCGCCTCTCAGTCGAGCCATTAAATCGCCACTTCTTGATTTGCCAAGATCAAAAGAAGTTAAAGCTTCGAAAGATTTATAAAACCACACCCTTAAATGAGCAATTATTTGAAATGTTGCTTCATGAGTAACTAACCTTTCTAAATATCTGCCACCAGTTCTTAAGATTGAGCAAGCGCGAATAATTGCTGCTGGCGTAAAATAATTTATAGCCAAGCCAGCAACTCCGGCCAAACCCATCGAAGCAATAAACCAACCAGATACAGCTAATAACGCAATCCCAGCCAAACTACTAACTAACGAAAAAACTATACCCAAAATTACCCATTTTTTATATCTGCCAAACAAATTAATTAGACGACTTAAATTTTTCATGGATTTTTAGCAATTAATTCAAGCGAAACCAATTTTTCATAATCCTTATTTTTAGTTTTTAGATATTGATGAGTGCCTTGATCGATTATTGAGCCATTTTTAACAAATAAAATTTCATCAGCATTTTCAATAGTGTTAAGGCGATGCGCAATCGTAATAATGGTCTTTCCTTGAGCAATTTTGTTGATTGCCTGATATAAAATTTCTTCACTTTGGCGATCAAGCGATGCAGTTGGCTCATCCATCAAAATTAAAGGCGCGTCTCTTAAAAAAGCTCTAGCGATAGCAATTCTTTGAATTTGCCCACCCGATAAACCATAACCCTTTTCACCCACAATTGTTTCATAACCATTTGGTAATTTTTGAATAAAATCATCGATTCCCAGTTTTTGACATAAATTAATTACATCTTGATCACTTGCATTTTGATCGCCAAACCTAATATTATCAATTATTGAGCCATAAAATAAGGTTGGACTTTGCGGAATCCAGCTAATTAATTTTCGTAATTGAGAGATCTCAATTTGAGCAATTTCTTGATCATTAATTAAAATTTTGCCCTCATTTTTACTTATAAAACCAAGCAACAAGGCCATAATTGTACTTTTGCCCGCACCAGATGGACCAACTAAAGCAACTTTAGAATTTGATTTAATTGTGAAATTAATGTTCTTTACCGCAGAACATAAATCACCATAAGCAAAGCTAACATTTTCAAAACGAATTGCTATTGATTTAGCTACAAAATTTTTAGCAACGCATTCTTTACCAACATTATCTGTTTGATTAACTATCAATGAGATTTTTTCAGCTACCGCTGTTGCTTCCATTTTTGCATGATGGGCCGCCCCCATTTTTCTAAGAGGTTGATAAAATTCAGGAACTAAAAGCAAAATAAAAAAGCCACTCAAAAAATTCATTTCACCCCACATCAAACGAAAGCCGATTGAAACGGCAATAATTGCAATACTAATTGTTGAAAAAAACTCCAAAACTACCGAAGAAAGAAAAGCAACTTTTAAAACATCCATTGTTTTGCGACGATAATCTTCAGATATTTCACTAATTTTTTTCGCTTCTCTTTTGGAGGCGTTAAATAATTTTAGAGTCATCAAACCTTGCACCACATCTAAAAAATGATTACTCATTCTGGCTAATTCTTGCCATTGCTTTTGACTTAATTTTTCAGTATTTTTGCCAATTATTACCATAAAAATTGGTATTAATGGCGCAGTTAAAAGCATAATTAAAGCTGACACCCAGTCAATCGGTACCACAAAAAGCAAAATGGAAATTGGCAAATATGACACCAAGGCCTTACTTGGTAAAAATTCGCTATAATACTTACCAATTACCTCTGGGCCATCGGTTAAATTATTGATCAACGCCCCAGTGCCGTGTGATAAAATAAAATTTGGTCGAGATTTGGCAATTTTTGCAAAAATTTTGTCACGAAAATTTTGCTTTATTTTAGCAACCGCTCTTACTCCAAAAAAGCTAGCTAAATGTGACAAACCAAATCGCAACAAAAAGGTAAAAAATAGATAGGCTAAATATGGATATAATTGGCTTAAATGCTGATTATCAAATAAAATCTTATTAGTTATACAAGACAAAAACCAGGCTTGAGATATAACAAGAACAGAGCTGATATAATTTAAAAAGATCGACAAGTTTAGGTCTTTGCTAGCAAATGATTTACCTTTTTTAAAAAGATTTTGTACTTCAGGATTTTTTGCCATCTTTTATATCAAGGAATTTCAAAACTAATTCAAATATTTTACAATAAAACTCTCAAATGAATTAATTGCCACATTTTTATCGGTTAATTTCAACAAAGAAATTTGACTATCCTGTAAATCTGGCAACTCACTTGATGAAATAATTGATAAATCATTTGGGATCATTTTTTTTGGCAATATTGTAAGACCAAGACCAGCTCTCACGGCCGCCACTTTTCCTATATAGCTATAGCTTGAAAATGATATTTTCCAATTAATTTGACTTTTATTTAAAGCCTCGATCGCTGTCTTACGATAAACGCAAGGATTAGGAGATAAAACCAATGGCAAATACTCTTTGTCTTTTATTAAATTTTTATTTCCTGCCCAACATAATTTTTGGGGAGTTATTTCAACGGCCATTTCATCATCTTTTGGTTTAGGCATTTTTAACAAAACCAAATCCAGATTTCCTTTCTTAAAACTTTCATATAAATTTAGAGTTAAATCGCACTCAACATCAATAGAAACATTAGGATGAATTACAATAAATTGCGTTAAGATATTATAAAGAAATGTTGTCGCATAGTCATCAGGAATGCCAAAGCGAACCACCCCTTTTAAATCTGGCTCCTTAAAATGATCTATTGCTTTGAAATGCAAAGTTAAAATTTGTTTGGCATAGTTTAAAAAAACCTCGCCATCTACCGTTAACTCAAGATTTTTTCCTCTCTTAAAAAGAGCTTTTTCAAGCAAATTTTCTAACTTGGCAACTTGCTGACTAACCGCAGATTGCGTTTTGTTAACTCTTTTGGCAGCCTTGGTAAAGCTTAAAGTTTCAGCAGAAGCAATAAAACATTGTAGTGACGCGGTATCTAAGCTCATAAGAAATTCTAATTTATATTAAAAGAATTATTAGTTTTAATATTTAAAAGATTATCTTATAATTTAGTAGTCAAAATTAAGATTTTCTTATATTGAGACCTTTACATAATTACAAGTTTGGAGGAATTTCTATGCATTTTTATTTTTTAAATTTTAGCTTATCTTGATATACGTGAATTTAAAAATTTAATAACGCAACACAAATGACTTAAGGAAGCTTTAGCTTTCGAGTAATTTTCAACTTACTACAAAAATTAAAAAAATATTTGTAAGTAAAATTACCCAAAATCGGATTTATGCAAGGATCTCATATTTGCTAATTGCCATAAAGTTATGTTAAGTAAATAAGATATTATGAACGCCATTTTTAATTTTGATGAATTAGCTAAAATTACCACCACATTAATCATTATTATCTCAGCAATAATTTTAAAATTTTCTTACAGCTATTTAAAGATAGACCAAGATAGAAATAAGTTTTTATTTAAAATTATTATAACTTCTCTTTGTCTTATAACCACCTTTTCAGCCAACAACATTATATTATTTTTTTTAGCTTGGGTTACAAGCAATCTCATGCTAACCAAAATAATGATTTACAAAGAAAGCTGGGAACAAGCGGTAAATTCAGGCAAAAAAGCTCTTAAAAACTTTTCTACAGGATTTATTTGCTTATTTTTAGCACTAATTATACTCTATCTTGAAACCAATAGCTTTGAAATTAATAAAATATTAGCCGCCAACAATCTTAATAAACCAAATATAACTCTTGCCACCATTTTAATAGCAATAACCGCCCTTACCCAATCATCGCTTTATCCATTTCACAAATGGCTGTTAAGCTCTCTTAACTCGCCAACCCCAGTATCAGCGCTAATGCATGCCGGCTTAGTTAATGGAGGCGGAGTTTTACTTGCTAGATTTTCACCGCTTTTATTCGAGTCCCCAAATATTCTGCTAACTATTTTTATTATCGGCATTTTTTCGGCAATTATAGGCACTTTGTGGAAGCTGGTGCAAAGCAATGTTAAATCAATGCTAGCTTGCTCTACCGTTAGCCAAATGGGTTTTATGATAGCGCAATGTGGCATGGGTCTATTTCCAGCTGCGATTGCCCATTTGTTTTGGCACGCAATGTTTAAATCTTACCTCTTTCTTTCATCTCCAAACTCATGGCAAGAAAAGAGGCTTGATTTAAAAAAACCGCCATCAGTTTATTCATTTATCTTAGCCTTAATTTGCGGACTTGTCGGCGCCATAATATTTGCTGACATCAATCACATTAAAATTCAAGAACCTAATACTATGCTGGTTTTAGTAGCGATTTGCTTTATTGGCGCCAGTCAAATTTCTTTAACAATTATCGATAAATCTCCAATCAAAAATATAGTTCCTGCACTAATTATATCATCAATGGCTTCGCTTGTTTATGCAATTTCAGTTGTTTTTATTGAGGATTTAATGCCACAAGAAATGCTGAACCCTCAAGATCTAAATTTATGGCACTTAATTGCAATTTTAATATTATTTATATTATGGGCCATTCGCCCTTTTTGGACAAACTGCGAACAAAAAAATAGCCTATTTTTAAAGCTATATGTTGCATCTTTAAACTCTAGCCAACCTGATTCTACGACAATCACTACTAACCGCAACGAATATAATTATAGATAAATATGAAAGGCGAGCATGAAAATAACGTATTTCTTTATGATTCAGCTTGGAATAATATATCGCCAACTTGGTCTTTAAAAAATATCATCGCTGTCAACCCTCTTCAAGGTTTAGAAGATTTAAAGTTTGATCAAGCTTTAGATTTATCATACAACTTATTCAAAATAAAAAACTTTCCTCAAGCGCTAAAAACAGTAAATCAAATTACCATAAAATGGTGCCAAGCATTTTTTGATGAAGGACAAGCCACCATCAAAATGCCTAACCGTCACCAAGGCTTTTATAAGTCTTGGTTAGAACTCGCCATATTTGACCAACAAATCCATCAAAATTTAAAGGAAAATATAAAATTTATAGAAAATTTACCAAAAAACCCGATCAAAGCCATTGCCTTGATACTCGAAAAAATAGGAGTTTCTCAAGATCTAGAAAGCAAATTCTTAACTTTAGTCTTAACCACCCTATCTGGCTGGTCATCTTACGTAAAATATTTAGGACAGTGGGGATATTCAAAAAACCCTAGAGTTCAAATCGATTATCTAGCAATTCGATTGATCATAATTTCGATAATTTGGCCCAATGTTTTAAATGAAATATTCAATTTAACCAATGACCAAAATCAAGAAAATTGGAAAAAACAGCAATTAAAGCAAATTACTGATTTAGAAAATAAACATCAGCAATTTTTGATTAAAAATATTTATAGAAACTTTAATTCAATCAATAAAAACACTAAAACTTATGATGCTCAGCTAATTTTCTGTATTGATGTTAGATCAGAGCCAATGCGAAAAGCAATTGAAGGAAGCGGTAATTATGAAACTTTTGGCTTTGCTGGCTTTTTTGGGGTTCCCACAGCTGTAACAAATATGCTAAGCGAAGATTCTTTTCCATCTTGCCCAGTTTTAGTCGAACCAAAGCATAATGTTTCAGAAAAATCACTAGCCTCAAAAGAGTTTATTGCCAAACAAATGAAGGGCTACTCAACCCTTTTAGAAATCAAAAAATTTTATCAATCTTTAAAATATAATTTTACAACTCCATTACCATTGGCTGAAGGAATTGGAATTTGGAGCGGTGGTTGGATGTTTATCAAAACCTTCTCACCAAAAACAAGAAAATTCCTACAAACAAACCTTAAAAAAACCTTCAAACAAGCCGCAAAATCATGCGTTGAAATAGATTTTATACCATTTAAAGATCAATGCTCATACGCCCACGGCTTTCTCAAATCTATTGGCTTAATAAGTAATTTTTCTAAAATAATATTACTATGTGGTCATGGTAGCTATACCGAAAATAATAGTCATGCAACATCTCTTGATTGTGGAGCCTGTGGCGGCAGACATGGTGATATTAATGCCAAAATTCTAGCAACAATATTAAATCAAAAAGAGGTTCGTAAATATTTAGCCAAAGAAAAAATTGAAATTCCAAAAGACACCAAATTTATTGCCGCAAAGCATAATACCACAACCGATGAAATAGAAATTTATGATCATAATATTGATCAAAGCCAAGATTTAAAACAGCTTAAATCTAATTTAAAAAAAGCAAAATTAGCCAACAATGCTTTTCGAGCCAAAGCAATGGGTTTTGATCTACCCAAAAATAAGCTTGAAAATTTCTTCTTTAACAAAAGTCACGCTTGGTCAGAAACTCAGCCAGAATGGGGGCTAGCCAGAAACACTTCTTTTATTGTTGCACCAAGAAACTTAACTAAAAACATCAATCTAAAAGGCGAGTCTTTCTTGCATTCTTATGAATGGCAAACTGATGAAGATAGCTCCATTTTAAATCTAATTTTGAATGCGCCAATGATTGTGGCGCAATGGATTAATAGCCAATATCTCTTCTCAACAATAGATAATATAGCTTTTGGCGCTGGTAGCAAAATAACCCATAATATAGTTGGCAAAATAGGTGTTATGCAAGGCAATGCCAGCGACTTAATGCATGGCCTACCTTTGCAATCAGTTTATAAAAATGATCAAGAGCCTTATCATAAAACAGCAAGGTTAGCCACTTTTATTTACGCTCCACAAGATAAAATTGAGCAAGTTATTAATCAAAGCCCTAAAATTAAACAACTAATCACTAATCAATGGCTTTTTATCTACTGTTTAGAACCAAGAATTCACAAAATATATCACCTAGATCAAAATCTTGATTGGCATCTTGACAAATCTCCCAATCTTGTACATTGATGATTGACTAGCGAAGAGCCAAGTTTATTTTCATTAAACGCATAAACCAACATCCATCTACCATCCGGAAGATTACCTTTGCAATTATCTTTAATTTGAGCATCCCTGCCATGAATACAATTTCTATTATTAAAAATTGCAAGGTGAGAATTTTGATGATTAAAAGTAAAATTGATTCGATGTTCACCTTTAGCTAAAACTTCATTAATAAGCTGAATTGCTTTTTTGGATTTTTCTACTATTTCTAGATCATGCGAAATTGGAATATAAGAATTTCTAGCATCAAAGCCATCAAAATAGAACCGACCATCTTCGCCTTGCTTAATTAAAACTAAATTTTGTTTTAGCTTACCATTTTTATCACCACCAAGCAAGTCAACAACTGCAAATTTCTGCTTGGTTAATATATCAAACAAATCTTCTTTTTTTAACTCCTTAAATATTTTATCACTTTCAACTATCCAAGTTTGCATATTTAAACTTGAGTAAGCGCCAATCAGTGCCAAGTTAGTAGCAACTTCAAAACTTGATGGCTTTAAATGACTTGCTTTTTTAATCGGCATTACATCTTGATGGCCTAGCATCTCAGAAAAATCATCTGGTGAAGCATAGGCATAGGCAACACTTCCTGAATCTTGATAGCTAAATTTAAAATTGAGATTTCTTAAAAAAGCCGACCAAAATAATAATGAAGCATAGCCATTAAGCGCTAAATTTTTTTCTTTTTGTATATTTGCATCAATAATAACCCCATTACAATTTGACTGATTAAGATTTCGATAAAAATTATCACAACTCTTCTTAAAAGATAAATTAGAGCTGTATAAAAAATTTAAAACTTGCCGAAATTGATTTATATCATATTTTTTTGGCGCATCAATTGAGGCGGGGTGTTTGTATGTTTGCTGCTCAGGTGATAATTTTTGCCTAGCAACCGCAACAGCCAAATCATAAGGGTCTTGAAGCGAGGATTGAAAGTCAACTTTTGAAACGATATTGCGAATGCCCCCATTTTGACGAGAATAAGCAAGATTCAGGCCACCATGAAACAAAGTAGGAATTCTAACTAAGAGCCGAGAACTAAAATATCCCATAAATTCTTGATACTAAAAATTATCAAGATGATACCATATTTTAAATATTAAGCAATGTTTATAGATCAAAAAATGGCAAAAATTCTTTAAAATTTGTAAATTATACTAAATACAATCTTTGTATATGTTATAGATACTTTGGATTTTATGAAAAAAATTATTGAAAAGTTAAGCCTTGTATCAGGATATACATGGCTTAACTTTTTAATGATTTTTTACTTAAGAGACTATGTATATATAGCATATACAAAGGTTGGATTTAGTATTATATATTATTGCCAACAAATTGTCTAATGAAAATATCAAAAACTAACTGGCTTGAGCCAATAAATTTTGCGCAAAAAATTGCCCAAAATTGTCAAGGTGATTGGGTTTTTTTATATTCTGGGCTAGATAGAAAAAGCCAAGAAGTCTTTTCCTATTTGGCGCTTTTTCCTGAAGAAAATTTTAGTTTTGATAAATTTAACCAACTTCAAAAATTATTCAAAAATCAAGATTATCAGCTATTTGGCTATATCTCTTATGAGGCGTTAAGAGATATTGAAGATATAAAGACAACTCAAAAAAATAGTATAAATTTTGAGGCGATCAATTTTATTAAATTTGGTGCCATTGTAAAATTTTGTCATAAAACCAGACAAATAAGTATCTCATATAGCCAAGATCACTATTTGTCACAAATTGATGATTATTTAAAAACTTCTTTACACCCAAAAATACCCAATTTACATGTTAAAAATATTGAGTCAAATTTTTCTGACCAATCATATTTATCAGCTATTGATAGCATAAAGCAACAAATTGCCAGTGGTGAATTTTATCAAATAAATTTAACCCGCAAATTTTTTGGTAAATTACAAAAAACTTATCAAAATGACGAAATTTTTGCTAATTTTGTTAAGCTTTGCCAAATTAGCCCAGCTAATTATGCCTCTTTTTTAAAAATTGGTGAAAAATCAATTTTATCTTCAAGTCCTGAATTATTTCTTAAAATTAAAGATAATTTGGTAATTTCAAAGCCAATTAAAGGCACTTCACCACGCAGTGATGATGTGACGCAAGATCAAGATAATAAAAATTATCTAAAAAATAGCGAGAAAGAGCGCGCTGAAAACTTGATGATTGTTGATTTGGTGCGCAATGACTTGTCACAAATTTGTAAAAGCAATAGTGTAAAGGTTGATAGCTTGTTTGATGTTGATTCATACGCTACAATTCATCATATGTCGTCGCAAATTAGTGGAGTTTTGCCAGTTAAAGCTTCGGTAATTGAGGCAATTAAGGCTACTTTTCCTGCAGGCTCAATGACTGGCGCACCCAAAATTGCTGCCATGCAACAAATTGCTAATTATGAAAAATTAGATCGTGGAATTTACAGCGGAGCAATTGGTTTTATTAGTCAAAATGAAGTTAATTTATCGGTGGTAATTCGAACTTTAATTATTGAAGATAACCAATTTGAATTTCAAGTTGGTGGCGCCATAACTTACGATTCAGACCCTAAGCAGGAATTAGCGGAGATTTATAATAAGGCACAAGCCATTTTTAAGCTGTTAAAAACAACTAATCACCATAGCCAATAACGGTAACAATTTCTGAAGAATTGATATCGTCAGCCATAGCCACCAAAACCGATTCATCGGTGACTTTTTTGACCACGCCAACTAAGTGACCCGGCGCCAGAGTATCACCGTCACCAGAAGTAAATACCATGTCGCCAACTTGGATATTGTGATTCTTAGGCAAATATAGCATTTCAAGTAGATTGCCATTAGTTCCTGATAAAATTCCCCTAACCCTAGCTTTAGAAGTAATTACCGGAATTCTTGATCGAATATCATTTATTAACAAAACTCGAGATTGGTCTTCAAACACCTGATCAACTCGACCAAGCATTGCACTGTTACCAATAACAATATTACCCTCTTGAACATTGCGATTTCGACCAATATTGATAAAAATTTGCTGACTAAAAAGCTTTTGAGTTTTACCAATTATTCTAGCAGCTTTAAATTCTGAGCTTTTAGTTGAAATAAAGCTTAAGACACGTCGCAATTCACGATTTTCTTCAAAAATATTAAACGCTTTTTGGTAAAAAGCTTTAAGCTCTTTAATTTCAGACTTTAATTTAATGTTATCATCGCGCGCTGTGGCTAACTCTTTAAAGTCAAAGGACAAAGAAATAATTGCATCAGCTGGGAAAGTAACAGCACTTGATATTGGTAATGAAATTTCTATAAAGAAATTTTCTAGATCTTTTAAGAATTTATTTTCAAGACGAGAAAATATAAAAAGAGCCAAGCACAAAAATAAATAGAGTATAAGCTCTATTTTGCGATATATTAATTTTAGGTTGTGAGCAACACTAAAACTTGAACTTTTCGCTGAAGGACTGATATATTGATTCATTTAAAAAACCAAATTAATCTTGTCTAAATAAAGTAGCTCTAAACATTTTAATATCTTCAAGCGCCTTGCCACAGCCATTAACTACACAAAGAAGTGGGTCTTCGGCAACAAAAACTGGTAAACCAGTTGATTGGCGGATAATGTAATCAAGATTTTTAAGTAAAGCACCGCCACCTGACAAAACAATGCCTCTTTCAACAATATCAGAAGATAATTCTGGTGGGGTTGATTCAAGAGCAACTTTAATGGCGTCGATAATTTGCTCAACTGGCTCCATCAAACTTTCGGCGATTTGTTTTTCTGATAAAACCATTTCTTTAGGGATGCCGTTAGAAAGATCACGACCTTTTACTTGAATAGTTTTGCCATCACCATCAGAAGGTGGGCAAGCAGCGCCAATAGTTTTTTTGATTCTTTCGGCGGTAGATTCACCGATTAAAAGATTTTGATAACGACGAATATAAGAAATAATTGCTTCATCCATTTTATCGCCACCGACACGCACTGATCTAGAATAAACAATGCCACCAAGCGACAAAATGCCAACTTCAGTAGTACCTCCACCAATATCAACAATCATTGAACCAGTTGGCTCGGTAACTGGTAGGTTAGCACCAATTGCAGCTGCCATGGGCTCTTCAATTAAATAAACTTCATTAGCTCCTGCACCTTCGGCAGCATCTTGAATTGCTCTTCTTTCAACTGGTGTTGAGCCAGAAGGCACGCAAATAACTATCAATGGTCCTAACCAGCTTCTAGTTTGATTAACTTCGCGAATGAAATGCTTGATCATTTCAGCTGCTACTTTGAAATCGGCAATAACGCCATCTTTTAATGGTCTAATAGCTTCAATTTTGGCCGGAGTTCGACCTAACATCATTTTAGCAGTGCTACCAAAAGCACACGGGATCATCTTACCATTTTCATTAAGCACAGCAACAACTGAAGGCTCATTTAGAACTACACCCTGACCTCGAACATAAACTAAAGTATTTGCAGTGCCAAGATCAATGGCAATGTCTTTTGAGGTAAGTGAAAAAAGATTAAACATAATTTATTTACTATTACAAATTTTTTCTAGACAGTTGATGTAAGCAATTGCTGAAGCCGCTAAAACATCACTATTAGAACCGTTGGCTGAAAATATTTTCTGACCCAAGCGCATTCTAACAATAACCGTGGCCAAAGCATCTGTTCCTTCGGTAACCGCTTTTACTTGATATAACTCAAGAACAGCTTCATGAGGAATTAAATTGTTAATTGCTTTAAAGATTGCATCAACTGGACCGTCTTTTGATGAAAAGCTAGTTTGCAACTCATCATTGTCAATTTTTATTTTGATTGAAACTTGCGCTTCTTTGTTTTTTCCGCATTTTAAATCTAAATCTAAAAGATGATAATGCGCAACTTTATGAGAAATTGAATCATCAACAATGGCAATAATGTCATCATCTAAAATATCTTTTTTCTTATCGGCTAAATTTTTGAATTTAGTAAAAGCAGTTTCAATTTGCTCATCATTTAATTCATAGCCAATTGCTAATAATCGATCTTTAAATGCAGCACGGCCAGAATGCTTACCTAAAACCAATGATGATTTTTCAAGACCGACTGATTCTGGAGTCATAATTTCATATGTGTTGCGGTTTTTTAGCATTCCATCTTGATGTATGCCACTTTCATGAGCAAAAGCGTTAGCGCCAACAATCGCTTTATTATATTGGATTGGAAAACCAGTAATATTTGAAACTAATTTTGAAGCGCGAGTGATAAGCGTAGTATCGATATCTGTTTTTACCCGATAGAAATCGGCGCGAGTTCTAATCGCCATCACCACCTCTTCTAAAGCGCAATTGCCTGCTCTTTCACCAATGCCATTAATAGTGCATTCAATTTGCCTAGCTCCCGCTTGCATCGCTGCTAAAGAATTTGCCACCGCTAAACCTAAATCATTATGGCAATGAGTTGAAATTATAGCTTTGTCGATATTGCTAACGTTGTTTTTGATAGCCTTAACCAACTCAAAATATTCTTCAGGCACTGTGTAGCCTACGGTGTCTGGAATATTTATAGTGTTAGCACCAGCCTTGATGGCAATTTCAATGGCCTTGAACAGGAAGTCATGATCTGATCTTGTAGCATCTTCAGGCGACCAGTCAACTTCTTGACATAAATTTCGAGCAAAAGAAACACTATCTTTAATTGCTTCAAGAACTTGCTCTTGATTCATGCGCAACTTATATTGCATGTGGATATTGCTAGTGGCAATAAAAGTATGAATTCTTTGTCTAGGTGCCGGCTTAATAGCTTGCGCAACTTTTTCAATATCGCTATGTTTAGCACGCGCTAAACCACAAATTGTTGAGTTTTTGATGGTTTTAGCAATGTTGTTGACGGCATCAAAATCACCATCTGAAGCAGCTGGAAAACCAGCTTCAATCACATCAACCCTCATTTGCTCAAGAATTTTGGCGATCAGTAATTTTTCTTGCAAATTCATGGTTGCCCCTGGCGCTTGTTCACCATCGCGCAAAGTGGTATCAAATATTATTACTTTATCGCTTTTTGACATAAATCATCAATTTGTTATACTATTTCCATAAATTAAGTATTTATATTACAAAATATTTTTGTTTTTAGATTTAGTCATAAAGCGAAGTAATATCCGTAATATTTCAAGCTTTAGAACTAAAAAATAAAAACAATAAATATGAAGTAATTAGATACTTAATTTATGGAAATAGTATTATACCAAATCCAATCTTTAGATACACTATAGTAAATTAACCCATATTCTTCATCTTTTTGGATAAAATTGAAGAAAAGCCTCATGAAATATGAATATATTACATTCGTTTTTCTTAAATTTTATCTCA
>JAURQX010000021.1 GCA_030835905.1 Alphaproteobacteria bacterium
AAAATTTTTGAAATTCACGTACATCAAAGTACGCTAAAATTCCAAAAATTTTAGCCGATTTAATGAAAAGAGATTTTATCAGATAAAAAGATTAATAATCTTTTTATCCATAAAATCGGGAATTATTAATCAATTTTTTTAATTAAATCTCCTCCCTACAAATTCCTCAAAATTTTATGGTTATGCAAGAAGTCTATTATATTAACCCGTGCACAAACTAATTGCCTTTTTAACTTTATTAACCGGTGCGCAAACTAGTAGACTTTTTTCAAAAGGATTTTTCTTTTAGACTTATTTAAAAAATTCTTGTAATATTTAAGATATTACGAATTTATTAAATGAGAAATAAAAGGAAAATACAGCAGTAAAAATCTACTAATTTGCGCACTGGTTAATAACATATTCCTTAACAAAGCAATTTCTCAAATCCAAAGTAGCACTAAGTACTATGGCTTTTCTAGATTACTTTATAAGACCTCTGCAAATCAACTAATTTTGAGGAATTTTTAGGCATTTTATATTTTTTAAATTTTAGCGTATCAAGATATACGTGAATTTAAAAAATTAAAATAACAACAAAATTACTAAAATTCGTTGATTTGCAGGGGTCTTCGTTATGAATAATTCCTGTAGAAACATTTATAACCGAGCCCATAGCACCATAGCCATATTCACCATATTCATTTTGCGGATCTTCGTCAATCACTGGCCCATTATTGTAAGCACCGAATTCACCACCTCTATCCTGAATTCCTCCATTTATAGTATAGGGCCTAGGTTGTGGATCAATATATTTCTCTGGCTCAAGAGGAACTTCGGTAACATATATTCCTACACTGTCTTGCTCTTCTTCAGTCATATTTGAGGTAGCACGACTGATTTCTGACCGATTATTTTCGCCCCCAGATTCAAATCCTACATAACTTAAAAATTTATTAACAAATGCGCTACAGCTTTTAACGATTACATCTATAATTCCATTTGATTTACCAGGAGACTCTTCATTTTGGTTGTTAGCTTGATATTGAGATGTCATAGCTTCTAACTTTGAAAGTTGCATCTCATCTATTTGTCCATTTGTGGCACTATCAAAAATTGCCGAAGGTATTACTAGCACACTTACAAAATTTGATGAAGGAGGTAATTCTGGATTTTGATCACCTAATGCATCTTGTTGCAATTTAGACCCACCACTTTCTACCCCTTTTTGAACTACTTCAGCTGCAGAATAGAAGTATAAAAACTTCCCATAACATTTATTATTTCTTAATAACTTTTTAAGTTAAACATTCTAGCTAAGCCAAAAATTACTAAAATATTTGACTCAATTTCTCAAAATTTACTATAAAAACAACTTAATGAACTATTATAATACATTTTCAGAAGTTAGTCAAATAATTTTGCTATTTATATAATTATATTAATCTAATTTAGATATAATAATACCAAATCCCGTCTATATGGAATTATAGATGGGGTTTGGCATAAGGCTGTTTTTTACTCAAAAAAACCCCCGCCAATTCGTAATTTATTATCTAAATTATCGAAATATTTAGATCTTGAGCTAACTTTGCTATATTTGAAATTTTTATTAATTCTCTCTTTAAGGGGTGAGATATTTGACAAATTTATATCAATAAAAAATCTATCAAAAATATCTTTGGTTTGCTGATCACGACCTTCTACCGTTGAACAATTTGCCAAAATCGAAATTAATCTGCGATCATTTTTCTTAGCTATAGAAATTAAGTTGAAACCAGAAGCCTTAGTAAAACCGGTTTTTAAGCCTTCAGCCCCTTCATATTCAAGCAAAACATTATTATGCGTTCTAAAACTCTTGTCATTAAAGCTGAATGTTTTTTCAGAAAAATAGTGGTAGAATTGTGGAAAATTTTTTCTTAAAGCATTTACCAGCCTTGCTAAATCATAAGAAGTTGTATATTGACCCTGCTCGTGAAGACCGGTTGCATTATAAAAGCTGGTATTAATCATACCCAACTCTTGAGCTTTTTTGTTCATTAAGCGCACAAAACTCCACTCATCCCCAGCAACTGCTTCAGCCAGTACAATTGCTGCCTCGTTAAGTGATTTAATAATCGTACCCTTTATTGCATCTTCGACAGAAATATAGTCGCCCTCTTTAATATTGAGAGTAGTAATTTTATTAACTTTTGATATTTCTTCACCACGTGCTGAAAAAGCTAGAATATCGTCAAGCTTGATTTGTCTTTTTTCTATCGCCTCAAAAACCAAATAAACCGTCATGACCTTCACTAGTGAAGCCGGATAAATAAAATTGTTAGATCGTTTTTGTGAAATAATTTGCTTTGAATTATCATCATAAACTAATGAAGAATAAACATTGCTACATTCAAAAAATTGGTTCTGGCAACCGTCTTCTTGCGCGTAAACCGAACTAGAAATAATGCACAAAACAAATATAAGCTGAATTTTATAACGCCAATATCTCATTAATAGCTTTATTAGTTGAAGAAGTTTTAGCATTTAAACCCAAAATATTTAAAGAAGTTTGCGAATCTTGAATCTGTTTTTTAGCAATATTTTTATTATTAACCAAATTGCCTAATTTATTATAAATTTTTTGAGACTGACAATTTTGTTGAATCATCTCTGGAATTATTTCTTTATTGGCAATTAAATTAACCAAATTAGCAAATTTAATTCTAAGCAAAATTTTAGCTAAAATATAAGTAAAAAAACTAACCCTGTAAGCAATTATCATTGGTATTTGATAAAGCGCAATTTCAATCGTGTTAGTCCCAGATTTTGCCAAAGCAAAATCAGCAGAAAATAGAGCCAATTCTTTTTCTTCATTATTTATAAGATAATAATCACATTCTAAATTTTTAGCCATAATTGTGACTAAATTTTTAGTTTTGCTAACCAAGGGAATAACTACTTTAATATTTTTATGATTTTTAGTCAGAAGATTTAGGGATTTTATAAATTCTACAAAAATTCTTTTAACTTCACCCACTCTACTACCAGGAGTTACATAGATCAAAATATCGCTTTTGGCAATTTGATATTTATCGCGAAACAATTTATTATATTGCTCTTTTTTATCAAAATCCGGCGACTCCTCAACAACTGGATTACCGATAAAAACTGTTTTTAAACCATATTTTTCAAAATATGGCGGCTCAAAAGGCAATATTACCAATAATAAATTATATAATTTAGCAATTTTTTGCGCTCTTCTTTCGCGATAAGCCCAAACTGATGGTGCGATAAGGTGAGTTTTTTTTATCTTATTAAAAAAATCATTTAGATAGTTGTTTTTATAAGTCCTAGATTTCAATTTTGTTACAACTCTAAAACAAAAATCCGGAGAATCGATAGTTATTAAATAAGTTGGATTTTGATTTATTATAGATTCTACAGTTTGATTAATACGTCTTAACAGCTTTGGTATATGTGGCAAAACTTCGGCAAAACCCATTACCGACAAATCCTCCATCGGAAATATTGATGTTAGACCCGCTTTTTGCATTAAAACACCACCAATCCCAACAAATTCAAAATTTTTGTTATTTTTTTTAGAAAATTTTTTAAGCTCATCAATTAGCTTAGAACCAAGTAGGTCACCAGAAGCCTCTCCGGCAATTATAAAAAATTTAGTTTTATCAGCCATTTGTAAAAAAATTAGAATTTAAAAGTTGCTATTTTTTCATATTTACCACCACTTTGCTCCTCGTAAACTTCAAAATAGTCTTCAAATCTATCTTCTACCTTAAAAATTACTTTTGGACTTAAATCAAACTCGCTACGCTTATACAAATCCCACAAAATATATCTTTTATGACCGTTATTATAAGCCATATCAAGCTTAACATCACTACTAAATATGACCTCAATTACAGTCAAGTTCCATCTATCATCTTGCTTTTGAGTTATAACCGTTAATGAACTTATGTCAACAAATTCAGGACCCAAAGCCTCATCTCTATTTGATCTTAAACCATAAATATTAAAAGCTACTGTTGGCAAATCATCTTTTATAACCCAGAAATAAGTCGTCTTCATATTATCTATAGTATCGTCATCGATATAATGTTTTTTGAAAAAATTATCAACTTTTTCAAGTAATAATGGGTGATTTTCAAAGTCTTCGCGCCACGATTGAGGCAAATTTCTATTTTCAACTGTCATCATCGATATTTTATCATAAGCCTTATTAAATTTAGACTTACGCCTAAATTGCCACTTAGCAATATAATCTCTATCTACCAACATATTTTTAGCAAAAAACTTGCCTTGATTAACTATAGTAAAAACATTTTTATCATGTTTATCCACGGCAACATAGTTTTCTTTAATGTACTCTTTTAACTTTTCTTGAGAACCTATTGAAGTTAATTTTTCGGTTAATTCTTGTAATTTTTGATTAGATTGCAGCTTGGGAGAAGCAAATTGTAGAGCTTTGCTATTGGATTTTACAGCAATTTCTACCAAATTGTAATTTGCCTTCATTTTATCTGGCGCAGCTTCAAGCAAAAGTCCATTATCACTAAAAGCAATTTTAGCAATTTTTGGATCATTTTGCAAACGATATGAGGCAAAAAAGTAATTTCTGGAGTCAATTTCTATCATCTTAGTCATAAAAGACTTGCTGTCACGCAACTTAAGACTAGCATATTGCAATGAATCACGCTGAATATAAGTTGCCAACTCCATAAATCTTTTATTATCCCGCAATTCATAAGATATAAATTGCAAGATATCGGGATGAACCTTAAGAATACGATTTATAAAAATTTCATCATCATGCAAAGATTTATCTGCATACTGAAATTTTAATGGATCATTCAAAGAAACTTTGAGCACCAATTCACGGTTTGCCTTAAGACATCTCGGCAATTCTTGAAAAATTTTTATACCATCTTTACCTGCAATTTTATTAGCAAGATTATCGACAGATTCTTCATTAATTTTGCAATTTAAAGCATCTTGAGACCAAGCCTCGAAGCTAAAAAAAAACAATAACACAAATATTAGGCGCATGCATTTTTAATAAATAGCTATTAATACCAAATTAAAAACAGCATAGCTAAATTATTTTAAGGTCAATTACAAAATATAAATAATACCAAATCCAATCTTTACATATACTATTTATAATTGTAATTTATGATTTATCTTTTAAATCTAAATTACTTTTCTATGCCAAAGACCATCATATCAAAAAACACTCATTTATT
>JAURQX010000022.1 GCA_030835905.1 Alphaproteobacteria bacterium
CACGTATATCTTGATACGCTAAAATTTAAAAAATAATTGCCGATTTGATGGATTAATTGATTATTAATCAATTAATCTGATCAAATCTCCCTCAAAAATTCCTCAAAATTAGTTGATTTGCAGGGGTCTTCTTTATTTAAAAAGCTCAACATATATCCTGATATGCATCGCTTTTTAAATTAAATACAAAAGATAAAATCTCTTTAATAAAATAGGCAATCTTAGCTTGAAATGCTATATATATTTTTGTTAAAGGTTTTTTTAATCGTCTTTTGATTCTCTTTCTAAAAATTATTTGGATTATAATAATGTGATTTGTTAAAATGGGAATTTTTATAATTTTAATAAAGTTACTAGATGAACTTACTACAAAATACTGCTATCAAATCCTCAATTAAGTATCGTCCAGATATTGATGGGCTTCGCGCAATTGCCATAATTTTTGTCTTAATCTATCATTTTTTTAGTAATTTGCTGCCAAGTGGATTTATTGGGGTTGATATTTTTTTTGTTATTTCTGGATTTTTAATCACCAAGATTATTCTCAAAGAAATTGATGACAAAAGTTTTAGCTTTGCAAATTTCTATTTACGAAGAATTTTGCGGATTTTACCTGCGTTATTTTTGATGCTTTTAGTAAGTTTTATTTTTGCAACACTGATTCTTTCAACTAAAGATATGATTTGGTTTGCAAGAAGTTTACACTATTCATCTTTACAAATTTCAAATTTCTTTTTTCAAAGAGCTACTGATTATTTTAATCTAGATAATAATTTTGAGCCGTTACTTCATACATGGTCTTTGGCGGTTGAAGAGCAGTTTTATATATTGATGCCACTAATATTGTTCATTTTGTGGCGCTTTAAAAAAGACAAAAATTTAGCGTTTTGGGTAATTTTGATTTTGTCATTGACTTCTCTGTTTCTAAGTCAGCTATTGATTTCTTATGATAGAAAAATTGCTTTTTTTTCTTTACCTTCAAGATTTTGGGAGCTTGGGATTGGTTGCTTGCTTGCCTTTGATAAAATTAATTTATCTTCATTTCGACACAGAAAAATTTTGTCTTTAATTGGTCTAGCCTCGGTTTTTGCCTCGGCTTTTTTTGTAGATGATTCATATTTTCCAGGTTTTGTAGCTTTATTTCCTTGCCTTGGTGCATCATTATTAATCTTGAACCAAGGTGAAAAGAATTTTGTAAGTAAGATCCTAAGTAATAATATTTTAGTCTTTATTGGCAAAATTTCTTACTCTTTGTATTTATGGCATTTGCCGATGATTATGATTTATAAAAAATATCAAGGTGTTGCAAGTCTGGGTGTGATTGAATCATTAATATTGATCTTAATTTTAATTGTTGTTGCCACCATTTCTTGGAAATTTGTTGAGATACCATTTAGAAAGAAGTACTCATTTTTGGCTAATAAATATCCGGTAGGTTTGAAGAATAAAATTAGACATCCTTTCTTTATTGCCTTGGTCGTTGTTCTTATTTTTGCTATTCTTGGTAGGGTGGCTCAAAAAACTCAAGGTTTGAAGTTTAGGCTTGCTCACAGCGATTTATTAAATGAAGTCAATCTTGATAAATATGCAGAATTTGAAAAACCTTGTGGGATTGGTAAAAGAAGTGCTCCATTTCCTGATATTAATAATTGTGTAGTTGGTAAAAATCAGCAAAATTACCAAGCTGTGGTTTTTGGTGACAGCCATGCTGGTCACTATTCGCCGGCAGTTACTAAATGGGCACTA
Organism: Alphaproteobacteria bacterium; assembly: GCA_030835905.1. Classification (GTDB taxonomy): domain Bacteria; phylum Pseudomonadota; class Alphaproteobacteria; order Rickettsiales; family UBA1997; genus UBA1997. The sequence goes on from JAURQX010000022.1 coordinate 1,747, forward strand.
AAAAATAATCTTTCTCTGATGTCTTTTTATGTGTTTAGCTGTCCGCCAATAATATCGAATCAGCAAAATACTTTTCAGCAATGTCAGGATTACCGCCAAAATATATCTCAAGTTTTAAAAGAAAAAAATCACATTAAATATGTATTCCTTGCAGGAAGTTGGCCAGGTATTGAGGATTTCAATTTATTTAAATCGCAACTCGAAGATACTGTTAAATTCATAATTTCTCTTGATAAAGAAGTGGTGATTATGAATTCAATTCCTAATACAAAAATAGCTGGTCTGGATATGTCGCCACTAGAATGTATTGAAAGAGATTTGGCGCCAATCCAAAAAATCTTACCGATGCCGAAAGTAGAATGCTTCAAATTACCGATTACTAAATTTTCAAAACAGCAACAATATATAGATTTTACTAAGCAAATTTCTAAAAAATATTCAAAAGTAACTTTTTTTGATCCTTTCGATTATCTTTGTGATCAGAAAAACTGTTATTTTGTTAAAAATAATAAAGTACTTTATGCAGATTGGGGTCATCTAAATAAAAATGGTGCCGAGTTTATTGCAGATTTTATGAAATTTAGTTTGTTAGAAAAGTGATGAAAAATGAGTTTGTAGTCTAATACCAAAATTCATCTTTAATTACTAAAACATTTGAATTTTGGTTCATTTATTGAAAATTCTTAGTAATTACTTAATTTAAAAGGATCAATTAATTTCTTAAACCGAATTAGCGTTCAACATTTTTTGATTTGCAAGGGGTCTTTTATGATGATTTTAACCGAAAAGACGAAGTATCTATACTGTATGATAACATAAAATTTTTCAAAAAAGCTTGAAATTAAAATTAATATGTCTTAAAATGATACTCATAATTTTTAAAAGCTATTTTACATCAAATTAGTTTTTTTAAGTTAATAAAAAGTTTTCATCACCTCAATTAATTATTTTTTTTGAGTGTGATGTTTTAAATTAACACCAAAAAAACCATGAAACTCAATAATAAATACCTCTTATCTTTTCTTTTTCTAGTTTTAGCAATTTCAGCTGGCTTAGCTTATTATTTTAGTGGCTCCAAAGATTTATTTCCTAAAGATCATGTTGTGGCTACATACAATCAGGGAGTTGTTACTTTAAAGCAGGCTCAAATTGAGTTAAACAAACTAACTATACAAAATCCAGACTTGAAGGGTATTGCTTTTAATGACTTAACTAGTGACCAAAAGGAATCTATTATTAAAGAAGTTGTCCTTAAAGAGCTTGCCTATCAGCAAGCTAAAAAGCAAAATTTAGATCAAGATCAAGATTATCAAGAATCACTTAAAGTTTTTCAAAGTGAGATGTTAAAGCAGAAATTTTTTACTAAATTGGCTAGCGAAGCGCGCAAAGAAGAAAATCTTAAAAAAAATTACGATAAATTAGTTAAAGATTTATCTGGTAAGCAAGATCTTAAAATTAGCTACATCGCCTTAGAAAATGAGAATGATGCTAACAATGTTTACAATCAGCTAGCAAAATCCCCTAAATCATTTGCTAAAATTGCTAAATTAAGATCAGTTGATAAAGAAGCAGCCAAAAATGGTGGCAATCTTGATTTTGTCCTTGAAGACGCTTTACCAAAAGAAATAGTTGATCAAGTCAGAAAGCTTGAAAAGGGTCAAATATCTCAACCATTTTCCTTGGCGGATAAGTGGCTGATTGTAAAATTTGAAGATAGTAGATCTGCTAAAATTATTAGCTTTGAAGAAGCAAAAGAAAATCTTGCTCAAAGTCTTGCTTTTAAAGCTTTACAAGATTTTATTACTCAATCTTTAGAAGAGGCCAAAATTAGTATTGTTGTTAAGTAAATTTCAATGTTTTTTGACAACATTAAGCAAGGATTAGCAAAGTTTAAATCTTTGTTTATAACCTTTCTACTTGTTTCTAGTTTTTTTCTTGGTTTTGCAAAAGCGCAAACTACTCAAGAAATAATCAACAATCAAATCAACCAGCAGGATTGGATTACACGCCAACAACAAAATCAAATTGAAGAGCAAAGAAGAGTAAAAGAAGAAGAGATAATAAAGAAAGAAGTTGAAAGAAAGAAAAAAGAGCAAGAAAAAAATACTCAGGAAAAATTAACACTTTCAGATAAACCAGCTAAATGCTTTACCATCAACTCGATTTCAATGATTGATGCTAAATCAATTTCTCCAAAAATTCAAAAAAATCTAACAGATCCTTTTATTGGCAGTTGTGTTAAGGGTAGAATTTTATCTAAGATTAGTAATAAAATAGAAGAATACTATCATCAAAATGGTTTTATAGCAGCCAAAGTTATGGTTCCTAAGCAAAATATAAAAAGCGGAAATCTGTTACTGAAAATTTACGAGGGAAAGATTGCAAAATTGTTAATCAATGAAGATAAAATAACCGATCAGATGCAAGAAATAACTGCTTTTGGCTTTTTAGAGGGAGATGTTTTAAATATTAATGACGTTAATCAGGGAATTTACCAAATTAATCGATTACCATCAAATTCGGCAGTAATGAAGCTTGAACCAGCAAAGCATGAAGGGGAGGCAAATATTATAATTGCTAATCAAAACCAATTTCCAGCTCGGGTCAATATTAATTACGACAATTTAGGTAGTGAGTTTACTGGTATAAAAAGAACGACATTTTCTAGTAATTTTGACAATTTTTTGTTTTTAAATGATGCTATTAATGTAAGCTACACGACTAATCTTGATGACAATTCCAAAGAAAAGGAGTTAAAATCATTTTCTTCAGGAATTTCAGTTCCGCTTGCTTACAACACAATTTCTTTTGATTACTCAAGAACTGATTTTAGAGGCACCAATAAAGGACAAAATGCAACTACAATTTTAACTGGTTACTCTAATCGAAAAAATATTACCTTTGAAAGATTATTATTAAATAAGGGTAATTTAAGAATTAGTGGCAACGCAAATTTAACGACTAAGGAATCTGCAAGCTATTTAAATAAAGAAAAAATCACTAATTCTCAAAGAAAGCTAGCCATTGCTAATATTGGGCTTAATATTTCCAACTATTTTAAAAATGGCACTAATATTACTTTAAATCCAAGCTATTCACAAGGTCTTAGAATGTTAGGTGCAAAAAAAGACCAGCCATATACTACTGCTGACACTGCAAAAGCTCAGTTTCAATTGTTTAAATTTTACGGCAATATTTCAAAAAAAGTCACTATTGCTAAAAATGATGCACCAATCTTGTTAAGTAGTGAAGTGAGCAGTCAGATTTCTAAGCATACGCTATTTGGCTCTGAATCATTTTCAGTGGGCGGTTATTATTCGGTAAGGGGCTTTCGTGAAAATTATATCAATGGTGATTCTGGGTACCACCTAAGAAACAAGGCAAATTTTAATTTAGGGCAAATTCTAGTGCCATTATTTGCAGAAAAAGACCATAAGGAATCGAGCTTGCTGTCAAAAAACTCAAAATATCTTTACAAATTTACTATTGAGCCATTTTATGATTATGGTTATGTCAGAAATCGATATAATGATCAAAGTGGTAGATTATCTGGAGCTGGATTAAAAACTATGTTTAATAGCAAGTACTTTACAGCGTCTCTAACTTATTCATGTGCAATTAACAAATCATCTCTAATTACATCTGAGAAGAAAGAAAATAAAATGGTTTTTTTTGAGTTGGGACTAAAACTTTTTTAGTTATTATGTAAGAAAAAATCTAAAATTCAAAACCTTAATAAGAATTTTTAGAAGATTGTACTAAAAACTTAAAGATCTCCTCAAGATCTGGTTGTTTGGTTGAAATATCTTTGATTTCAATTTTAGTTGAAGAGATGTTTTTTAAAATTTTTTCAACTTCAATTTTTTGTGGGTCATAGGTAATTGAAATTTTATTTTCTGCTAAATTTCTTACTACTACATCTGCTTCTTTAAAATCCAAGGCGGATTTTTGGTGGCAATTATTGCCAGTAATTATTAGTTCTTTGCGAGATAATAGCTGCATTAGATTTTCTTTTTTGTCATTGGCAATTACTTTGCCATGGTTGATCACAGCTATTTCATCGCATAATTCCTCAGCTTCTTCTAAATAATGAGTCGTTAGCAAAATTGTAGTGCCTTGCTCTTGATTTAGCTTTCTAACATATTGCCATAGCTGATTTCGAAGCTCAACATCAACCCCAGCGGTTGGTTCATCTAATACTAAAATTTCTGGATTGTGAACTAAGGCTTTAGCAACTAGCATTCTTCTTTTCATGCCACCTGACAAACTTCTTGGCTTGGAATTTGCTTTATCTTTTAAACCAAGGGCGGAAATTATTTCGTCAGTTCTTCGATCTTGTTTTTTTACGCCATAATAGCCAGCATAAATTTCAAGACTTTCATAAACTGTAAAAAAGGGATCAAAAACAATTTCTTGTGGCACAATACCAATTTTGTATTTTGCAGCCATTGAGTTTTGATCAACATCAATATCACAAATTTTAACTTGCCCTTGGCTTTTCTTAACTAGGCCAGCTAAAATATTGATGATTGTTGACTTTCCTGCGCCATTTGGTCCTAAAAGTCCAAAAAATGAGCCCTTTTTAATTTTAAGATTAATATTTTGTAATGCATTTTTTGCGGTGCTATTCTTTGAGGCTTGGTAAGTTTTAGATAGATTATTAATTTCAACCGCGTATTTCATTATTTTAAACCCTTTTCTTGTAAAAGTTGCAATAGTTCACCAGATTCAAGCATCTCCTTAACAATGTCGCAACCTCCAATAAACTCTTCTTTAATATAGAGTTGTGGAATGGTTGGCCAGTCAGAATAATCTTTTATACCCTGTCTAATCTCCATATCTTGTAACACATCAACATCAAAAAATTCAATACCAAGATTTTTAAGAATTTGTGAAGTCATGGCCGAGAAACCACATTGTGGAAAGTCTTTAGAGCCCTTCATATAAAGAACCACGTCATTTTCTTTGTTTATTTTTGCGATTTTTTCTAGAATATCTGTCATAAATTATTTGTTTAAATTGCTTGGGTTTTTAGTTGCATAGCATGAAGCTCTCCAGCGAGTAAATCCTTTAATGCTTCATTAACAATGCGATGCTGAGCAATTCTTGTTTTGCCTGCAAATTGCTTATCTTTTATGATAACGCGGTAGTGATTTTCATCTCCTGCTAAATCAATAACTTCAATTATCGCTGCGGGGAATTTGTTACTTAGAATTTTTTCTAATTTATCTTGTTTTATTGGCATATTTAAAAGAGTGATTTGTAAATAACTACACTACTTAAAATAATAATTAAAGATCCAACAAAAGCCATTAGTGGCTTTATTGGAAAATTGGCTAAAATTCTTGCTGAAATTGGTGCCATAGTCATACCAGAAACTATCAAGCCAGCAACTATTTCCCAATGGTTAAAACCAATGAGTAAAGAAAATGAAAATCCAGTTACAATTGTAATAAAAAATTCAGCAGCATTTACTGAGCCAATGGTTTTTCGAGGTTCATGCCCAGATCCTAGCAAGTTAGCAGTTACTACAGAACCCCAGCCACCACCTCCAGCAGAGTCAACAAAGCCACCAGTCAATGCCAAAGGAAAAATCTTTTTACTATCAACTCTCGAGTGAAAATAGGTTTTTTTAAAGGCTTTATAAAAAATAAAGATACCAACTATTAGTAAATAAGATGAAATCCAAGGTCTAATTGCATCTCCATCAACCGAAGTTATTAAAAATACGCCAGCAAGTCCGCCAATAATTCCGGGTATGATTAAAGCTCTAAATAGTTTTAGATTTACATTTCCCATACGCCAATGACTCAAACCCGAGGCTCCGGTGGTAAATATTTCAGCAATATGAACCGAGCCAGTAGCAACTGCTGGAGGTATGCCGTTTGATAGCAAAAAGGTAGTAGCCGTGACTCCGTAAGCCATACCTAGAGCTCCATCAACAATTTGAGCCATTGCTCCAACCGCTAATCCTGAAATGAAGAGGTCTTTATCAAATTTACCTTGGCTAAAATAATAAGAAAAAATAATAAATATTATGGCAAACATTATTAAGGATAAAACTAGTAGATAAAATACCGCCTCAGATGAATTTCTTCGTTTTCTAATTTTACCATTAACTAGCCTGCTATTTTTTGGAGATCCAGTTTTATTGGTTTTATTAAGACTTTCAACTATAGCCTTTAATTTATTTCGAGCATCTGTCGTCTTTGACACTTCAAGTAATTTAGATTTTTTTAAGGAAGTTTTAAGTGGTGTTCACAAGTAAAAATCTGGCAAATTCCACCTCATACCAATTATCACAATTAACTTTACATTTATGCTTTATCCTCAAAAAGATAAAGCATAAATGTAAAGTTAATTGTGATAATTGGTATTATACTATTAGCTGAAAGAAATTTAAATATTTATTTGACTTAGTCAAGAGAAGAGGAGTGGAAAGGTTAAAATTTGTTTTTTTAAGGAAAACTAGCCTTGTTAATATTAGTAAATAACAATAACAAGGCTAGTGAATTTAATTAGCCAAAAAAGCCACGGCGTTTTTTGCGATTTTTATCATCATCACCATTGCGACGATCACGATCTTTACTGCCACCACGGTCTTTTTTGTCGCCACCACGACCTCCAGATTCTCTTTCATCTACTAATTGTGGTTTGCTAGCTAATTGATCTGAAATATCTTCGCCAGAAACTTGATCAACACATCTATAGCTTAGCTTTGGACGACCTTTTTTATCAAAGCCAATAACTTTAACTTTAACAATATCACCTTCATTGATAACATCTTCTACAAAATCAACACGATATTCAGCCAATTCAGAAATATGAACAAAACCATCGCGATTATTTGAAATACTGATAAAGGCGCCAGCATCAATTACTTTAACTACCGGACCTTCATAAATATCACCAATTTCAGGTTCAAAAATGATATCGTTAATCATCGTCAATGCTTTTGCAATAGAATCAGAGCTATTTGATGAGATTTTAACTTGCCCACTATCATCAACATCAACAATTGCACCAGAAACTGAGCAGATTTCTTTGATAACTCTACCACGCGAGCCAATAACTTCTCTGATTTTTTTAGGATCGATATTTAGAACCTCAACTTTCGGTACATTTGGATTAAGATCAGTTCTTGGCGAATTCATTACTGCAGTCATTTTATCAAGAATATGCATTCTACCGGCTTTAGCTTGAATTAAAGCCTCTTGCATAATTGCTGAAGTTATACCATTAATTTTAATGTCCATCTGTAGTGAAGTGATGCCATCTTTTGTGCCGGCAACTTTGAAATCCATATCGCCAAGATGATCTTCATCACCCATAATATCAGATAAAACTACATAATCGTTACCTTCTTTGATCAATCCCATAGCAATTCCAGAAACCGGAGCTTTGATTGGCACACCTGCATCCATCAAGGCAAGTGATGACGCACAAACTGTAGCCATTGAGCTAGAACCATTTGATTCAGTGATTTCAGAAACAATTCTAGTAGTGTAAGAAAATTCTTCTTGAGTTGGAAATATTGGATTAATGGCTCTAAAAGCTAATTTACCGTGACCAATCTCTCTTCTACCTGGGGCTCTTAATTGGCCAACTTCGCCAACTGAATATGGCGGAAAGTTATAGTGAAGCATAAAAGACTCTTCAACCATTCCTGGGTCGAGATTTTCAACTAATTGTCGATCTTTAACGCTACCTAAAGTTGCAATTGCAAGAGACTGAGTTTCGCCACGAGTAAATAAGGCGCAACCGTGAACTTGTGGTAAAATACCAACCTCAATTTCAATTTGCCTAACTTCGTCGGTTTTACGACCATCGATTCTGGTTTTATTTTTTAAAACATCGCCACGAACTACATCCTGAGCTAAGTTTTTATAAACTTTTTTCAATTTATTTTCGCTAACTCCGGCTTCTTCATTGAGATATTTTTCAGAAATTTCGCTGTAAATTTTATCAAGTTGAGCAGCTCTTTCCTGCTTACTTTTAATTTTGTAGGCACTAACTACCTTGTCACCAGCAAAGCCTTTTATTTCTTTTAATAAAGCACTATTATCATACTGTTCATATGCAATTTGAGCTTTACCGCACTCTTGTTTAAGTTGATTGATAATTTCAATTACTGGCTGGAAAGATGAATGAGCAAAATTAACTGCTTCAAGCATTTTTTCTTCGGAAAGTTGTTTAGCTTCAGATTCAACCATTAAAACTGAGCTATGTGTTCCTGCTACTACTAAATCTAAGTCACTTTTAACTAATTCTTCATTTGATGGATTTAGAACGAATTCATTATTAATAAGTCCGACTCTTGCTCCGCCAACCACTTCCTGAAATGGCGCTTCAGAGATAGCTAAAGCTGCTGATGCTGCTACCAAAGCCACAATGTCTGGATTGCAAGATGCATCGTAAGATAATAGGGTGCAAACCACGTTAACTTCATTATGAAAATTAGAAGGGAATAATGGTCTAATTGGTCTGTCAATTAATCTTGAAGTAAGAGTAGCTACATCACTAGGTTTAGCCTCTCTTTTGAAAAAACCACCTGGAATTTTACCTGCAGCATATGATTTTTCGATATAGTTAACTGTTAGAGGTAGGAAATCAGCACCTTCAACTGGTTTATTGGCTACAGTTACTGCAGCTAAAATCGTGGTGTCACCATATCTAACAACAACTGATCCGCTAGCTTGCCTAGCAATTTTACCAGTTTCGAATGACAATAATTTGCCATTCCATTGAATTTCTTTTTTTACAACATTAAACATATTTTTTATTTTATTAAATTTTAAATTTTGAACAACGGTTTAAACAGCTAATTTAGATATTGCAAACCATACCTAATTGATTAGGAGAGGAGAATCCTAAATTAAATGAAAGAAAAATAGCCAAAAACACCCAAAGGTCAAATTTGTGCTAACAACTTAAATCCTAAAAATTTGGCTAAATTTTATAATGGCAAAAAAATTACTTTCTAATATTAAGCTTCTTGATTAAAGCCTCATAATCACTAACAGAAGATGATTTTAAATAATCTAGTAATCTTCTTCTTTTTCCAACTAGAATTAAAAGTGATCTTCTTGATGAAAAGTCTTTTTTGTGAATTTTTAGGTGATTTGTTAAATCTTCAATTTTTTTTGTCATTAAGGCACACTGAACTCCAGTAGAACCAGAATCTTTTGCATCTTTTGCAAACTCTTTAACAACTTCTTTTTTTGTTTTTGACGAAAGAGACATATTTAATATATTTGTATGAATTTATTATTTTTTAACAAAAATTTAGTAACAGAAAAAAGCAAATTAAAAATATAAGATGAATTTCTTTTATAAATTTTGAAAAACAATGTTAGAATGGATCAACGCTTCTAAAATCATCTAACTGTGTTGTAATGCCATATTTTAATAGGTCAAGAGAAATAATATTATCAGCATTAAATTTCCCGACCTCTAACCTTCGTAAATAAGAAACATAGCCGCAAACATTATTTTTTAGGCAAATGTCTCGTGCTAAGCTTCTAACATAAGTGCCTTTAGAGCATTTAACTTTGATTAAAGCGCCGTCAAAAGAATTTTTTAAAATATCGAGGTTAAAAATATTAACTTCTCTTTTTGGCATTTCAAAGTCAATTTTTTTGCGCACTAGATCATAAGCTCTTTTGCCATTAATTTTAATGGCCGAGAATTTTGAAGGAGTTTGCTCAATTTTGCCAATAAACGAAAGGCAGGAACAGAATAATTGGTTATTATTGGGTACTTTATCAGATTTTTCGGTCACATTTCCTTCAATATCATCGCTGTCTCGAAACTCACCCCATTTAATATAGAAGAGGTATTTTTTTGGCGCATCCATCATCATTTGCGATGTTTTGGTGGCTTTGTTTAGGGCGATTGGCAAAACTCCAGTGGCAAAAGGATCAAGCGTGCCGCCATGACCTACTTTTTTGGCCTTTGTTATACTTTTAACAATAGCTACAACTTTGGCTGAAGAATAGCCAGCTGGCTTATCAATATTTAGCCAGATATTTTGTTCTTTAAGTGAGTGAGTCATCGTGCATAATCAATTCTTAAATTCTTTTTGGAATTCTTTTTGATAAAGATTTAAGTTGTCCACAAGCTGCCATTGCATCTTCACCTCTAGTTTTTCTAACAGTAGTGATAATTTTATTATTTTGTAAAATATCGCTAAATCTTTTTGTGGCGTTGCCACTACTTGATTCATATTCGCAACCTTCCCATTTATTAAAGGGAATAAGATTAACTTTAGCATTAACATTATATTTTTTGATCAAACTAGCCAGCTCACGAGCATTTTCAACGCTATCATTAATATTTTTAAGCATCACATATTCGAATGTTATTTTGTCATTTGGGTTTTTTTGGTTATATTCTTTGCAAGCTGAGAATAGTTGAGATAAAGGATATTTCTTATTAATTGCCATAATTTCAGATCTAAGCTCGTCATTGGTAGCGTGTAGTGAAATGGCAAGATTAGTTTTAATATCGCTAGCAGATTTAATAATTTCTGGAACTAAGCCTGAAGTTGAAATAGTAATCCTTCTTTTAGAAAAGGCCAAGCCATCTTCGTCGCACAAAATATCAATCGCTTTTTTAACATTATCATAATTAAAGAACGGCTCACCCATGCCCATAAAAACAATATTGGTTATTTTTTTAGTGCTTGACCAATCGTTAACAATATTCTTAGCAATCAAAATTTGGGCAATAATTTCGTGAAATTCTAAATTTCTAACTAGGGTTTGAGTTCCAGTATGGCAGAATTTGCAAGCTAAAGTACAACCAACCTGCGAAGAAATACATAGAGTTGCTCTAGTTTTTTCGGGAATATAAACCGCCTCAACCTCACGATTATCAATAAATTTAACCAAGAACTTAATAGTGCCGTCTTTTGACACGATTTTTTGGGTAATTTCGGGTATTTTGATTGAAAAATTTTGTGCTAAGATCTGCTGGGAGGATTTAGAAATGTTGCTCATAAATGAAAAATCTCGACAACCAAAACGATAAATCCATTGCCAAATTTGTTTGGTGCGATATGGCTTTTCACCAAATACTGCTAGAGTTTGATTAAGATCAGATTTTGTAAAATAAAGTATATTTTTCAAGCAACAAGGGTAACAGAATTCAAAATTGCTGTTATTTTCGTTTAATAAGTTATGATAGTAAAGTATTTTGTTGGATTGGATCTAGATTGTAGTAAATAAAAGCACTTTTTGGCTTTGAAAAACAAAAAAATAAAAATAAATTTATAGAGTTATAAATTATAATATTTTGTTCAATGGTTAATATACGACTCTAAAAGCGGGATTTGGTGTGTAATACCAAATCCTATCTATAATTCCATATAGCTACTTCGTCTTTTTAGTTAAAAATCATCATAAAATTTAGTCATGTATATCAAGATACAAGGCTAAATTATTTAATAATTTTTCCCTTAAAAATATTTTGTATATATATGGAATTATAGATAGGGTTTGGTATAATTTGCTAATTTATCATCTCAATGCCCCACTTTTGACCTAGATAATTTTCTATTTTTCTTGCTTGAGATTTGCTCAAGGCCTCTTTAAATATTATAAATTCACCAATTATATGATTGCAATATTTTCCTAGTTCCATTGTTGTAACTCTAGACATGTCAATTGGGTCTGTAGCGTTAGAATTATAGGCAATCAGTTCACCGTTATATCTGATAGACATTTCATTTTTCTTTTTAATTGTGGTTACAATATGAGCTCTTGTAAAAGCATCTACCGGAACCCCGTTAGCAAAAGATACTTTTGTTTCATTATATTTATAATTGCTTAAATCTACATAGCCACCACTGGTTGCATTCCCTTGTCCAACTCTATGTTCCATATCACTTGTTCTTAATCCAGACATATTTATTCTATCAAGAGTGTCAGTTTCGCTACTTCTCCATGTAAAAATCAATCCGCAACCCGTATCTTGTTTTTTGACCATAATAATAGTAATTTCATCAGGCTTTAGCAAGCTAGATGCCGCAACAGCACCTCTTTTTAAGCGAACTGTTTGTGCATTGTTGCCCGAGTGAAATTCAATCGCAGGTAAGTTATTAATTCCTTGGGTGCGATAATATGGTGTATTTACTGTGTTTTTACTCGCGGCATCTAAATCAAGTGGTGAACCTTGCTGTTTTGATTTGGTGTCGTACCAATAATTTACAGGACCTTTGTCTTGATACGCTTCTTTATTAAAAGCGGAATCATTAGTTGCATCATAGTGAGCTACGACATTACCAATATTTGTTACTTCTGTAGCAAGTAAATCGCCAATTTTTTATGCTGCAACTAGTTGAGTTTTTTGATAAAGCTGAGAACCTTTTACAACGCCGGCAACTAGTAGACCAATTATTAAAATTACAATTGATAATTCAATTAAAGAAAAACCGCGTAGCTTGTAATTATTAAGTTTCATATTATACTTTATATTTATTCAGTTGCTTTATAAGCTTTGTCATAATTTTCTTACTAAGAGATTGAAGGATATTTTTAAAAAGCAAGCCTTGATTGGCAAAAGTTGATATTTATTATTATTTATGTTAAGTTATGGAATTAAACGCGCTTAAATAAAATTTTTTAACCAAAATTACAAAACCAATGTTTTTCTCAAGATTATCAATCATTATCGCCTTTTTAGTAAGTTCTTCTTGCTCATATATCATTGATGTTGTTGATGGTAACATGGTAAATGGCGTTAAAGTTTATCCATACAAGGCGCGAATATTAAAAGAGGATGAGAGTATTATTGTTGGTAGGGTCAAGGTAATAGATAAGATGGGTGGCCTTGGTTCGCCAAATCAAGATATTAGTAATTATTGCCAAATACTCGTTTATGACAATTCATTCTTTAATAAGGATCGCTCTGATATAACTAATCCCAATTTAATTTGGGCAACTGACTTTCCTCATAAGGGCATAGCTAGCAATATTTATAATGGTTATTTTGCGGCCAAAGTTAAAGGTAAAGATGTCTATTTTTACGGTTTAAAATGTGAAAACCCTAGAAAATTTGAACAGGATTTTATTAAGTCTGATTTTTACAAAAATCATAGTCTTGAGATGGTTACTGGTTATGAATTTGATATTAGATCATATTTGGAAGTTGTAAGAAGTAACGAAATTTATAATGTTGGTAGCTTAACTTTTATTATATGGGCAAGTGATGAAAAGCCAAAGAAAAGTAATACAATTTCTTTAGACAGTACTCTCAACGTCAAAAAAAATGATTTTTATATTTATGCTAATTTTTTTCAAAGCCAAGCAAGTGATAATATCGATTTTTTAAGAAGTTTTATAAATTTTAGAGATCTGCCAAAAAACGAGGTAAATATCAAGTTTAGGCCAATTAAAGTAAGCGCTAAATTGATCAAGCCAAAATAATACCAAACTTCATCTTTAAAGATATATTTGGACTTTGTCTTTTTGGTCTAAAATTCAAGAGAAAAACCTTGTGTATCTTTGATACACGCAATTTTTCTCTTAAATTTCATCCTCAAAAATCCTTTGTCCAAATGTACCATTAAAGACCCCTGCAAATCAACCAATTTTGAGGAATTTTTGAGGGAGATTTGATCAGATTAATTGATTAATAATCAATTAATCCATCAAATCGGCAATTATTTTTTAAATTTTAGCAGATATACGTGAATTTAAAAAATTAAAATAACAACAAAATTACTAAAATTCGTTGATTTGCAGGGGTCTTTTAAAGATGAATGTTGGTATAAGATTAGCACATAAAAACTCCTGCGCCATCATCTTTGTTGTTAACACTCAGAGTTCCTCCTGACTCAGCACCATGAGGCCGAGTTGTGGGCGGTTGTCCTTGAGTTACAGGATTATCATTTTGTGCGCTTCCAAAAACCAGACTGCAAGCCATTGAAAACCCATCTTGATTTTTAAGCAAAAATAATTGCCTTAAATTTTCAAACTTAGAGATAAGCTCTTGGCTACCTATTTTATATTTTTCTTTTGGTATATCGATTAGACCATCATTTTCAATATCATGTATTATTCTAGTTGCTAGCTCTTGAGCAATTTCTTCTTTTTGAGCTTTTTCAATTATTTTGCTGATGTTAATTAATAAAGTAGCTATACCCAAAGATTTAGGCGCTTATTTTTCTCTTATTTTAAAGATTCTTTGAAAACTTCTAAAGCTTTATCAAGGTTGTTTTGTTTGCAGTAAATCAAGCCAATATTGTTTAAATAATTAGCAACTTCTAGAGAATCAGGAGTCTTTTCTTTAAAATCTTTAAAAATTCTTAAAGTCTCCTTAAAATATTCTAAAGCTTCACCGAGATGGTCATTTTTATAATAAATCTCTCCAAGATATTTTTGCAATCTAGCTACAATTAAATAATCTTGACCTCTTTTTTCTTGATAGGTTTTTAAAACCTTTCCTACCTGAGTAGCTAGATCCATAGAGTAAGGATTTTTTGCTTGAAGATCTTTTATATGAGACTCTAGGTCTTTGTTTTGAGATGGCATTATTGCTGTCCAATCTGTAATCATTATGCTAAAAAATTTATTGAATATTCTAGAACTAGCTTCTTTAGTTCAAAGATGAATTTTCGTATTATCACTATACACTAATTATTTTATTAATTGTAATCTTTTTTTATAAGATTACTCAGAGCATAAATAGTAGATTTTTACTGCAATATTTTCCTTTTATTTTTTATTAAAAAAATTCGTAATAACCCAACTATTACAGGAATTTTTTAAATAAACCTAAAAGAAAAATCTTCTTGCAAAAATCTACTATTTATGCTCTGAGTAATAATTTGATTTTTTCAGAAAATAACTAGAGCTTAAAAACTATAGTTGCTTTTTAAGCTTATGATTGATAGATTGCTGATCTTTAAATATTTTTCTTTGCCATTTAGTGCGAGAGCCCGTAGCTCAGCTGGATAGAGCAACAGCCTTCTAAGCTGTGGGTCAGAAGTTCGAATCTTCTCGGGCTCGCCATTCGTTCACTTATAAAAACTACTTCTCAAAATCTTTAAAAAGTCATAAATTTCTGCAAATTTTTCAAAAATCTAGTAGTTTTCTTAAAAAACGATTATTAGATTTGCAAAAAATGCAAATTTATTTGCAATTCTTGCTATTTTAGCGTTTTATTCAAAAAAATAACATTTTATGCCTGAGTTAAATAATTCTGCCTCTATTGTTAAGTTAATTAAAGAAAAGGAAATTAAGTTTGTTGATTTTCGTTTTAGCGATTATCGAGGTAAATGGCTGCATATAACTCATTGTGCTAATATGCTAAGTGAAGATGATTTTAAAGATGGTATAGCTTTTGATGGCTCTTCAGTTGATTCTTGGAAACCAATTAACGAATCAGATATGGTGATGATGCCACAATCTGATACTGCTTTTGTTGATCCTTTTACTACTTCACCAACTTTAGTTGTTACTTGTGACGTGGTTGATCCAAAAGATAATCTTGGCTATGAAAAAGATCCAAGAAATACCGCAAAAAAAGCCGAGCAATATCTAAAAGATAGCGGAATTGGTGATGTTGCTTATTTTGGCCCTGAGCCAGAGTTTTTTGTATTTGACGATGTAAGATTTGGCAATAGATCGCATGGCAATTTTTATGAGATTGATTCTGAAGAGGCGCCCCACAATAGTTCAGCTAAGATGGAGGCGGGAAATTTAGCTAGAAGATCCCAAGCTAAAAGTGCTTATTTCGACCCGATGCCTATTGATAAAGGTCAAGATCTTCGTTCTGAGATAATTGATGCCCTAGTACAAGTTGGTTTAAAGCCGGCGCTTCATCATCATGAAGTTGCAACATCGCAATATGAAATCGGTTTTTTATATGATAGTTTGGTAAAAACTGCCGATAATGTTCAAAAGTTTAAATATGTTGTGAATAATATTTGTGAAGCCTATGGCAAAACTGCAACTTTTATGCCAAAGCCAATTTATGCTGATAATGGTTCTGGAATGCATGTTCATCAATCTATTTGGAAAGGTGGTAAAAACTTATTTACTGGCAAAAGCTATGCTAATCTTTCAGAAACGGCACTTTATTATATTGGTGGCATTATTAAGCATGCGCGTGCAATTAATGCTTTGTCAAATCCAACAACCAATAGTTACAAAAGATTAGTTCCGGGTTTCGAAGCACCAGTTATGTTAGCTTACTCTGCAAAAAATCGTTCAGCATCGATTAGAATTCCTCATGTTGCCAATGAAAAGGCAAGAAGAATCGAAACTCGTTTCCCAGATCCATCTTCAAATCCTTATCTAGCGATGTCGGCTCTTTTAATGGCTGGAATTGATGGTATCAAAAATAAAATTCATCCGGGTGAGCCAAGAAATCAAGACCTTTACCATTTGTCATCGCGTGAACAAAGAAAAGTACCCACGGTAGCTCGTAGCTTAAGAGAAGCTTTAACTGCGCTTGATCGCGATCGTAAGTTTTTACTAGAAGGTGGAGTTTTTACTGATGAGCAAATTGATTCTTACATTAGCTTAAAAATTGCAGAAGTTGATCGCTATGAACAAATGCCTCATCCAATTGAATTTGAATTATACTATAATTCGTAATATTTATGATTCTTAAATTTTTCTAACAATTCAAGCTTGAAAAAAGTTTTTTTTGAGCTTGAATTGTCGATGTCTAAAATTAACCCTTTTAGTCATTAGATTTTTTTCGTAACTGCCAAATTTTGGTAATTTCGTGGTTATTAAAAATTTTTGAAATTCACGTACATCAGTGTACGCTAAAATTCCAAAAATTTTAGTCGATTTGATGATTAAAATAGTCGTTAAGACTATTTTAATTGATCAAATCTCCCTACAAATTACTCAAAATTTGATTGTTTTGAAAGAAGTCTATTTATTAATAACCACCAAAATTTAAACCAATGGTCGCCACAATTAAAACCTTTGCATTTAGCGGTATCGATGTTTTAGAAGTCGATGTTCAAGTCAAAATATCTTCAGCTGTTAATCCAGTTTTTAATATAGTCGGTCTTGGCGACAAGGCAGTTGCTGAATCAAAAGAAAGGGTGCGCGCAGCAATTTCTTCAACTGGCTTAGAATGGCCAAGCAAAAGAATTATTGTCAATTTGGCGCCTGCAGACACCCAAAAAGAAGGTAGTCATTACGACTTGGCTATAGCTTTAGGTATTATGATGGAGATGGGTATAATAAGTCCCAAGCTAACCGAAAGATATTTCGTTTTAGGAGAATTGGCGCTTGATGGCGGTATTTCTGTGGTTAATGGCATGATTTCAGCAGCAATTGGCGCTAATCAAAGAAATTATGGTATAATTTGTCCACAGATTAATGGCTCTGAAGCAGCTTGGGCCGGAGATCTTGACATAATTGCCGCTCCAAATTTGCTAAGCTTAATTAATCATCTTAAAAGTCAACAATTATTGGCTAGGCCACAAACTAAAAAAATTACCAAATCAGTCAAATATCCAGATTTTTCTGAAGTCAAAGGTCAAGAATCAGCCAAAAGAGCTTTAGAAATTGCAGCAACAGGAGGTCATAATTTATTAATGATAGGCGCTCCAGGGGCTGGTAAATCAATGCTTGCTTCAAGACTTCCTAGTATTTTACCAGATCTTGAATTAATGGAAATTCTTGAAATTAATATGATCAACAGCATTAGCGGTAAAATAAATGATGGTAATTTATCAACTACTCGTCCCTTTAGAGAGGTGCATCATTCTTGCTCAATGCCTGCTATGGTTGGTGGCGGAAGCTCAGTAAAACCGGGTGAAATATCACTGGCGCATCATGGCGTATTATTTTTAGATGAATTGGCAGAGTTCCCTAGGCAAGTTCTTGATTCTCTTCGTCAGCCAATGGAAAATGGCCAAATTACAATTTCTCGTGTTAATTCAAGAGTTAGTTTACCAGCAAGTTTTCAATTAGTTGCTGCCATGAATCCATGCCGTTGTGGTTATTTAGGTAATGCAAACAAAGAGTGTAAAAGGGCATCCATTTGTGGTCAAGAATATAAAAATAAAATTTCGGGACCTTTGCTTGATCGCATTGATATGGTAATCGAGGTTCCGGTAATTGATTATTTTGATCAAGACAATAAAAAAAGAGGCGAATCTTCCTACTCTATCCGCCAAAGAGTTTTGTATGGTAGAGATATCCAAAAACAAAGATTTGTCGATCAAGACGAAGAGAAAAACATCATAAATGCCAAGATGACTAGCGAAATGATCGAAAAATTTTGTCAATTAGATGATGATTGCCAAAATTTACTCAAAACAGCTTCTGATAAAATCGGTCTTTCAATGCGTGGCATTAATAAAATACTTAAAGTAGCACGCACCATTGCTGATCTTGCAAACAGCAATAACATCGCCAAAAATCACTTGCTAGAAGCAATTTCTTACCGCCGTCAAATATATTAACCCCTGCACAACCTCGAATTTTGGTAATTTTATTTACAAATTGCTAAAATTCCTTGATTTGCAGTGGTCTTATACTGATCAAGGAAGCCAATATGCTTCTAAAAGCCATAGATCAATTTTAAAAGATCATAATATTATTCAAAGCATGAGCAAAAAAGGTGATTGCTTCGATAATGCCGTTGCCGAGTCATTCTTTAAAACCTTAAAAACTGAATTAACTAATCATTATCAATTTAAAGATC
>JAURQX010000023.1 GCA_030835905.1 Alphaproteobacteria bacterium
ACTAATACCAAAATGATAAGTTAATTATTTTAAATTTTGCTGCATAAAACTTAAGCATTAATATTCCCCTCTTTTAGAGGGGTGCCCCGCAGGGGCGGGGTGTAACTAATACCAAAATGATAAGTTAATTATTTTAAATTTTGCTGCATAAAACTTAAGCATTAATATTCCCCTCTTTTAGAGGGGTGCCCCGCAGGGGCGGGGTGTAACTAATACCAAAATGATAAGTTAATTATTTTAAATTCTGTTTCACAAAATTCAGAGTAGCTTTCACGCCAAAGAAACGAAATCCTTAAGCAGGGTTTTATTGCCAGATTTTTCAAAACTAATCGATAATTTATTGCCATTAACCTCAATTACCTTACCATAGCCAAATTTTTGATGGAAAATGCGCTTTCCTTGCATAGAATTTGATGAATCCTTAGAAAAATTAGATTTTGTAGCAGAATTTTTAGTAAAATTGTTAGAAATCTCTGAAAAATCATTTCTAAAATCCGAAAATCTTGAAATATTTGCTAAATTATCTTGGTTACTGCCGATCATTTCAATTTGATCTTGCGGCAATTCTTTAACAAATCTAGATGGCAACTGACTTTGGCTCGAGCCAAAAATATAGCGATTTTTAGCGTAAGATAAAATTAATTCTTTTTTAGCACGAGTAATTGCCACATACATTAACCTTCTTTCTTCCTCAAGGCCATTTCTTTCTTCTAAAGATTTACCACTTGGAAAAATGCTATCTTCAAGCCCAGGCACAAAAACCATATCAAACTCCAAGCCTTTGGCCGCGTGAATTGTCATAATGTTAACCGCCTCACCTATTACATTTTTTTCATCTTTAGCCTCAACTAG
This sequence comes from Alphaproteobacteria bacterium, assembly GCA_030835905.1. GTDB lineage: Bacteria > Pseudomonadota > Alphaproteobacteria > Rickettsiales > UBA1997 > UBA1997. The sequence continues at coordinate 853 of JAURQX010000023.1, forward strand.
TGAAATATATTCTAAAAATTCGGTAATTGTGGCAAAATCATCAAGACTATTAATAAATTCATCAATATTTTCTAACCTGCCCTTAGCTTCAACGCTATTTTCATTTTGCCACATTTCAATATAACCAAAATCTTGCAAAATATTTTTGGCTAATTCGCCAAGATTCGTATCATCGATTTGCTGATTATAAGCCTGCACTTTATCAACAAAATCTTGCAAAGATTCTTTGGCCTTGCCCTTGATTTCGCCATTTTGTAGCAATTCTTTAATGGCGCCAAAAAATGATAAGTCATTTTCACGACCAAATTGCAAAATATTGGCAATGGTTGAAGCGCCAACTCCTCTTTTTGGCAAATTAATTATGCGATTTAGTGCCAAATCATCATTTAAATTGGCGCAAATTCTAAGATAAGCAATACTGTCACGCACCTCCATTCTTTCATAGAATTTCATGCCCCCTATCACGCGATAAGGAATTGAAAGAGAGATAAAAGCTTCTTCAAAAGATCTAGTTTGATAGCCAGCGCGCACTAAAACCGCAATTTGCTCAGCTTTAATTTTGCCACTGGCTAAATTATCAGCCACTTGACTAGCCACAAAAGCACTTTCCATGCGGTCATCAATAAAACTAGCTAGCTTAACTTTTGAGCCATTTTCGGCTTGGGTCCATAATTTTTTGCCGTGACGAGATTTGTTATTTTGAATGACAGCGTGAGCTGCTTCTAAAATATTACCAGTTGAGCGATAATTTTGCTCAAGACGAATTATTTTAGCATTTGCAAAATCTTCTTCAAAACGCAAAATATTTTTGATATCAGCACCTCTCCAACTATAAATTGATTGATCATCATCGCCGACACAGCAAATATTTTGATGCATGGCTGCCAAAAGCAATAGCCATTGATATTGACTTGAGTTGGTATCTTGATATTCGTCAACTAAAATATAGCGAAATTTATCTTGATAATAGGCCAAAATCTCTGGTGCATTTTTAAAAATTTCGAGATTATAAAGCAAAAGATCACCAAAATCGACAGCGTTCATTGACTTAAGGCGAGTTTGGTAATTTTCATAGACTGAGCCTAATTTTGGTAAATTTTGTTCCTCATCGCTTATATTTTGCGGCATAATCATCATATCTTTAAAGCGCGAAATTTTGTTTAAATAGGCTTTTTGCGGAAATTGCTTGGTGTCGATATTAAAATCAGCCAAAATTTGCTTTAAAAGCCGAGCTTGATCATCAGTGTCAATTATTGTAAAATCACTTCTTAAACCAACAATTTCGGGATGTCGACGCAAAATTTTAGAAGCTACTGAGTGAAATGTACCCACCCATAAATTATTAACTTGCTCGCCAATTTCTTGATACATGCGGTCTTTCATCTCTTTGGCGGCTTTGTTGGTAAAAGTCACCGCCAAAATTTGCATGGGAGAAGCCAAAAAAGAATTCACAATATTAACAATTCTTGAAGTCAAAACCTTGGTTTTGCCCGTGCCAGCACCTGCCAAAACTAAAAGGGGGCCTTGGGTAGTGGATACGGCTTCACTTTGCTCAGAGTTAAGATTAGAAAAAGACATTAGGTAATGTTATTTGCTTGTAATTTATTAAAAAAATGGTATAATATTAGGCTATTGTTAATGCAATTAATTTTAATTTATTAAACCTACAAAGTGAAGGAAGTTTACAGACAATCTCAGGGATTTATTAGAATTGATACTTCTGGCATCAATAATTGGTGCGGCTATTTTGCCTTGGCGAATTGCTTAAAATATCAACCTCGATACGCCAAAGAAATTGCCTATCAAAATTTAAAACTCGAAACTACAGAGCAAATAAATACTTACTATCATGAGTTACTTACAGAATTTAACCAATTTAGCACTCGAAACCCAAATTATCAAGACGAACTTGAGGAGGCAGATCAAATGCCTGGATCCACGGAAGAAGAAATAATTGCAAAAACTTTGAAGATTTCAGAATTATATGAAATTGATCAACAATTTTCAACCAAAACTGGCTTTTCTATTGCAGAATTTAAAAAATTAAAGACATTAAAAGAAGAACTTGATAAAAAATCCCCTCCTCAAAACCTCTTGGAAGAATTAGAAAAAATCCAACATGACCAAGAAAATGGTAAATTATATCAATTTTTTATCGGTGGTTTTTTACAAAAAAAATATCGTGAAGAGTGGAAATTGATTCACCAAAAAATTAGATTTGAACAAATTTTTGATCAATTGCAAAATTACAGAGACGCTAATCAATTAGCCTTTGACCTTTATAAGTTGGATGAAAATGGAGGTCTATTCAATGAAAGTTTTATTAATTTTGAGCAAATAAAATTTTTAGCCAAGCAGTTAAATCCTTTATTTAAAGTTGTTGAAAACACTCATGAATCAAGTAGTAACAACCCAATATCACTAGAATGTTTTAGTCAAGAAGTTGCTCAATTTTTTATAATTAGCGATAATAAAAGCCAAGTTATATTATTGCTTAGTAATTTTTTGAGCGCTAGTTCAGAAGATATTCAAACTGGTCATTTTACTGTAGATCCGAGTCTAAATCAAGATTCTTTTGGACAAGGAATAGAAGAAAAATTCAAAAAAGAATTAAAAAATATTTTTTACCAGATGTTAGCGGTTGAGGTTTATGCTACGGAAGATTATATAGTAGATAACCTAGTTGGCCTTGAATCAAAAGTTGATCAAGCGCTAAATTCTTTTGATCAATCTTTAAAAAGCCAGCATCAAACAATAATTGATCAAGCTGCCGCTCAATTAAAAGCAAAGAAAGTTAATAACAATCAAGATTGGCTTAAAATTATTCACAATATTGCCACAAATATCGACGAAAGATTGCCAAGAATTACAAATAACAAAGATGCTGTCCTTAACAAACTTAAAGAAGAAATTAATAAATTAACCTCTGCCAAAGAAAAGTTATTAAGTAAAAACAATCAGAAAGCAGAAAATATCGATTTATTTGCAGCCTTACGAAAAGCTATTAAAGAAAAAAATGTTATTGAGCTTCGCATCGAAAATCGAAATGGTATTCATTACACAGCGATGATACCAGATGATTTGTATAATCAACATGGCAAAATTGATGAAGTTATACAAAAGGAAAAATCTAGTCATCAAAAAGCCCAAGAGCAAGCAACTCAGTTAAGAGATACTTTAACAAAAAAAGCACAAAACAAAAGGGGGGAAACTATATCAAGAACCGATCAAGAACATAAAAATGGTTCTGATAAAGATTCACCAGCTGCAACACCACCTGAAAAAGATGGCTTGGTTTTTAGTCTTTATAAGCAATATTACAAAACTTTTTTTGGTGAAGAATTTAAATCAGAAAAAAATGACAGAGCAGAAAAACTTAAAGATCTCTTAGAAAAATTTGATAATTATCAAAATTTCGGCGATATTTCTGGCTTTGCCCTTAAAGCAAAAGATAAAGATATCAGAAAGATTGATGGCTTAGCTTTTAAAACTAACACCATGCTTCATTGGGCAATAGCTAACGCTGAAAATGATATTGCTGAAGTTTTGATTGATAAAATCAATGAAAAACAATTTTTTAATATTTATAAAGTGCAAGCTCTTGGCAATAATTCTCTTCACTTGCTAATAGCCAAAGGCTACATCAATAAAGACGGTGATAACAATCAAGTAAATCCAAATAACCAGGCTCTGGCTCTTAAAATTATACAAAATGCACCACTAGAAACTTTTTTACAAAAAACCACAAAACAAGAAGGAATTAATGATTCAGAGCTTACAGTTTTAGATCTTGCAGTTTTAAGGGGTGATAAAGAATTGGTCACAAAAATATGTGAAATATTATCAAAACTTAAAGAAGAAAATAAAGAAAGTGAAGAAAATCAAAATAAGATTATTGAAGTAGTCGAAAATTCTAAAAAATATTTAAATAAAGATAAATCAGAAACTTTAAAACTTTTAAGCGGTAATTGGCTAGTATTTAACAAAGAAAATATTACTATACCAAGAAAAGATATTGAAACTAAACTTGAAGAAGTTATTTCTAAATTAAAACCTCCAGCTCCAGCTCCAGCTCCAAGTTTACAAGCAACTGTAGCAACATCTTTAGAAGAAGCTGGAAGTTTAAAAGAGTTTTTAAATCAAAATGAAAATTTCAAACCAAACAAAGATGAAAACGCTACAGATTACCAAAAAAGAATAAATGAAATAGTAAAAAATCAGGCAAAGCCTAAATTATATAGTGGTTTTGGCGCAGAAGTTGATTTAATATATGAAACAAAAGATGGGGCTGAAAACAAAAATACAATTATCGGCTTTAAAATAACCAAAATATATGATGATTCTATAGCCAAAAAATTAGAATTTGAACAGGGTGTTGAAATATTACTTAAAGATGATAAGAAAATTACAGAAACAGAAGGTAAAGGTTTTGTTATAAATGGCAAGATTGTGAATGAAAAGCTTAAAGATTTAGTAACTTCAATTAGAGATTTTAATGTTGATTCAATTTCAATTGTAAAAAATATTGATTTTGAAAAGAGTAAAATTAAAGAAGATCAAAGCAAAACTTTAACCGCCGATTCTTTCAAAGAAGTCATTGAAAAAACAAAAAAAGATTCACCTGAAAATCTGTTCTTTAATCAAGAAAAAGTAACTTTTGAACAAATAAAAGAATCTCCTAATAAACAAACTTCTCGATTTCCCTGATAGCCCTTTTAGAATAATGACTTTTGCGATCTTTTTTGTAAGTTTTTTGTTCCAAAGGTTCAAAAAGACCAAAATTTACATTCATTGGCTGAAAATTTTGACCAATATGGCCTTGCGTGATATGATTTAACAAAGCACCGATGGCGGTTTTGGCACTTGGCTTAATTGGTTTTTGATTAGAAATTTCACAAGCGGTAAAAATTCCTGCCAAAAGTCCCATTGAAGCTGATTCAACATAGCCTTCAACCCCTGTAACTTGCCCGGCGAATCGAATATGTGGCAAGGTTTTAAAACGCAATTCTTCATCTAATAATTGTGGCGAATTGATAAAAATATTGCGATGAATTCCACCAAATCTAGCAAATTCTGCCGATTCTAGGCCTAAAATTTTACTAAAAATGCGTTTTTGTTCACCATATTTAAGCTTAGTTTGAAAGCCAACCATATTATAAAGCGTGCCGATTTTATTATCTTGACGTAGTTGAATAACCGCATAAGGCTTTCTAAGCTCATGCCCTTCAACAAAATTTTGATTGGTTAAGCCAACTGGTTTTAAGGGTCCAAAGCGCAAAACATCCTTACCTCTTCTGGCCATTTCTTCAATTGGCAAGCAACCATCAAAATATGGAGTGTCTTTTTCCCAATCTTTAAATTCGCCTTTTTCTCCTAAAAGCAAATCATCAACAAATTGATAATATTGTTCTTTGGTCATTGGGCAATTAATGTAATCCTTGCCATCACCTTTGTCATAGCGCGATTGCCACCAAGCAAAGTTGAAATCGATCGAATCTTTGTAAATTATTGGCGCAATTGCATCAAAAAAAGCTAGATGCTCTTGGCCTGAATATTTTAAAATTGACTGCGATAATTTATCGGAAGTTAAAGGTCCGGTGGCAATTATCCATTTTTCATGAGAATTTTGGGGCAATTCGGTGATTTCTTGCCTAGAAATTTTGACTTTTTTGGTATCTAATAATTTTTGTTGAATAAAATCAGAAAATCCTTGGCGATCAACCGCCAAAGCACTTCCAGCTGGAACTTTATTGGCATCAGCCGATTGCATAATTAATGAGTCAAATAAACGCATTTCGGCGTGAAGTAGGCCAATTGCCGTGGTTGGATCATCAGATCTTAGAGAATTTGAGCAGACCAATTCAGCAAAATCTGCGGTGCGATGCGCAAAGGTTTTGCGCTCATGACTGCGCATTTCAAAAATTTCAACTTCAAAACCTCTTTTAGCAAGTTGCCAAGCGCACTCACTGCCAGCAAGCCCTGCCCCTACTATGTTTACCTTCATAATTAGACACTGTTATTATAGGTTTTTAAATTATCTTTTACCTTATTTTAGCTTATTTTTTACCTTATTTTAGCTTATTTTTTACCTTATTTTAGCTTATTTTTTACTAAAATTTTTTCAAATATTTCCTGATATTTGAGAAAAATTTTAGCAAAAAAGCGTTCAAAATAAGAACAAATCTAAAATTCAAAACCTTTAACAACAAGGTCTAGTCAAAAAGATTTTTGATACTACTTGGAATAAAAGACTTAACTTTTTCGGTTTTGAATTTTTCTTTATGAAGCTTTGATTCCTTGCTGTAAGAATATCTAATACCAAAGAGTCCACCGCCCTCTTCGCCACCAGTTAAAAGTCCGGTAACCACATTACCCACAATTGGAATTTTACCAATACCAAATAAATTATTAACTATATAGCCGGGTACAATCATGCCTTTAAAATTAAAACCTTTTTGATTTAGGTCGATATTGCCTTTTGCAGTGATTCCAACTTTAAAATTATTAGCAACAAAAGAGTTAACCAATATCTTTTGCCCAGCTATTTCAAACTCACCAGACATATTGCTAAAAATAGTTTTGCCACTGGCAAAAATTGTATCTTTAACCTGCGAAAATAAATCATCTTGCGCTAAATCCTTAATTTTTGATGTTTCAAAGAAAATTACTTTATCAAGTGCTTTGAATTTGCCAGTAATTTTGTTTTTATTATCAATAAGATTATTTGTGGCTTCAACTTCAAAATCGCCACCTTGCAATAAATTAGTAACTCCTAACCCTTCAGCTAAATAACTAACATCGGTAATACGACCTTTAATATTTGAATATGGCTGACTTTGATTTGGGACAAGATTTAGGTTAATAAATTTATTTTGATCATAATTAGCCTTAATCAAACCATCTCGACAAAAATTAACTTGGCATTCAAGATAAGCATATAAATTGCTGATTTTTTTATCATTCATCAAACCGACATCAACAATATTGATTGTAAATTGCGAATTATCTAACTTGACTTTATTAGAGTTGTCAAATGGCAGCTGGTAGTTGATAAGAGTTGTTAGATCAAGTTTTTGACCAAATATTTTATAATTTTTTTGTGATTTTTTGTCAAAAAATTCAAGCTTATAATCATTATTTCCAAAATTATAGTTTTTGAGAATAATTTGATCAATTTTTTGACTTTCTAGATTATAATTTAAAGAACCAGAAATTTCAGATCTTCTGATTTTCCCACCAAAAGCACTTAAATCATTGATCTTTACTAGTGCAATATCTCTTATTTTAACATTTTCTTGATCTACAACTACACTCAAATCCAAATTTGCAGGAATTTTGGGTTCTTTTTCAATAGCAAAAGCAGGAATTTTAAGCTTTGCATTCTCCAAATCAATTTTAGTGATAAAGCTATTATTTTGAGCCTTTTTTTGACATTCAACATTGATTTGACCATCGATAAAATCAGTTTGTATATCTGCAATTTGTGACTTTATGTCAATTTCTACATCTTTTAAATCAAGATTACTTACAAGTGGAATATTGATAGCAATATCACTTGCCGCTCGGCCATTTATAAAATTTTTAATATTTTGTGAATAATTCGATCTATAATTAATATGCTTAAATAAATCTTGGCTAGCTCCGATTGAACTTGCTTTTATTTCTAGTAGATTGACGGGTGCAAAGAAATCTTTGATTGCAACCGATGCTTTGTCGATTTTAGTTTCTAAAACTTGACCATGATCAAGCTCAATATACATCGAACCTTTATCAAATTTTGCCAAACCATCCATATTAGTAATTTCAGGAAAAAACTCATCATAAGCTAATTTTAAGCCTGAAAATTCAATTTTTGCTTGAATACTATCTAAAAATGATTCTTCTTTTTCCTTAGTAAGTTTAAAATTTGTATAAGCTTTGCTCACTAAACCTTGCTCAATATGGTTTGCAACCCAATCTCTAATATCTTGTCTTGGCAGGGAAATTGGCCAAAATTTAGCAATTTCACTTCCCGAAACATTTTCTAATTTAATTTTAAAATCAAAATCTTGAAATTGCTCAGCATTTAATCCAGAAATTAGTAGCGACATTTCTAAATCAACATCATTTTTAATTTCACTCCTTAGCTGAGCTTGAATTTTTTCTAAATTTATTATACCTAATTTTTCTTGGTAAGAGCCATTAGCAACAAGGTTGGTAAAATAAATTTTACCATCAAAAAATTGATCATAGTTAAAATTTCCATCTTTTGAACTCAGCCCAAATTTAACATCATCAAATCCTAAATCAGTCATTTGAAAATATGAATCAATCTCAAACAACGCATCAATTGGCTCTAGAAAGCTTAGTTTACTAGAAATTTTAGCTAATGAGTTAGCTTTGATATTTTGAAGATTTAAATTGCACTCTGGGTAATTTTTTTGTTTCAACTCAATTTGACAGCCAAAATTAAAATAAACATCAAGTTCTTTGCTATTAAACTTTACGTTATTATTAGAAATGAATCTTGCAACTTGACCGTTATTTAATATTTTAAGTGATGATTTATTTATGACTATCTTATCGTAGAGCTTTTGATCTTTTTTAAGATTTAATTCAACATTATTTAGATTAATCTGATTTATTGGCAGTTCTTTTGTTAGGATTTTTTGGAGATCGCTATTAATAAAACTAGTTAATTTATTTGATTTTAAAACATCTTCTTCATCATTTGCAGAACTTTTTTTATCTTCGTTAGCTTGCTTAGAACTAAAAAAATAATTAGCCTCAATCACGCTATCATTGATAGTGATTACTTTTGGTTTAAAATTAAAAAAAATTATCCTTATCAAAGGAATTTCAACACTGATTTCACCAAGATTAACTTTTGAAATATAGAGCTTTTTTTCGCTAAGATCAATTTCTTGAATTTCTTTGGTTGAAATTACTAAATTAGCACTGCTATTAAAACTAACTAAACTGCTTTTTATCCGATAATTAGATCCTAGATTTTCTTCTAATGCTTGATTAATTTTATCGGTTATAGCTGGAACAGATCTGGGTTTTAGATAAATTACCAGTAAAAAATAACTCAAAACTAGGAAATATATTAATAGTATAGATAAGATGATCTTGGTAGGAATACCGATTTTTTTTGAAAGTGGCTGATTTTTAATAGCTCTGCTAACTTTTCTTTGAACTACCCTGCTCCTTCTTTTAATCTTATTGCCCTTTTTGCCCTTTTGCAAGCTATTATTGGTCATTAAATTAGTGAATTTATAGCTAAGTAATAACTTTTGGCACCAAAGCCACAGATAACACCATCAACAATATCGCTGATCATAGATTTTTGACGAAATTCTTCACGCTTATGAATATTTGATAAATGAATTTCAATTTTGGTTTTATTAAAAATCTCTAAAGCATCTCGAATAGCAACTGATGTATGAGTATATGCAGCTGCATTGATAATGATAGCATCAAATTTATCAATCGCTTCTTGAATTTTGTTTACTATCTCGCCCTCACTATTGGACTGAACAAATTCTAAAGAAAGGCCAAGATTCTTAGCAATTTTATGACATTCTTGCTCAATTTCAGCCAAGGAGTTAGATCCATAAACAACTTTAGATCTTTGATGCAAAAGATTAAGATTTGGACCATTCAAAATTAAAATTCTTTTAGACATTTTTTGATTTAATTGAGTAGTAGAGATAAATTATGAGTGGCATTGTTAAAATATAGATAGTACCAATAAATGCTAGCGTAAACCACGGTTTTATCAAAAGACCAATAATTATCAAAGCAAGACCTAATAATGTAAGAGAGGTGTAATCATTACGAATCGAAATCTTTTTTATTGAAAGTGTCGGAATTGTGCTAGCCATCATCATAGCTATCAAAAAAACATAGCTAATAACTAGATAAGGATTGCTATAAAAACCTAGGCCAAACTCCTGACTAATAACCATTGGCAACAATGAAAGAACTGCACCAACTGGCGCTGGAATTCCTTTAAAAAAATATTTTTTTAATAACGGATTTGATTCTTCGTCACTTGTTAAATCAACATTAAACCTTGCAAGTCTTATTGCGGTACAAACTGCAAAGAACAAAACCATTGCCCAATCAAAAAATTTTATTTCATAGCTATAATTAATCCATGAGTAAACCACAAAAGTTGGCACAACTCCAAAATTTACAAAATCAACCAAAGAGTCTAGCTGGGCACCAAACTCGCTAGTAGAATTAAGATAGCGAGCCAACCTACCATCAACTCCATCCATAAAACCGGCCAGTAATAGAAAAATTAATGATTTATCAAAATCTTGATGTATAGCAAACCTAATTGCTGAAAGTGCAATACAAAGACTAGCAAGAGTAACAATATTTGGTAATAAGCTAACTAGAGGTGAAGAGTTAGAATTGTTTGTTTTTTTGATTGATTGAGTCATAGAACTAATAAAATTTAATCGAGCTATTGATTTAATGATAATTGATTATAGTTTTCAATTGATTTAGTTTTTGCGTTATTTAGTAATTGATAATACAAAAAATTAGCTATTAGAGAGCATTTATATCATAAAAAATAATTAATCAATGAAACTCAGTAAAGAAGAATTAACACAAGAATTAGCTAATTGTGTTAGATTTCTATCAATCGATGCCATTCAAAAAGCAAATTCTGGACATCCAGGAATGCCGATGGGTATGGCAGATGTTGCTACAATCCTTTTTACTGAATTTTTAAAATTTAAAGCCCTAAGACCTGAGTGGCTCGATCGTGATCGCTTTATTCTTTCAGCGGGTCATGGCTCTATGTTGCTATACTCTATTTTATATTTAACTGGCTACAAAGATATTGAATTAGATGATATTAAAAATTTCCGTCAACTAAATAGCAAATGTGCAGGGCATCCTGAATTTGGGCATTTACATGGCATTGAAACAACAACTGGTCCGTTAGGACAAGGGCTGGCCAACGCTGTAGGTATGGCAATTGGTGAAAGACTTTTAGCAAATAGACTTGGTAACAAAATAATTGACCACAAAACATACTGCTTAGTTGGTGATGGTTGTTTGATGGAAGGCATTTCGCAAGAAGCAATATCAATTGCGGGTCACTTAAATTTAAGCAAATTAATTGTTTTATGGGACAATAACTCAATCTCAATTGATGGCAACACTTCGCTCGCAACTTCAGAAAATATGAAAATGCGCTTCGAAGCATGCAATTGGCAAGTTATTCAAATTGATGGTCATAATCAAGAGCAAATTAGAAGCGCATTAACAAAAGCTCAAAATTCTGATAAACCAGTTTTAATTGATTGCAAAACTAAAATTGGCTATGGATCTCCTAAAACTGAAGGAACTAGCAAATGCCATGGTTCACCATTAGGAGAAGATGAAGTTAATGAAGTTAGAAAAAGATTAAAATGGGATCATCCTCATTTTGTTATTCCAGTTGATCTTCATAACGCATGGCATGAAGCAGGAAAAAGACATCGCCAAACTTATCACGACTGGGAAGAAAGATTTCAGGATTTAGAACATTCTAAACAAGAAGAGTTAAAAAGAATTGCCAAAAAAGATTTTACTGAAAATTTTGCCAAAAAACTCAACAAATTTAAACAACAGGTATTTTTGGATCGAGCCGAACAATCTACCCGCAAATCTTCTAATCAAACCCTAGAATTTATCACTAAAGAACTTCCTGAATTAATTGGTGGCTCAGCCGACCTTACTGAATCAGTTTTAACTAAAACCAGCTCTACAAAAGCAATTTCTAAAGATGATTTTTCTGGTCGTTATATCCACTATGGCGTAAGAGAGCACGCCATGGCTGCAATAATGAATGGCTTGTCACTTCACGGCGGATTTTTGCCATATGGTGGTACGTTTTTGGTATTTTCTGACTATATGAAGCCTGCAATTAGACTTGCGGCCCTTATGAAGCAACAAGTTTTATATATATTTACCCATGATTCTATCGGCCTAGGTGAAGATGGGCCAACTCATCAACCAGTTGAACATTTGGCAATGCTTCGCTCAATTCCAAATCTTTACGTTTTCAGGCCGGCTGATTCTCAAGAAACAATTGGTTGCTTCGAGCAAGCTTTAAAACTAAAAGAGTCTCCTTCAGCCATAGTTCTAACTAGACAGCAAGTTTCATTTTTGCGCACCGAGTATAAGCAAGATCAAGCTTCTTGTGGGCTTGGTGCCTACATAGTTTCTGATACCGCACTCGGCATTGAGCCAGATGCTATCTTAATCGCTAGCGGTTCTGAATTGTCAATTGCGATTGAAGCTAAGAAACTACTTCATAAGCATGGTTTTGCAGTTAGAGTCGTTTCAATTCCGTGCTTCGAGCTTTTTGAAAAACAAGATAGCTCTTATAAAAATAAGATCCTTGGTAAGGACAGTATTTTAAGAGTCGGGATTGAAGCCGGAATTTACCAAGGATGGAATCGCTATATAGGTAAAAACGGTATTTTTATAGGCATGGAGAGCTTTGGCGCTTCTGGAAAAGCCGAAGATCTGTTTAGGCATTTTGGCATAACTGCTCAAAATATATGCGAAAAAGCAATGAACGAATTAAAAAATCGTCGAAAATCAGCTATCGCCAAATATAAAGACAAAGATGACATTCTTGATGAAATAGACAAAAAACAAGAGCAAGAATTAAAAGAAGAGGATGAGGATAGTGGGGATTAGAAAAATAGATTTGATATATAGACTTTATTCATTCACATCTTTTTTTAGCATAAAATAATTTTTTTATGAAAAAGTTTTTTTACCTAATACTTACAATTTTTGCTTTAGCAATATCTAGTTCAAAACTAGTTTTTGCATTAGATTACAATTTTCAAAAATTAGATGATAAAACTGATCAAATTTGGTCAGTCGATTGGAATAGCGATTATGGATTAGAACTACTTGCCGAGAGTAGCTACAAAAAAGATTTTTACCATCTAGTTAATTTTTTTCAACCACAAATTAATCCTCTATTATGCTCAGCAGCCACTTCAGTAATTATTCTCAACGCTTTAAATTATAATAATATTCCTAACCAAACCACCTCTCAAATAACAAAACCAATTGAAATGGGTGGTGGTGTTATTGAGTTTCCTTTATTTACTCAAGAATATTTCTTTAATAATCTAACTGATCAAATAAAAGATCGCCATATTATAAACTTAGAAGCTCCTAAAGAAATTAGATATAGAAGAAAATATTATGATCCAGGACTTTCACTTAAAGAATTGCATGATGTATTAACCAAAATTCACAAATTAAAAGTTAAAATGGTCATGCTAAACCAAGATAATGAACAAACTTTTGAAGATTTTCGTCAAGATTTACAAAATAGTCTTAATAACAAAAATCAATATTTTATAGCAAATTTTGACGGTCAAATTCTTGGCAAAAAAACTCATGGGCATATTTCTCCAATAATTGCTTTCAACGAAAAAAAAGATAAGGTTTTAGTGATGGATGTTGCCTTGCACAAAAATCAATGGTATTGGACTGATTTAAGACAGATGTATAAAGCAATGAATACTAAAGACGGCAATAAATATCGTGGCTATTTGTTAGTTGGAAAGAATTAAATTAATGTTCATAAATCTTAAAAATCATACCACCTACTCCTTATGCAAAGGTGCTATTAAAATCGATGAATTAGTTAAAAAAGCCAAAGAATTTAAGATGCCTGCGGTTGGAATTATGGATATCAATAATCTTTTCGGCGCTTTAGAATTTTCATCCATCTGCAAAAAAAATGGTATCCAGCCAATTTTAGGTTGTGAATTATCTATTAAAATTGAACAAGAAAAAGAAATTAACTCAAATTTAGATTTCGAAAATTCACTTTATAAATTGCCGCTAATTGCCAAAAATGAAGTTGGTTACAAAAATTTGATGTACTTGGCAAGCCATGCTTATCTTGATCGCCAAGTAAATCTTTCGCCACATACTACATTTGATCTTCTCAAAGAAAAATCAGCAGGATTGATTGCATTTTCAGGCGGGATTGACGGCTTGTTAATTAAAAATATTCTCAACGATCAATTGAAAATCGCTAATGATTTAGTCAGTCAATTTAGTGAAATTTTTAAAGATAATTTTTATATAGAAATTAATCGCCACAACCTTGAAGCTGAAATTAAAAGTGAAGATCAATTAATAAAATTAGCGCAGGAAAATAATTTGCCATTAGTGGCATGCAATGATGTTTATTTTTTAAATAAAGAAATGCATGAAGCGCAAGATATTCTCAACTGCATTGGTGAAGGTGAAGTTTTTTACCAACAAGATCGCCAAAAAAGATCGCCTCATCAATATTTTAAAGATATGCAATCCATGGAAAATCTTTTTCAAGATTTACCACAAGCCATAGAAAATACCATAAATATTGCCAAACAATGCCATATTATGGCTTTTGAGCGCCCACCTTCTTTACCTAGATTTAGCAATGAAAAAGATTTTGACGAAGGTGAAGAATTAAGAAATCAAGCTCATCAAGGCTTAAAAGAAAGGCTAGAATTAAAAGCTAAGATTGAAAATTTGAGCCTAGAAGAAATCAAAGAAATTGAAGATGAATATTTTCAAAGATTAGATTATGAAATTGGTGTTATTATTAAAATGGATTTCCCTGGTTATTTTTTGATCGTTTCTGATTTCATAAAATGGGCAAAAAATCATAATATTCCAGTTGGCCCCGGAAGAGGTTCTGGAGCTGGTTCGCTTGTTGCCTGGTCTTTAAAAATTACCGATCTTGATCCAATTCGTTTTGGCTTACTCTTTGAAAGATTTTTAAATCCAGAAAGGGTTTCAATGCCAGATTTTGATATTGATTTTTGCCAAGCGCGTCGCGATGAAGTAATTGATTATGTTAGGCAAAAATATGGTAAAGATTATGTGGCGCAAATTATAACCTTTGGAAAATTACAAGCTCGTGCTGTTTTAAAAGATGTTGGGCGAGTTTTACAAATGCCTTATAATCAAGTCGATCGAATTTGTAAACTAATTCCTTTTAATGCCATTGAAGCTGTTACTCTAGAAAAAGCTATTGAGATGGATGAGGATTTACAAAAAGCTATTAATGAAGATCCACAAACTAATAAGCTAGTTGATATTGCCTTAAAGTTAGAAGGTTTAAATCGTCACGCCTCAACACATGCCGCAGGCGTAGTAATTGGTGATAAACCACTTTATGAAATTTGTGGGCTTTATAGTGATAAAGTTGGCGAAATGCCTGCAGTTGGCTATTCAATGAAATACGCCGAAGCAGCTGGCTTAGTAAAGTTTGACTTTTTAGGACTAAAAACTCTTACCACCATCTCAAGAACTATTGATTTGGTAAAACAAAACCGAGGAATTGACCTGAAGATAGACGAAATAAGGCTTGATGACCCAATAACCTTCAAAATGTTAGCTACCGGTGACTCGATTGGAGTATTTCAAATTGAATCATCAGGAATGCGTTCAGTTTTGAGACAGATGAAAGCTGATAAAATTGAAGATATTATCGCCCTGATCTCGCTCTATAGGCCGGGTCCGATGGATAATATTCCCACTTATATTCGCAGGAAACACGGCCAAGAAAAGGTCAACTACCCGCACCCACTTCTTGAGCAAGTTTTGCAAGAAACTTATGGGGTGATAGTGTATCAAGAACAAGTGATGGAAATAGCCAAAATTTTAGCTGGTTATAGCCTTGGCGGAGCTGATTTATTAAGGCGCGCCATGGGTAAAAAAATTAAAGAAGAAATGGACCAACAGCGCCAAATTTTTGTTGAAGGCGCTATAAAAAATAATGTTGATGAGAAAAAAGCAGGCGAAATTTTTGACCTAGTTGATAAATTTGCTGGATATGGCTTCAACAAGTCTCATGCCGCAGCTTACGCCCTTATTTCGTACCAAACGGCGTACCTAAAAGCACATTTTTTGCCAGAATTTTTAACTGCCTCAATAAATCTTGAAATTGACAATGCCGATAAAATTAACATTTTCTTGCAGGTTGCCAAAAATCATGATATAGATGTATTACCGCCTGATATAAATAAAAGTCAGGCCTATTTTAGTATTGAACAATTGAATTAATTTTTATGGACAAAAAAGAAGAAGCTAATGCTAGCTTTAAAAATACTCTATTGAATATAAGATATTTGAGAGCTAGAGCCGATTCAAACTCGCCCACACGTCAATTACAAGCTTCAGAAGATAATATTAACCAACTAAGCATAATATTATTAAAAAAAGAAAATAGAAATAAAACAGGCGAAGAATCAGTAACAATTTCAACTGTAGATATTACAGCCAAAGAAAAGGAAGATATTCTAAATAAAGTTTTCTCCAATGCCAATAGCAATATTAATCATGCCATAGCAATTTTAGAAAGAATTATTAAAGATAAAAAATGTTTTGTGAAAAACTTTCAGGATATTCTAAAAAAATTTCATGCAGAAGGTATTACCACAATTATATTTTCAGATAATAAAAATAATTTACATAAGGTAAACACCTCAAATTTAACTATAGATGAATCTAATATAACAGTTGAACATATAGCATTAGTCGCAGATGGATGGGTTTCTGTAGGAAGTCCTAAATTAAGACCTTTTAGCAAGAGTTTTAAAGAAGAAAAAGTAAAAGAAAAAATAGATACTATAACTAGATCTTCAAGTATGGGCGATACCCCGCAAGATCAGTCTCCATTAGTATTAGGGCCACCATCTAGAAAAGGAAATAAAAGCCATCTTGAAGATCCAAAAGAGGGTCCTTCCAATTCAAATAAACCAAGCAGATCGCCATCTCCAGCCACTAGCGAAAGGCCATCCGACTTGCAAATAGAAGCTGGGATGTCACCTCGTTAATAAAAATTAATAAAATTGAATTATTTAACACAAATCAAACACATCAAAGAATCTTGTAGCTTAAGTCAAACACCTCAAGACGC
Source organism: Alphaproteobacteria bacterium (assembly GCA_030835905.1). GTDB lineage: Bacteria > Pseudomonadota > Alphaproteobacteria > Rickettsiales > UBA1997 > UBA1997. Next base: position 17,792 of record JAURQX010000023.1, read on the forward strand.
GCACGCTTTTTTGCTAAATAAAATTTTAGCCAATTTTGATAAAAATGATATTTTATATTTAGCCAAAGATGATGTTGAAATAAGTAAAATTGAGCAACAAATTAAATTTTTTGTCGATAAGCAATTAGCTAAAAATTTCGAAATTATCATTATTCCAGCTTGGGATTGTTTGCCATATGATTCAACTTCGCCAAAACCTGCAATTCTGGCTCAGCGTTTTAAGAATCTTTATAAATTAGCCACTAGAGCTGAGAATAAAAAATTTACTATCATTACTTCAATAAATTCATTCATTCAAAAAACAGTTTCGCCAAATCAAATTAAAGATTTAGGACTTTTTTTAGAGGTTGGTAGTAAAATTTCTTTAAATCAAATTACTGATTTTTTAGTTGCTAAAGGTTATGAAAGGCAAGCTGTGGCCAATGATGTTGGCGATTTTGCGGTTAGAGGCGGTATTATCGATATTGTAATGCAAGAGGCAGCTGATTTGATTGGCTATCGCTTAGATTTTTTTGGTGAAGAAGTTGAATCGATCAAAATATTTGATCCACTGACACAAATCTCCAAAGAACAAGTTAAAAGAATTTCAATTTTGCCATCTAGCGAAGTTATTTTAAATGATAAAACCATAGAATCTTTTCGCAATTTTTATCGTCAAAATTGTCCAAATTGGCTAAAAGATTCACTTTACGAGGCGATTTCACAAAAAAGAACTTTTCTTGGCATGGAGCATTTCTTGCCGTTTTTTTACGACAATAACCTAACTAGCTTGGGTGATTATTTGCAAAAACCAGTAATTTTTTACGATAATTCAATTTTTGAATTAGCTGAAGAACGACAAAATTTGATCAAAGAATTTTATCAAGCGCGCCTTTTTGATCATCAGCATCATAAAAACTCAACCACTAAGCCAATTGAACCAAATTTGCTTTATAAAACTACTGATGAAGTTGAAAATGAAATAAAATCGGCAATTAACATCGAATTTAATAATTCAACAAATAGCAATTCTGAGCGAAAAATTGATCTAAAAATTAAACCAATCCCAGATTTTGCTTTAGCTGGTAGAGCCAATAAAAAAGATCCAATCGAGCTTTTTAAAGATTTTATCTTGGCCAGAATTTCAGAAAATAAAGAGCAAAAGCCAAAAATTTTATTATCATTTTTAAGCCAAGCTTTTTGCGATCGCATCACCAAGCTTTTGCCAGATTATGGCATTTATTGCCAAGAAATTGAAAATTTCTCTAAATTAGAGCCAGTTAAAAATAACAAATTAAACACCGCAATTTTACCATGTGGCTTTGGCTTTTACATAGATGATTTTTTATTTATTGGCGAACAAGCCCTTTTTGGCGAAAAACAAACACGCCAACAAAAATCACGCAAAGATGCTAGTCAAAGGTTAGTTGAAGAAAGTTTAGCTATAAATCAAGGTGAATTAGTTGTGCATCTTGATCATGGTATTGGTAAATTTGATGGCATCTACACAATTGAAGTTGGCCAAGCAAAAACCGATATGCTCAAAATAATCTACGCTGGTAACGACACGCTTTTCGTGCCAGTTGACGATATAAATTTAATTAGTCGCTATGGTGCTGATAATCCACTAATCGAGATCGATCGCTTAGGTGGTAAAAATTGGCAAAATCGTAAAAACAAAGTTAGAAATAAAATTAAAGTTGCCGCTGAAGAATTGCTTAAAATTGCCGCTGCTCGTAGACTCAAAAAAAGCCCAATTTTTAAAGCTGAACAGCATTTTTATGATGAATTTGTCAGAAAATTTGCCTTTGTTGAAACCGATGATCAATTACAAGCAATTCAAGAAGTTGAGGAAGATTTGGTTAAAGGTTCGCCGATGGATCGCTTGATTTGTGGCGATGTTGGTTTTGGCAAAACTGAAGTTGCCATGAGAGCTGCTGCCTTGGTAGTTAGCAACTCTAATGATAAAAATAAATTTCAGGTGGCCATAATAACTCCTACGACTTTGCTATGTCGGCAACATTATAAAAATTTTAAGGAAAGATTTGCAGGAACTAACATTAAAGTTGCTCAACTTTCAAGATTAGTTAGCGCATCTGAGTCCAAAAAAATTCGTGAACAAATTGAAAATGGTGAAATAGATATCATTATTGGTACTCACGCTCTAATTCAAAATAATATAAAATTTAAAAATTTAAGCTTGGTTATTATTGACGAAGAACAGCATTTTGGCGTGGCGCAAAAAGAAAAACTTAAAAAACTGCGCAATGAAGTCCATTTATTAACCCTTTCAGCCACACCAATTCCTCGTACCCTGCAGATGTCAATGACTGGTGTCAAAGATTTAAGCTTGATTGCTACCCCGCCCGTTGACCGCCTTGCAGTACGTAATTTTGTAATGCCTTACGATAATATAATTTGCAAAGAAGCTATTATGCGCGAGTTTAATCGCGGTGGCAAAATATTTTTTGTAGTGCCAAGAGTTAGAGATTTGCAGGAAATTGAGCCAAAACTTAAAGTCATGTTGCCTGAATTAAAAATCACTCATGCTCACGGACAAATGTCAGCAAGTGAACTTGACGATATTATGAATGAATTTTGCGACGGTAAAACTGATCTTTTGCTTTCAACCACAATTATTGAATCTGGCATCGATATTTCATCGGCCAATACCATGATAATTTACAAAGCTGAAATGTTTGGCTTGTCACAACTTTATCAACTTCGTGGCCGAGTTGGCCGAGGTAAACTGCGTGGTTATTGCTATTTCATGCTTGATAAAAATAAAAAGATCAAAGCTAGCGCCAAGAAAAAACTTGAAGTTATGCAAAATCTAGATGCACTGGGGGTTGGTTTTAATATTGCTAGTCATGATATGGATATTCGAGGTAGTGGCAATATTTTGGGTGACGAACAATCTGGTCACATTAGAGAAACTGGCGCTGAGCTTTATCAGCAGATGCTACTTGAAACTACCGAAAAACTTAAAAACTCTAAAGAAATTAAAGAAGATCAACAAATCTCAATTGAAGATCATGATTTTTCAACCCAAGTTAAGCTTGGTATCTCACTATTAATTCCCGAAAATTATATTGAAGATTTAGCTCTTCGCATGAGCTTTTACAAAAAAATTGCCATGATCAAAAATGAGCAAGATCAAGAGAATTTGTGCAATGAAATGATTAATCGCTTTGGCAAATTACCGCCGGAAGTTTATAATTTAATCGAAGCTGCCAAAATCAAACATATTTGTCGTCAAATTGGCATTGAAAAATTGGAGATGAAAAAAGACGGTCTTTTGATTTCTTTTAAAAATAACAAATTCAAAGAGCCTGATAAACTTCTACAAATGGTTTTTTCCAGCAACAATCAAATAAAAATTAATCCTGAGCAAAAGATAATTTTTGTTTGTAACCCGCAAAATGATTCTTTAAAAATTCAAAACTCCTTTAACGCGGTTAGCAAATTACAAAATCTATGTCAGTAAGCGATTTGATTACCAAAGTTCTTTTTTTCTTTGTTAAGATTTATCGATTCTTTAAGAATTTTTTTAAAAAACAAAAAAATGATAAGAAAATCTTAGAAAATAGCACTAGCGACTATAGCTTTAACAGCTCGCAAGATTTTTTTGAAACTCACAATGAAGAAAATGATCAAAATTTTATCAAAAAAGATGACTTTACTAAAACCAATCCCAAAGCCAAAGAGCAAGCTGATATAGTTGTCGAACAATTAAAACATGCTAGTGGCGTTAGACCTAATCAATTTCATCAAAGAAACCTTGATTTAGAAGTTGGCGGCCTTGAGAAAGAGCAAAAAAAAGAAGTTAGCGGCAAAGATTTATGGGATGACAGATCCGAAGAGGTTGATGAAATGTCTATCGAAGGCAATCTCAAAGCAATGAATACCTCAGCCAAAAGATCGATGATTTGGCGTATCAAGAAAAAAAAGATGGAAAAACAAGAAAGAACCAAGGAAGAGATGGAAATCGCTGAACACCAATCAAAAAAACACACCCAAAAAGTCGATAATCAAAGAAATAACAACCAAAATGGAGGCAGATCTTTATAATACCAAATCCCATCTATAATTCCATATAGCTACTTTGTCTTTTTAGTTAAAAATCATCATAAAATTTAGCCATGTATATCAAGATGCAAGGCTAAATTTTCTAATAATTTTTTCCTTAAAAATACTTTGTATCTATATAGAATTATAGATGGGATTTGGTATAATTCGATTAATTGTCAAAAGTAATTGCAAATCTATTATTACAACTGAATTCCAAATTTCTGACTTAAGTAACTTTCAACCTGTTTTCTTTCTGATTTTTTCAAGGCGCGGTTATAAACTATAACTTCTGAAATATAGCCAATATAACCATATGCAAAAACCTGAAGCTGTAGCTCTGCAACCTATAGTAATTCGTGCAATATTTAAGACCTCTGCAAATCAACCAATTTTGAGGAATTTTTAGGCATTTTATATTTTTTAAATTTTAGCGTATCAAGATATACGTGAATTTAAAAAATTAAAATAACAACAAAATTACTAAAATTCGTTGATTTGCAGGGGTC
>JAURQX010000024.1 GCA_030835905.1 Alphaproteobacteria bacterium
AAAAATTATTGAAAAGTTAAGCCTTGTATCAGGATATACATGGCTTAACTTTTTAATGATTTTTTACTTAAGAGACTATGTATATATAGCATATACAAAGGTTGGATTTAGTATTATATCAAAGTTTATCTTTAAACAAATTAAATTCGAAAGATTTTTGAGATTAAAATTAAGAAAAATGAAAGCTGTATACCCATACAGTTTGAGGTATATTTGATCAGATTAATTGATTAATTTTAATAACTTTAACAGCTATTAAAATCATCAAATCGTACAATAATTTTAAGCCAAAAAGATAAAGAATTTAATCGTTTATTTTTAACTGCTTTAAAGATGAAGCTTGGTATAATTTATGGCGGATGGAAAGGGATTTGAACCCTTGATAGAGCTTTTGACCCTATACGCACTTTCCAGGCGCGCGCCTTCGACCACTCGGCCATCCATCCGAAATTCTATTTATAAGTAAAGTTCAAATCGCTTTTCTCGCATATGCTCGAAGACGATTTTCACCTCGGGGATTTGCGTCGCTTTTTAAAAAAAGCTCCTGATCCCGCTTTCTTGGATAAAATTATGCGTTTAAGCATAATTTTATTGAAGAACCAAAGACTAGCTTTCTTTGTTAAGCTTCTTAGTAATTATCCACTGCTGCAGAATTGACAATAAATTATTCCAAGCCCAGTAAATTACTAAACCAGCCGGAAATGCCGCCAAAACTATCGTAAAAATATATGGCATCCATTTTAAGACTTTAGCTTGCGTTGGATCTGCCACAGTTGGATTAAGTTTTTGCTGAACAATCATTGTCACACCCATAATTAAAGGCCACGCTCCAAGACTAAAAAATCCCGAAACTTCAAACGGCAATAATCCAAAAAGATTGAAAATTGACGTTGGATCTGGAGCCGATAAATCTTTTATCCAGCCAAAGAAAGGAGCTTGGCGCATATCAATTGTTACAAAAAGTACCTTATAAAGCGCAAAGAATATTGGGATTTGTATCAATGCAGGCAAACAACCAGAAGCCGGATTAACTTTTTCTCTTTTGTACATTTCCATCATCTCACGATTCATCGCCATACGATCATCTTTGAAATTTTGACGAATTTTCTCGATTTTTGGCTGAAGTTTTTTAATTCTACCTATGGCAATATAAGATTTATTTGCCATTGGAAACATTGCCAGCTTAACCAAAACAGTCATTCCTAAAATTGCCAAACCAAAATTACCAAACAAATTATTTAGTAATTGAATTAAGAAGAAGAAAGGCTTAGTTAAAAAATAAAACCAACCAAAATCAACTGCTCTGTCAAATAAAGCGATATCATATTTTTTAGCATACTCATCTAATAATTTAACTTTTTTGGCGCCCGCATAAAGATGATTATTAAATTCTATTTCTTCGCCCGCTTTAACTAAAAATTCTTGGCCCACATATTCAACATTATATAATTCATCCCCTCTAGCGAAATCATAACCAAAGCTTGCATCATATGAAAATTTTTGATCTGGGATAATCGTACTCATCCAATATTTGTCAGTAATTCCAAGCCAACCAGCCTTTTTTTCTTTAAAGAAATTATTTTTATCTTTTTTTAAGCTATCATAACTAGACTCTTCTAAGATATCATTAAAAACACCAATTGGCCCTTCGTGAAGAATGTAAACTGCATTTTTAAGCTCTTGCTTTATCCGGTTAACTCTGCCGTAGGGAGCAATTGTGATAGCTTGTCCAGTATTATTGCGCACCAACTGCCTAATATCAAAAAGATAATTGTTATCAAGACTGATTTGAATAACAAACTCAATGCCATCACGATTTATCCACGTCAGCTCAAGCGGATTATCTATATTTAATTTTGAACTATTAGCATACCAAACTGTATTTGGCTTTGGCAAATCCATATTCTGATCAGAGCTAACCCAGCCAAAGTCAGAAAAATATCTTTCTTTGCTTTTACTAGGAGAAAATAAAACTACATTTTCTTTTTTTTCTGTAGTTTGATAATATTTTTTTAACAGCAAGTCGTCAAATTTTGCACCAACTAGATTTATTGAGCCAAGCAATTTATCATTTTCGATTACAACTCTTAGTTTCTGAGATTTTTCAATAAGCTTGACACGATCAACATTGGCCTCTGGCACAAAACTTTCCTCATTTTTAGCCTCTAAAGATGCAGTACTTTGTATTTTAGCAGCAACATTTGGCTTAGACTCTTCTGAAAATTTATCAATACCCTTTGAACTTATTAATTGCTGCTTTCTTTTGACTTCTTGAGCCTCAATTTTTGGCATTTCAACAAACCATGTCCAGCTAATAAGCACGATAACTGACAAAATAGTTGCCAGCATTATATTTGAATTATTATTTTGCATTTATTAAGTTAATTTAAGCTATTTTAAGCATTCTTGAATGGCCTCTTTGGCAGTAGAGATAGTTTTAATTTGAAGATTATTTAGGACTTCTTTTGGCATTTCCACTAAATCTTTTTTGTTTTGCTCAGGAATCAAAACCATTTTTACCTTACCTCTAACCGCTGCTAACAATTTTTCTTTCAAACCGCCTATTTTTAAAACTTTACCAGTTAGAGTGATTTCACCTGTCATAGCAATATCTTTTCTAACTTTTTTCCCTGACAAAATCGAAGCTAAAGACACACACATCGCCACCCCAGCAGATGGTCCATCTTTTGGTGTTGCACCTTCAGGTACATGGATGTGAAAGTCATATTTATTGAATTTTTTTGCTTCAATTTTCATCTCGCCGGCAATCGATCTAACAAAACTAAAAGCTGCTTGAGCCGACTCTTTCATAACATCGCCAAGCTGACCAGTAATTTGAATTTTACCACTTCCTTCAAATTTGAGTGCCTCGATATTCAGCAAATCACCACCATATTCGGTATAAGCCAAGCCAATAACCACACCTATCGAGTCTTTTTCTTTGGCAAGTCCAAAATTAAATTTTTCAGGACCTGCAAATTTGCTAAGATTACTTTTAGTTATTTTCAATGACTTGACTTTATTGGTAACAATTTCTTTGGTAACTTTTCTTGCTAAATTTTCAATTTCACGATTTAAACTCCTTACCCCAGCCTCAAATGTATGACATCGTATTAATTCCAAAATTGCTTCATCAGTAATTTCAAACTCCTTAACTTTTAGACCATTTTCCTTGCGTTGCTTAGAAAGTAAATGCTCTTTAGCGATACTTAATTTTTCACTTTCTGTATAACCTGTTAGCCTGATAACTTCCATGCGGTCACGAAGTGGAATAGGAATATTATTAATGCTATTAGCGGTAGCAATAAACATAACATTAGAAAGATCATATTCTACTTCTAAATAATGATCAGAAAAAAATGAATTTTGCTCAGGATCCAGCACTTCAAGAAGAGCTGCTGCCGGATCGCCACGAAAGTCATTAGCCATTTTATCAACTTCATCTAGCAAAATTAGTGGATTGACTACTTCAGCCTTTTTCATAGCTTGAATTATTCTCCCTGGCATAGAACCTATGTATGTTCTACGATGACCACGAATTTCAGATTCATCCCTAACGCCGCCCAAAGATAATTTAACATATTTGCGATTCAAAGCTTCGGCAATTGACTTAGCCAAAGATGTTTTGCCAACCCCCGGAGCTCCAACTAGGCACAATATTGGTCCACGCGAATTCTTATTTTTAATTTGAACTGCAATGAATTCTATAATACGATCTTTAATTTTATTTAGAGCGTAGTGATTTTTATCCAAAACTTTTTGCGCTTCTTGAATATCAATGTTTAGACTAGCTTTTTTAGACCAAGGCAAAGAACAAATCCACTCAAGATAATTTCTTACAACTCCTGATTCTGCTGAATACGGATTCATTTTAGCCAATTTTTTCAATTCTGACTGGCATTTTTTGGCAACCTCCTTAGGCAATTTGAGTTGCTTGATTTTGTTTTCAAGCTCTTCTTGATCATTATCTTCATCATGCCCCAACTCTTTTTTTATATTTTTGAGCTGCTCCATCAAATATAAATCTTTTTGACTTTTAGCGAATTTTTCTTGGATTGATTTATTGATTTTCTCTTCAGTTCGAAGAATTTCAAGCTCGCCCTTTATTAACTCTAATGTCTTATAAAGCTTTTTAATTAGGTCATTTTCTTCCAGTATTTCTTGTCTCTTAGCAATTGAGCCACTAATATGCGAAACAATTAAATAAACGATTTCGTAGGGAGATGCAATATTAGGAATAGAGGAAATTATCTTATCAGTAATTTTTTTATCATAAATTGCATATTTAGTAAAATTTTCAACACAGGCCTTAATCAAAGTGATAACTTGACTACTTTGCGAATTATCTTCTCCCAAAATAACTTTTTCATCTATTAATATTTCCGTTTCACAGCAAAAAAAATCTTTTGAATCTACAACTTTTCTGACTGCAGCCCTTAAAAGCCCATGCAAAATAATCTTTTGGGTACCATCAGAAGTTTTAACCGATTCAACCACGTTGCACAAAGTTCCGGTTTTGTGAATGGTTTTTTCACTAAATTCATTAAGATCCGGATCGGTTTGTGTAACCACAAAAATCGGCATTCCAGATTTTCTGGCCTCTTGGATTGAGTTCAGAGATTTTTCACGACCAACTAAAATTGCCGAAGTCATTTGCGGAAAAATTACCAAATCTCGAAGTGGCAAGGTATAAAAAGTTTGCGGTTGCAACTGCTCTTTTTTTAATTCTTCAATTTTTGCTTTTGATTTTAACATGTTCAAATTATCTTTTTTCAAATCACATTATAAACTTATTAACTCAATTGACAAATTACAATGGGGATTGTTTTAACTTTTATTATTACTTTTAGCACCTGCTTGACTATTATGATTCTAATCATTTCAAGAGAAAAAAATAAATCAATGCAGCTCTTGGGTCGTTTCGAACAAATTTCGCAAGAATTACAAAATTTACGCCAAGCCAAAGAGCTAGAAAAAAATAATTTTAGCCACAAAATAGATCAATTACAACAACAACTTTTTCAATTCGAAACCAAAAATCAATTACTTGTTCAAGAAAAAGCAATTTTACAACAAGAAAAACATCAATGGAGCCAAGATAAGGAATTGATGCTTCACAAAATTTCCGAAGAAATTATCAAAAAATCTCATGAACAGCAAGCCAAAATTAGTCAGGTTCAAGAACAAAATATCAAAAAAATTACCTGCGAACTTTTTCAAAATTTTGAAAATGTCACCGCGAAAGTAGTTTCGTTAAATGATCAAATTCAAAAATCATCGGCTACTATTGAGTTAACCAAGCAAGCTTTGCTAAATCCAGGTAGCTCAGGTAGAACTGCCGAAATAACTTTAGAAAATATCTTAAAAAATTCAGGCCTTAAAGAAAAGCAAGATCTAGGTGATACTGGCGACTATATTTTGCAATCACACTTCTCAAGCTATAATTATAGTACACAAGAAGGCAAAAGACCGGATGCTATCTTATTTTTTTCTAATGAACAAATTGCTGTAATTGACTCTAAATCATCTTCGCATTTTTTAGATTTAGAAAAAGCGCGCCAAGAAAAAAATCAAACCCTTGAAAAGGAAATTTTAAACAAAATCAAAGAATCTTTTCGAAAGCACCTAGAATCTTTAAAGAAAAAAGATTACGCTAAATCGGTTTTTGATAATCTATTAAATAAAAAAATTTCTGATTACAAAATCATGATTATCATGTTTTTGCAAACCGAAAAAATGTTGGAAATCATTCGTGAAGTTGAGCCTGATTTTGAACAAAAAGCCATGGAAAACGGCATTATAATCGCTACACCAATCGGCCTTGTTAATCTTTTATCGCAAGCTCGAATTGTGATTGATCGCATCAAGCAAGAAAAAAACATCGAGATTCTAAAAATTGAAGTCAAAAAACTTCTCGATAAAATCGCCGTTATCTTTAAGGATTCTGCAGAACTGGGCAAATCTCTAAGCAAAGCCTTAAATTATCACGACAAAATGACCAAAAGCTTAAATCGCGGCGTCCATTCATCAATTGAAAAAATCTCAGAACTTGGTATTGAGAGTAAAAAATCAGCTAATATTGAAAAGTTGGGAGAGATTGGTAACGACGATTTAAATTAAACAATAATGAAAAAACTCTACTTAATTATATTTATATTTTTACCAAACATCGCTTTTGCCAAAATTAATATTTTTACGTGCGAAAGCGAATGGGCAAATTTAGCCCAAGAAATCACTAGTGAAAAGTCTAATATTTTTAGTGCTACAATTTATAATCAAGATCCGCATCATATTCAAATTAAACCAAGCCTAATTGCTAAAATTTCTGAAGCTGATATGGTTTTTTGCTCTGGAGCCAATCTTGAATCAGGATGGTTACCAAATTTGCTCAAAAAAGCCAAAAAGCCGACAGTAAAATTTGGTGAAAGTGGCTATTTAATGGCAGCTGACTTTGTTGATAAAAACCAAAATCAACAAAATATCAATCCACACGTTCACCTTGATCCAAGAAATATTACTAAAATTGCTCAGGAATTTAATAAAAGAATTCAACTATTAGACCCAATAAACGCCCAATTTTATCAAAAAAATTATCTAGAATTCAAAGAAAAGTGGCAAAAATCACTAGATAAATGGCAAAATGATGCCAAGAAATTAGCCAAAATGCCAATAATTATTCAACATAATGCTTGGCTTTATTTAACTAATTGGCTTGATCTTAACGTGGTAGCGCAAATTGAAGAAAAGCCAGAAACCTCCCCAAGCGCCAAGCATCTAAGTAAATTACTAGAATTAGCCAAAAATAACCAAATTGATCTAATTATTTACGCGCCCTTTGAAGATATGAGGGCAATTAATTGGCTGAGTAAAAAAACAAATATCAAAGCCCAAGAATTGCCTTTTTCAATAGATGAGTCAAAAAATATCAATGATTTATTTGCGATTTTTGACAATATTTTGCGAATTTTGCAAATAAACAAGGATACTACTGCCAACCAAAAATAAGCAAAAAAGCATATTCCAAAAAGCCATGGTTAGCCCTAAAAAATAAAATTGCGGTTCATCGCATTTTACTGATGGCTGTTTGGCCAAAGCTTTTTGCAAATCTTCGAGATTGGTTATTTGATTTAAATTACCACCACTGCAACCACTAAATCCTTTAAAAAATTTAAACTCGACTCCGACATGATAAAAGGCAATAAAAGCGTTGATTGCTAAAACAGCTATGCAAATAAAGAAAATAATTTTTAATAATTTTTCAGATTTTATCCAAAATAAAAGAAGGGCCAAGCCGATGACTAAAAAAAATGGCACTCTTTGATAAAGACACAAAATACAAGGCTGGAAACCAAAAACATATTGCGAAATATAGGCGCCAACCAAAGCAAAAATAGAAAATATGGCAAGATTGATGGTGAGTAATTTAGTGGTTAAACCGTGAGTAAGGCTGTTAATTATTTTTACTTTGGTCATTACTTATAATCAAAAAAGTGTATTAATATATCTAGAACTTTTGTTCCTTGATGAAAAATAATTTTCCAATTCTTGCTTTCTTTTTTCCAAATGGAGGATCTAAGGGCTATATTATTTTCGCAATTAGATTTGTAATGCACCCCAATTTCATTAATTCCACTAAAATAACTTCAAAATCTTTAATGGTTATTTTTTTAAATTCTTCTTTTGACAAAAATTTTAAAATATCAGATTTTTCATATATTTTTCCTGATTTACCAAATTCTACAAAATCATCAGAAATTAACTGATCTAATTTTTCTTCATCTTTTCTGACCTCAAAAGATAATAAACAATTCTCTAAATCAAAAATTATCTTTTTTAAATCACTCAATTTTTCCATAACTTATTTTTAAGGTGGCGCATCCGAGAGGATAGCATTCACTTCGTTCACTTGAAATTTTTAAGATTTTTCTAAACTCGCTTTACTCGCTTAAGAAAAATTACAAAAATTTTCGAACCACAAACTGGGTTCGACTCACATCGACTATCCCATTTTATATATTTAAATGTAAATGGACGCTTTGCTTAAACCATTGACATTTAAATATATAAAATGGCGCATCCGAGAGGATAGCATTCACTTCGTTCACTTGAAATTTTTAAGATTTTTCTAAACTCGCTTTACTCGCTTAAGAAAAATTACAAAAATTTTCGAACCACAAACTGGGTTCGACTCACAT
>JAURQX010000025.1 GCA_030835905.1 Alphaproteobacteria bacterium
AAAGACCCCTGCAAATCAACGAATTTTAGTAATTTTGTTGTTATTTTAATTTTTTAAATTCACGTATATCTTGATACGCTAAAATTTAAAAAATAATTGCCGATTTGATGGATTAATTGATTATTAATCAATTAATCTGATCAAATCTCCCTCAAAAATTCCTCAAAATTTGTTGATTTGCAGGGGTCTTAATCATTTAATAAAAAATTAGCATCATTAATTTTAACTTCATACTATCATAGTTCCAGCGCCACTTTCAGTAAAAATTTCCATCAATAAAATATTATCAGTGCCACCATTTAAGATGTGGGCAACGCCAACTCCCATTTCAAGAGATTTGATACAAGTTTCAATTTTTGGAATCATACCACCTTTAATAACCCCATCTTCAATCATTTTTAAGGCGGTAGCAATATTTAAATGGCTAACTAACTCGCCATTAGGAAGCATTACGCCATCAATATCTGATAAAATGATCAATTTTGAGGCCTGAATTGCTGCAGCCAGACTGCCAGCTACAGTATCAGCATTAATGTTAAAAGTTTCGCCATTATCACCAATGCCAATTGGGGCAACAACTGGAATCATATCAGATTCTTCAAAGACGTTAAAAACTTCCGGATCTATTGCATATGGTTCACCAACATAGCCTAAGTTAAGAATTTTTTCAATATTTGAATCCGGGTCTTTTTGGGTACGAGTAATTTTTTTGGCGCGAATTAAATTGGCGTCTTTACCGCTAATGCCAATTGCTTTGCCGCCTGCTTTGTTTATTTCATTGACTATCATTTTATTAATTGAACCGGCTAAAACCATTTCGACTACGCTTACTGTATCGGCGTCGGTAACTCTTAAGCCATCAATAAAAGATGATTGAATATTCAAGCGATTAAGCATTTCACCAATTTGCGGTCCACCACCATGAACAATTATTGGATTTATACCTACTTGCTTGAGTAGTACAACATTTCGAGCAAAATTTTTTAAATTGTCATTCTGCCCCATGGCACTACCGCCAAATTTAATGACAAAAGTTTCTCCGGAGAATTTTTTCATATATGGTAAGGCCTCGCAGAGTACAGATGCTTTATAAGACCAATCTTCTTTATCTTTTTCTTGTTGAATTTCTATTTCTTCTAAGGGAATTGAAATCTTTGGATCGTTGTTTCCAGAATTTGAGCCGCCACCAAAATTTATGATATTTGTCATTTAGAAAATTGATAAATTAAAAAATTAAAAATGATTTTATTTTATCGCTAGTTAACTAATCAAGTAGTTAGTTATATAATTATAAAAATCAGAGTCAGATATTTTTGAATCCTCATTTTGAGAATTTGGATTTTTATTAACTATAATTTTGATAATTTCTAGTTTTCTTGTTTTAATCGCCTCTATACAACATAAAGTTTGGCTAATTGAACCTAGAAAATTAGCTGTAACTAAAATTATAGGCAATGATAATTCTTGAGCAAGATCAAGGAAAGTTTTGTTTTTATTTATTGGCGTCATAATTCCGCCGGCTGATTCTATCAGTAGTTTTTTATTTAGTTTTAAGGACTTTTTGATATGATTTTGACAAAAATTTACCACTTTATCAAAATCTATTTCTTGTTTTGAAGCTATATGAGGTGAGGCTCCTAATTCAAAGCGCCAAGGGCTAATCATATCTAGATTTTGTTGATTAATTTCGAGCTGTAAAGAGTTAAGAATTAAGGCAGAATCTGAGTTTAGATCATTATTTTTAAAGCCACTTATTATTGGTTTTATGGCAAAATAATTTTTATCATCCTTGCATGAATTGATGATAAAATGAGTTTTGCCGATGTTAGTTCCAATACCAGCAACAAAAAAACAATGACCTTGCATTATTTTAAATTTGAGAACGAAGAATATACTGGACCAAATACTGCAACAGCGATCCAGGCAATCATAGCTCCCATTATCAAAGTTAGCATTGGCTGAATCAATCCGGTAATTCTTTCGATTGAGTCGTTAATTTCTCGATCATAAAAGAATTTAATATTGGTTAAAGCATTTTCCATATTACCACTTTCTTCGCCAATTTTAAACATTCTAACCACCAAATTAGGAAAATATTTAGCTTTGGCAATTGAGTCTCCTAGAGAAAGTCCGTCAGATACGTTGGTTTCAATTTTGGAAATACTATGTTTGATTGCTTTATTTTTTATAAGCTCAGAAGAAAGCTCCAAGCATTCAATAACGCCAAGACCACTTTTAAAAGTCATTGAAAAAAATTGACAAAATTTAGCGGATTCAATTTTCTTAATAATCGGGCCAAAAATAGGGATTTTTAGTTTAAGATTATCAATTTTTATTCCTAATTCTTCAGAGGATTTTGATATTATTTTTGATACAATCATTGTAAAAGGTATACCAAATAAGATTATGTACCAGTAGCTTTTAAAAAAGTCTGAGAAAGCTATAAGAGAGGTGGTAGTTGCTGGCAATTGCATATTTTGGGATGTTAAGAAGCCAGTAACTTTTGGAATAACAACGGTAGTCATAATAGCTAATACGCCAAACATGATTAAAATGCCAAAAATTGGACCAACTAGAGCTTTTGAAGTTTTGCGTTTAATTTCCATGTTCCACTTAATATCCTCAACAATACTTTTGAAGGAGTCTGCCAAGTTACCAGTTTTTTCACCCATATCAATCAGACCAACATATATAGGTTTAAAAATATCAGGATATTTGGAGATTGTTTGTGAGAATAGGCTGCCATTTTTAATGGATTCGCTAATTTCTTGCGCCAGATCTTTGATTGCGGACGATTCTGAAGTTTCTTTGAGGTCGTTTACGGAATCAATAATTGAAACACCAGATCTTTCAAGTTGCTCAAGGTGAACAAAGATTGAAACCAAATCCTTGTCACTAACTTTTTTAAATAAGCTTAAACCCATTTCAGTTTCTTGCTTATAATTAATTAGCTCTAAATCATTTTCCTTAATCATAGCAAACAAGTCAGCTACGCTATTTGCGGTAATTTTACCTGTTTTATAGTTACCTTCATTATCAATTGCTTTGTAGCGAAAATGTCTCATGATTTAATTTATAAAACATTAAAATCTTTATTTGAGCGCGTAGAATCCTTTTTGCGCTTGGCCATTTTTTTTAGAATCATATCCCTTTTTAATTTTGAGATATGATCAACAAAAGTTATGCCATTAGTATGGTCAACTTCATGTTGAACGCAAGTTGCTAAAAGGCCAGACATTTTTTCGGTATGTTGTTTACCATTCAAATCAAGATATCTAACTTCCACTTCTTTTGGGCGAGAAACATCGGAACTTGCTCCAGGAAATGATAAACAGCCTTCTTTATAGTTTGAATTTTGTGTTGACTGATTAATAATTTCAGCATTTACCAAAAAGCGTGGATTTTGATTTAAAATTTTGTATTTTGAGCCTTTTTCTTCGTGATTTATTTCTAATTTATAATCAACATCAATAACAATTATTTTTTTTAGAACCCCGATTTGGACTGCGGCTAGACCAATTCCTTGTTCTTGGTACATGGTTTCTAGCATGTTTTTCATAAGCTCTTGAGTTTTATCATCAATCTTTTCTACTTTTGATGATATTTTTTTTAAAAGTGGATCAGGTGAAGTAACTAGCTTAAGAATGGTCATTGTTGATTAAATTTTGACAAATTTTTTTTATAGCTTGTGGATATATTTTATGCTCGAATTTTAAAATTCTATTACTTAAATCTTCTAAATTATCATCTTCTTTTATCTTGACTCTTGCTTGTTCAATAATTGGACCAGAATCCATTTCTTCGACTACATAATGAACTGTACAACCGCTACAGTTTGCTTTGGCTTTTAAAGCATCTGCTACAGCATTAGCACCTTTAAAATCTGGTAGTAAAGATGGATGAATGTTGATTAAACGATTTTGCCATTTTTTAACAAAATAAGATGATAAAAGACGCATAAATCCAGCAAGACAAATTAACTCGGCACCGTATTTACTAATTTCTTGATCCATTGCTATATCAAAAGCAGTTCTTGGATCTGTATTTTGCTTAAAATCTTGGTGTTTTATTACAGCTGTAGGAATTTGTTTGGTTTTTGCAAATTCTAGACCTTCGGCATTATCTTTGTTTGATAAAACTAAAACTACTTTGGCGGGAAAATTTTGATCTTCGCAAGCTTCAATTATTGCTTTCATGTTGCTACCACGACCAGAAATTAAGATAGCAATTTTTATTTTTTTGTTATTATCTTGCGATCCATTTATTGCCATCTTTGATATAGGATTGAATGTTATATTTAATTTTGCTCAAATTCTGTTCAAAATTAAGATATTTTTGACTCTCAATATTGGAATAAAAGCAAAAAATTCGCGAGAAATTTTGAATAAATTTTTCAGAAGCAAGATCAAGCAAAATTAAATAATCAGCATTATTAGAATTTAATTCTTGATTGCTTAAAATAATTGGTTGGCGTATCATATCAAAATTTTTATCAAAAATTGTAATATGGGGTAAAAATTTATTGCGACCATAACTCCACAATGAATTATCTAATTGTTTTATTAGTTCGTCATTTTGGCAATAGATTAGGACCTTCTTTTTTTGTTCAAGAATTTTGAACAAAAGTGGCGCAAGTGATGATGAGTCTAAATTTTCTACCTGATAAAAAGTTGCTTCCATTACTTATAAATATATTGAAAATTCATTAAATATTTGCTGATACATTTCTCTTTTAAACTCAACAATCGAATCAATAATATTGTCGCGAGAGACCCACTTCCAATCAGAAAATTCTGGATCATCGGTTGCAACATTAATATCTTGATTTTGTCCAGTAAATTTTAATAAATACCATCTTGTTTTTGGCCCAGATATTTTCCTCCCCAAAATTTTTTTTGTAAATTATAAGGTAAGTTATAATAAAAATAATTGTTACTTTTGCTAATTATTTCTAATTTATCTGGCGATATGCTTGTTTCTTCATTGATTTCACGAAAAACTGCTAAATCTTCATTTTCATTATTATCAATCCCGCCTTGTGGCATTTGCCAAGCATCGGAGTTATTGTCGATTCTTTTGCCAACAAAAATTTCATTATGATTGTTGATGATTACTGCGCCAACTCCTTTGCGATATAGATAATCGGGCCTAATCAAATTTTTTTCCTTGGACATTGTTTTTTAAATAGATAATCGACGACTCTTGTTAATAAAAAATAAAGGATTATTTTAGAATTAGTAATATAAAATATCCAAACTGCAAAAATCAAATACTGATATATGAAATTTATTTCGACACGCCTTAAATCTCCAGCTCTTAATTTTGAAGAAACAGTTATGCAGGGATTGGCACCAGATGGGGGCTTATATGTGCCAGAATTCTTGCCGCAACTCGATGAGCAATATGTTGCTAAAATGTCACGCTTGAAATACCAAGAGATTTTTTTTGAGATAACTAAGCATTTTATTGGTGATGAAATTCCAGTTAATGATTACAAGTCAATAATAGATAAATCATATAAAAATTTTTCTCATAAAGCTATTGCCCCTGTGAAACAGCTTGATGATAATCACTTTTTGTTAGAGCTTTTTCATGGCCCGACTTTAGCTTTTAAAGATTTTGCTTTACAGTATTTAGGTAATTTGCTTGATTATTTTTTGCAAAAAAGAAAGCAAAAAATTGCGATTATTGGCGCCACTTCTGGTGATACTGGTTCAGCTGCAATTCATGGTTGTATGCAATCTAAAAATGCACAAATTTTTATTTTGCATCCTTACAAAAAAGTTTCCGAAGTTCAGCGCCGGCAAATGACAACAATTTTAGCTGATAATGTCTTTAATATAGCGATAAAAGGTAATTTTGACGACGGTCAAAAAATGGTCAAAACCATGTTTGCTCATGAAAATACCGATAAAGAATTTTTAAAAGGGCGTAAAATGGTGGCGGTAAATTCTATCAATTTTGCTAGATTAATGGCACAAATCGCTTATTATTTTTACGTAGCTTCTAGACTTAATATTAATAGCAAGAATCCAGTTTCATTTAGTGTGCCAACTGGTAATTTTGGTGATATTTATGCTGGTTTTATGGCCAAAAGAATGGGTCTTAATATTAATCGACTTATTATTGCCACTAACTCCAATGATATTTTGCATCGTTTCTTGCAAGCTAATGATTATACAAAACAAGAAATGGTCGAAACCATATCACCAAGTATGAATATTCAGGTTTCAAGTAATTTTGAAAGATTGCTGTATGATTACCACAAAAAAAATGAATGTGCCAATGAAATGTTTGATTTAATGGCTAATTTTGAACAAAATGGCAAGTTAAAGGTTTTCCCGGCAATTTTAGAAGATATCCAAAAAACATTTTTATCTTACACGGCTGATGACAAATCAACCAAAAAAGAAATTAAGGAACAATTTGTGCAAACCGGAGAAATTCTTGATCCGCACACTGCAGTTGGTACTTATTCTTCTAAGCAATATATGGCCAGCAATAAATATAAAGGAGAAATTGTTATTACTTTGGCAACGGCGCATCCAGCTAAATTTCCAGATGCATTTAAGTCGTTAGATATAAAAAATCCAGAATTGCCAGAATTTCTTAAAGATTTAAACGAGCGTCAAGAAAGATATGAAATCTTGAATAACGAATTAGATAAAGTTAAAGAATATATTTCGAGTAAATTATAAATGTTTTTCAATGTAGGTTCGGCATTTTTACTACTAGTTGCAGTTCTCGGTTTTTTGACATCGATAGTTTTATTTTTTTATTATCGACAAAAATCGCCACTTAAAAACTTAGCGCAAATTGCTTTTTGTAGTTCTGTAGCAATCTTTGTTTCAGCAATAATTAGCCAGTTATCACTAATTTACTCATTTATAATTTCTGATTTTTCGGTTAGTAATGTCTATTATAATTCTCATCAATTAAAGCCATTAATTTATAAAATTTCAGGTTCGTGGGGTAATCACGAAGGTTCAATGTTGCTTTTGATCACCATAATTTCTGGTTATAGTTTGGCTTTTAATTTGTTTAGTAAAAGTGACGCCAAATATAAAATATTAGTTCAAGCTAGCCAAGCTATAATTTTAGCACTTTTTGCCAGCTACACTGCTTTTGTTTCAAGTCCATTCACCCGCATTTTTCCAGAACCAATGCAAGGACTTGAGCTAAATCCGCTTTTGCAAGATATTGGCTT
Source organism: Alphaproteobacteria bacterium (assembly GCA_030835905.1). GTDB lineage: Bacteria > Pseudomonadota > Alphaproteobacteria > Rickettsiales > UBA1997 > UBA1997. The sequence continues at coordinate 7,208 of JAURQX010000025.1, forward strand.
GGCGCTTCACCCACCAATGCTTTATATTGGTTATATTGGTTTTTCTTTGGTTTTTTCAATTACCATTGCTGGCCTTTTGCAAGAAAAATTAGACAAAAACTTTGTACAAAATATTAAAAATTGGCTTTATTTTTCTTTTGCATTTTTAACTTTAGGAATTGGTCTTGGATCTTGGTGGGCCTATCGTGAACTTGGTTGGGGTGGTTTTTGGTTTTGGGATCCAGTTGAAAATGTCTCGCTTATGCCATGGCTTGCTGGTATCACCCTAATTCATTGTCTAATAATGCTTGAAAAAAGGCAAATTTTCGCAATTTGGTCAGCTTTTTTAGCAATTTTAAGCTTTATTTTGTGTTTATTGGGAATTTTCTTGGTAAGGTCAGGTGTTTTGACCTCGGTTCATTCTTTTGCGGTTGATGAAGGCAGAGGCTTTTTTATAATTGCTTTGATTACAATCATTGGCGGTGTTTCTTTATTGATTTTGGGCTTCAAATCACCCAATATTACCCAAAAAAAACTAAAACTTTCCTTTTTAACTAAGCAAGGTAGTATTTTGGTTAATAATTATATTCTGCTAATTGCCCTTTTTGTAGTAGTTTTGGGCACAATTTATCCAATTTTTTCACAATTATTTTTTGATCAATTTATCTCAATTGGTCCAACTTATTATAATCAAATTTTTAACATTTTGATTATACCCTTTTTGCTATTTTTAGCAATTTCAACCCAACAGAACTTTGCCAAAAATTTAGAATTTAGGAAAATTTTTACTCAAAAAAATCTAATTTTAGCAATTTGTGCATTTTTCTTAACATCCTTAACTTATTTTTTTGAAGAAAAAGCCAATTTTTCACAAATTTTAGTATTATTTCTGACTTTTTTGGTGTTTTTGCTGATGATTTTTAAAGAAAATTTTACTAAAAATATAACTTCAAACTTATCTCATAGCTCATTTGCACTTATTTTGCTTGGTATAATTTTATCAACTAATTTTGATCAAGTTAAAGAGATTAATTTGAAGGTTGGCGATACAGTAAAAATTGCCAAATATAATATAAAATTTCAATCAATTGCGTTTACTAACGGTAAAAACTATGTTGCAAGACAAGGCAATTTTGAAATTTATAATGAAGAGCAGCAAAAATTGTTTGAGCTAAGTCCACAATTAAGGTACTATCCAATTTCAGATCAAACAACTAACGAAGCTGATATTAAAACCAGTTTTTTTGGTGATCTTTATATGGTAATTGGCAACAAAGATGAATTAGAAAATTATGCAGTGCGCATTTATCTTAAGCCTTTTATTTACTTGATTTGGGTTGGATGCTTTTTGTTGTTTGGTTCTATCATTTATAAATTAATTAGTAAATTTTATGACAGTAAAAATGGCCATAGCTCACGACTCTCTTATTTTAAAAGGTCAGAGTGAGTTCGTTGAGGCTGGTTGGAAAAATTCAGTTTCTGAAGTGTTAAAAGCTGGGATAAATATTGCCACAAATAACTTGTCTAGACATGAAATAGGTAGCGAAGACCTTGTTAAAAAACTAGAAGATGCTAAAAAAAGCGAAGATTCTTTTGGTAAATTGATTGATGAACTTTCTCAAAAAGTTCTTAATAAAAGGCAAGAAATTCTTGCCACAGGTCAGCAAGAAGCTGAGCAAAAATTTCCTAAAGGAATTTTAATTGAAAGCTATAAGTTCTTATAAGGAGATGGTTTTAATTCAGGGTTTCTTGAGATTTTGGAATCGAGAATGGCTAATCAGAAATATCTTGAAGAATATGTTAAAGCTTCTGATTCTGGATTAAATGCCGATAATATTACTGATTTTTTTAAAGATTTATCTGTTGCCGCTCTACAAATTTATGGGCAAGATTTTGAAATAATTCGCTGCGAACATAAAAGGCAATGGCTTATGGCAAAAGAATCGCAGAAAATTCAAGAAGATATTGGCTTAGATTTTGAAATTCAAAATCGTGGCCTTAATGATATTGGCGATGCTTATCCAGATAAATTTCCCAATCAAACAGAAGTTGAAATTACAAAACAAGGTAGGGATAAAATTATTTATTTTGTTGACGAAAAAAAATTGGCTACAATTCTTAATAGAGATGGTGACAAAACAAAATTTATTGAGGAATTGGGAAATGCTCATATTTTTGTAGTTGACACTAATGAATATCAAATTCAAGAATTAAAAATTGAGGGTCAAAATCTTGTAAAGCAGTCAAAAATCTATCAATCGTTAGCGGAAGTTTTGCAAGAAGTTCAAAATAGGCCTAGCAATAAAGTGTTACATCCAAACGCTGAGGCAAGTTTAGGGCAAAAAGCCAAATGTTGTACAATTTTATAAATAATTAATAATGCTAAGGTTTGTTTCTTTTTTGTTGATTGTTTCATTTGGCGCTAATTCTTATGCCAACAATCTTTCAGATGCTTGGGTTGGTGAAGCAGCTTCTCAAAAAAGAGCTCTTAAATCAGTAAAAGCTGATCATTTTATGGTTGCTTCAGCCAATGAAAAGGCAAGCCAAGCCGGCTTTGAGATGCTCAAAAAAGGTGGTAATGCTATTGACGCAACAATTGCCACCCAAATGGTTCTTAATGTGGTTGAGCCACAATCATCTGGGATTGGCGGTGGCGGCTTCCTTTTGTATTATAACACAAAAAACAATAACTATCAATACTTTAATGGTAGAGAGAAGGCTCCTAAAAAAGCCTATGAAACCATGTTTTTAGATAAAAATGGTAAACCTAAAGAATTTTTAGAAGCGGTGCAAGGTGGTATGTCGGTAGCAACACCGGGAGTTTTAAAAATGCTAAAAGAGGTTCATGAAAAATATGGCAAATTACCTTGGCAAGAATTATTTCAGCCAGCAATTGATTTGGCTAGAAATGGCTACGAAGTTGATGATCGACTATTGGTTAATCTAGAAAAAGCCAAATATCTTAAAAATTTTAAAGAAACCGCCGAGCTTTATCTGGATAAAAATGGTAATCCATATCCAATTGGCACGATCATAAAAAATGAAAAACTAGCCAAAACTTTTGAAATTATTGCCAAAGAAGGTATAAAACCATTTTATGAAGGTGAACTTGCCAAAAAAATTGTTGAGAAAGTGCAAAATTCGCCAAAAAATCCAGGATTGCTACAATTATCAGATCTTAAAAATTATGAAGTTAAAATTGGCGATTTAGTTTGTGCGACGTATCGTTTAAAATATAAAATTTGTTCAATGCCTCCCCCAAGTTCAGGTGGTATCACAGTTTTACAAATTTTAGGAATTTTAGAGAATTTTGAGCTTGAGAAGCTTCGCCCAAATTCTTTGAAAGCAACTCACTTAATAGCTGAAAGTACGCGTCTTGCTTATGAAGATCGTAATAAATATATTGGCGATACTGGAGATGTGCCGATTGATCAAATGCTTGATAAAAATTATCTCAAAAAAAGAAGTTCTTTAATTGATTTAAATAAAGCTAAGTCAAATTTTGAAGCTGGCAAATTTTCACAAATTGCTAATGACAACAAAAATAATATCTTAGCAAGTTACCAACAAACTGAGCCATTTGAAACTACTCACATGTCAATTATCGATCAAGAGGGCAATGCTATTGCTTTTACTAGTTCAATTGAATATTTCTTTGGCTCAGCTTTAAGCGTTGAGGGGTTTTTATTAAATAATCATATGACTGATTTTTCATTTATTCCTGAAATTGATGGTAAAAAAGTAGCAAATCGAGTTGAGCCATTTAAGCAACCGAGAAGTTCTATGTCACCAACTTTTGTTTTTGATCAAAATAATAAATTAAAGATGGTGGTTGGTTCTCCTGGTGGTCCAAGAATTATCCAATTCGTTACTAAAGCAATTATTGGGGTTTTGGATTGGCAAATGGATGTTCAACAAGCAATTTCATTGCCGAATTTTACCGTCCTTAATAATGTTATTGAGCTTGAGAAAGATACAAAAATAGCTAAATTAGCTAAAGATTTAGAGAAGATGGGTCACAAGGTGGCTGTAAAAGACCAAGTAAGTGGCTTGCATGCAATTGTTATTGATAATGACAATAAATTAATTGCTGGCGCCGACCCAAGGCGTGGTGGCTTAGCCATTGGCCAGTAAATTTTACTCATATCTTAAAATATCAGCCGGGTTTGATTTGCTAGCTTTATAGGCTGGATAAATTGTAGCTACGAATGAAATTAATAAAGACATTAAAGTAATGGTTAAAACGTCGCCAATAAATAATTTAGCTGGCAAATTAGTTAAAAAATAAACTGCCGGGTTAAAAAGCGAGGTATCAGTTAAAGACTCAAGCCATAATTTAATTTCATTGATATTGTTGGCGAATGAGGCGCCAATTAGAAGTCCTAGAGATGTACCAAAAAAACCAATTGAAGAACCGCAAATTAAAAATATTCTTAAAACCGCAGATTTGGTCATGCCGAGTGTACGAAGCAAAGCGATATTTTTTTTCTTGTCATTGACTAACATTATCATGCTTGAAATCACATTGAAAGCTGCCACTAAAATAATCAAAGTTAGGATCAAAAACATGGCAGTTCTCTCCACTTTTAGGGCGTCGATAAAACTAGCATTGGCTTGTTGCCAATCTGTGATATAAAGGTTTGGATCACCAAGTGTAATTTGGTAGATAGCATCTTTAATTAACTCAAGATTGTTAATATCTTGGGCAAAAATTTCGATTGCACTAGCTCCTTCTTTGAGGCGAAAATGGGTTTGTGCCATTTCAAAATTCATAAAAATTGTGGTTGAGTCATATTCAAGCATGCCACTATCAAAAATTGCGCCAACCTCATAAGTTTTGATGCGTGGGATGGTGCCGATGATTGTTTCACTTGAATCAGCAGAAATAATTTTAAAACTATCGCCAATATTTAGATTCATTGATCTTGCAATATTTACGCCAATAATTACTGAGTTTTTATTTTCTATACTATTGATATTGCCTGCAACTATATTTTCAGTAATTAATTTTTTATGTTTTAAATCTTCAAGTTTAATGCCTTTAACAAAGCCACCCTTATTATCATTTTTGGTTGAAATCATAACATGTTTTTCAACGAGAGGGTTGGCATATTTTAGATCTTTGATTTTTTGTAATTGCTTAACAAGATTTTGATAATCCTTAACTTCAACTTGACGACTGTAGATTGTAAGATGTGAATTAATACCAACAATGCGGTTGATTAATTCGAAGCGAAAACCATTCATCACTGACATTACTACAATTAATGTAGCTACACCAATCATTATGCCAATAAAAGAAAAAATGGCTGTTACTGAAATAAATCCTTCCTTTCTTTTTGACCTTAAATAACGCCATGCGATAAGAAATTCTAGTTTAGAAAACATTATTTAATGCCTTTAGAAGTTGAATATTCGAAGTGAAATAATTGATCAGGATGAACAATTTTATAGGCGTCATGAATTGCAGTAGCGCACTCGGCAAAGCCACTAAGAATTAATTTTAGTTTATTTTTGTAAGTGGCAATATCGCCAACGGCGTAAATTCCAGCAGTTGAAGTTTGCATAGTTGCTGGATTAACCATGATGTGGCTTTTTTCAATATTTAAACCCCAATTAGCAATTGGTCCTAATTCCATGGCAAGTCCAAAAAAAGGCAACAGATAATCGGCTTCTAGAGATTTTGTATTATTGTCAAAATCTTTAACAATAACATTGCTTAATTTGTTATTTTGACCCTCAAGACCGGCTAATTGGTAGGGAATTATCAGTTCGATTTTACCGCTTTTGGCAATTTCTTTAATTTTATTTAAGCTTTCTGGAGCGCAACGAAATTTATCTCGGCGATGAATAACATAAATTTTATTAGCAATCTCGGCTAAATTTATTGCCCAATCGACTGCTGAGTCACCTCCGCCAGCAATTACCACATTTTTATTTTTGAATTTTGATTTATCGCGCACGGCATAAAATATTGAGTTTTCTTCAAAATCTTTAATGTTTTCTAAAGGTGGACGATTTGGGCCAAAAGCTCCGCAACCTGCGGCAATAATTATCGCCTTACATTTTATGGTATTATTTTTTGAAGTTTTGACTAAAAAACTACCATCATCTAATTTTTGAACCTCATCAACTCTTTGGCTTAAATGATAAGTTGGGCTGAAAGGTTTGGCTTGTTCTTCAAGCTTTGCAACCAATTCACTTGCCAAAATAGATGGATGAGCTGGGATATCATAAATTGGCTTTTCGGGATAAAGCGCAGTGCATTGACCACCAATATTTTCTAAACTATCAATAATGTGACAATTCATTTTAAGCATTCCTGCCTCAAAAATTGTAAATAAGCCAGTCGGGCCAGCGCCAATAACAACTATATCGGTTTCAAAAATTTTCATTATAAGATTATTAAACTTGACATTAATTTAATTAAGAGCTTAGGTAGTATTACTTTTAATTTCCACAAGGAAATTCACTTCATTGGCAAAGCCTTGCTTAATTTTTCAAATTATAAAGATATGTTACAAACTGCGAATCTTGGTTTTCCAAGAATTGGAGCTAATCGTGAGTTAAAAAAAGCGGTTGAAAGTTATTGGAAAGGCAATTCTTCAGAGCAAGAATTGCAAAATACAGCGAAGGAAATTCGTTTAAAAAACTGGAAAACTCAGCAAAATGCTGGTATAAAATATATTCCATCAAATGACTTTTCATTCTATGATCAAATTTTAGATACAGTTGCGCTTTTTGGTGCTGTGCCACAAAGATTTGCCTTTAACCAAGAAAATGTTGATCTCGATCTATATTTTGCCATGGCAAGAGGTGCGCAAAAAGATGGCGTTGACGTTACGGCCATGGAAATGACGAAATGGTTTGATACCAATTATCACTACATCGTTCCTGAATTTAGTGCTAATCAAAAATTTAAACTATCTTCAACTAAAATTTTTGATCAATATCAAGAAGCCAAAACAAGTGGTGTCGAAACTCGTCCAGTAATTGTTGGCCCTGTTTCATTTTTACTTTTGGGTAAGGAAGTTGATAATTCTAGTAAACTAGATTTAATTGATAATTTGCTTGAGGTTTATCAGCAACTTTTTGCTAAGTTGCAGCAAATTGGTGTTAAAGATGTGCAAATTGATGAGCCGTATTTAGTAACTGATTTGTCAAATGAAGCTAAAAATCTTTATTCTAAAGCTTACAGCAAAATCAAAGAATATGCTGGTTCAATCAATTTACATCTAGCTACTTATTTTGACGGATTATATGACAATGCTGCAATCGCCTTTAACTTAGGTACAGCGTCAGTTCATATTGATTTAGTTCGGGCTCCTGAACAACTTGATCAAGCTTTAGAGTTGATTAAAAATAATCAATCATTATCAGTTGGTGTAATTGATGGTCGTAATATTTGGATTAATAATTATGAGAATTCTCTTAAATTAATTAATCAAGCAACAGCAAAATTAGGAAAAGAGCGAGTAATTGTTACGCCTTCATGCTCATTACAGCATTGTCCAGTTGATTTGGCTAATGAAACTGAATTAGATCAAGAAATCAAAAGCTGGATGGCTTTTGCCACTCAAAAATTATCTGAAATTACTATTTTAGCAAAAGCATCAGATAATGATAATAGCGTAGAAAGTCAATTACAGCAAAATAAATCAGCAATTTCGGCTCGTAAAACTTCAGCTAAAATTAACAATAAATCAGTTCAAGAAAGGGCGGCAAATTTAAGCGAAGATCTAATCAACAGAAAAAGCAATTTTGCCACAAGAAAAAAATTACAATCTTCTCAAATTAATTTACCAATTTTGCCAACTACAACAATTGGCTCTTTCCCGCAAACTAAAGAAGTTAGAAAGGCGCGAGCAGACTACAAAGCGGGTAGAATTACGTCTGATCAATATCAGCAATTTCTTGAAAATGAAACTATCAACACTATCAAAATCCAAGAAGAAATTGGTCTTGATGTTTTGGTGCATGGTGAGTTTGAAAGAAATGATATGGTTGAATATTTTGGTGAACAGCTACAGGGTTTTTGTTTTACCAAAAATGGTTGGGTGCAAAGTTACGGTTCAAGATGTGTTAAGCCACCAGTAATTTTTGGCGATGTTTCTCGACCAAAAGCGATGACAGTTTCTTGGTCAAAATTTGCACAAGGTCAGACCAAAAAATATATGAAAGGTATGTTGACTGGTCCAATCACTATTTTACAATGGTCATTTGTGCGTGACGACCAACCAAGGAAAGACACAGCTTTGCAAATTGCCTTTGCAATTCGTGATGAAGTTGTTGATCTTGAAAAAGCTGGCATAAAAATTATTCAAATTGATGAGGCTGCTCTTCGTGAGGGTTTGCCAATTCGCAAAAATAACTGGCAAAATTATCTAAATTGGTCGGTTGAGGCATTTAGAGTTACGGCAAGTGGCGTTAAAGATGAAACGCAAATCCACACTCATATGTGTTATTCCGAATTTAATGACATCATTGAAGCGATTGCCAAAATGGACGCTGATGTAATTTCAATTGAAACTTCTCGCTCACAAATGGAATTACTAAATGCTTTTGTTAACTTCAAATATCCAAATGAAATTGGACCTGGTGTTTATGATATTCATAGTCCAAGAGTTCCAACTCAAGAAGAGATGGAAAGTCTTTTAAGTAAAGCTCTGGACGTACTTGATGCCAGTCAAATTTGGGTTAATCCAGATTGCGGTCTTAAAACTAGGGATTGGCTAGAAACTAAGTCAGCTTTGATTAAAATGGTGAATGCTACTAAAAATATTCGTCAAAAAATTGCTAATAAAACTCGAGTTCAAGTTGCCTAATAGAGTTATGCACAAAACAACCTCACAGCATGAGCTTGAGGTTGTTGGTGCGATTACTAAAACTATACACTTAAATTATAATTGCTTGTTGCATTTTATTTAGTAGCTAGTATTTTGCCTATAATAAGTTTTAGATAGTTCATTAAACAAACCAATTTTAAATCATGTCCAAACAAACTTTTAATCGTACTAAACCACATGTTAATATAGGTACCATTGGTCACGTTGATCACGGTAAAACAACATTAACTGCTGCTATCACTACTTACCTATCTAAATCAGG
>JAURQX010000026.1 GCA_030835905.1 Alphaproteobacteria bacterium
AAGACCACTGCAAATCAACGAATTTTAGTAATTTTGTTGTTATTTTAATTTTTTAAATTCACGTATATCTTGATACGCTAAAATTTAAAAAATATAAAATGCCTAAAAATTCCTCAAAATTGGTTGATTTGCAGGGGTCTTCTACTTTAAGTCCGCTAGTTAAGAGCTTTGCAAAGAGCGCTTGGGATTTAGGCGTATCATTAGATCATTTTAGTGAATTTGCAGATAAGGCAACTAAACAATTAAATAAATTTTCAGAGAGTGTTCAAGTAAATATTAATGATAGTGCTGAGTTTATTACAACAGAGATTAAAAAAGGTGCTAGTTTTTTTAGTTACTTAGCAAAAAGTGAAAGTGGTCTTAACTTATCTTGCCCGCCAAAAAAGCAGCTAAAATCTAGTTTTAAACCATTGCCAAATAAAGTCTTTTTGATCATTTATCAGCTCACAATGGAGCCTTAAAATCCACTGTATCAAATTCTGTATTAGGTGGCTAAATCTAATTTTAAAGACCTTTGCACAACTTCCAATTTTGAGGAATTTTTATGGGGAGATTTGATCAAGAAAAATGACTTAAACGATCATTTTGATCATCAAATCGGCAATTATTTTTTAAATTTTAGCAGTACCAGTTGATATACGTGAATTTAAAAAATCAAAAAAACCGACACAAATGACGCAAAAAAAACGAAGTAATTTTGAGTAATATGCAACTTACTACAGAAATTAAAAATATTTGTAAGTAAAATTACCTAAATTCGAGGTTGTACAAAAGTCTTTTTCATCCTATTTTCAAAAAGTTTAAGTAATTTTTAGAGCCGATCTTATTTTCCTGATAGCTTCTTCAATGTGATTTTCTCCAATTATAAGTGGTGGCAGAATTCGCACTACATTTTCACCGGCAGGAATTGTTAGTAACTGATTATCAATAAATTTTTGAACAATTTTGGTATTTGCAATTTGATCATTAATTTTTATGCCAAGCATTAAGCCAAATCCCCTAACTTCTTGAATGATTTGCGGAAATTCTTGCTGAAGTTTTTGTAGTTCAGACTTAAGTAATTTACCAGCTTTTTGTACATTTTCTAAAAATCCCTCGCTTAAAATTTCATCTAAAACTGCGTCAGCGACAGCCATAGCTAAAGGATTGCCGCCATAGGTTGTACCATGTGTGCCAGCAGTCATATATTGACCTGCTTCTTTTTTAATTAAACAAGCACCGAGTGGAAAGCCGCCACCAATTGCTTTGGCAGTCGCGACAATATCGGGAATAACATTATAATATTGGTAAGCATAAAGACAGCCAGTTCTGCCATAACCGCATTGCACTTCATCGAAGCCAAGCAATAAACCTTTTTCATCGCAAATTTGACGCAGCTGTTGTAAAAATTCTTGAGTACAAGGACGAATTCCTTCCTCGCCTTGGATTGGTTCGATTAAAATACCGGCAGTTTTGTCGGTTATCTCTTTTTTGACTGCTTCGATATTGCCAAATTCAACATTGTCAAAACCATCAAGTGCGGGCTCAAAACCTTCAAGGTACTTTTTCTTGGCAGCTGCTGAAATAGCAGCAATAGTTCTACCGTGAAAAGCACCAGAAAACGTAATGATACGATTTTTTTGTGGTTGATTTTTGCTGTAAAAGTAACGTCGCATTGTTTTTACAGCACATTCTAAGCTTTCTGCGCCAGAATTACAAAAAAAGACATAATCAGCAAAAGTTGCGTTAGTTAATTTTTCAGCAAATTTGTTTAATTCATCAACATTATAAATATTAGACACGTGCCATAATTTTTGCGCTTGCTTGGTTAAGGCTTCAACGATTTTTGGATGACAATGACCCAAAGCATTAACAGCAATTCCAGCACCAAAATCAAGATATTGCTTATCCTTGCTATAAAGATAAACTCCTTTGCCATGTGAAAAACTGATATCGAAGCGATTGTGGATTGGTAGTAGGTTTGGTGAAGTTGTCATTCTTGCTATTGCTTAATTAATGTTTAAGAAAGTTTTAAGCTAGACATTCAGACTATTGAAAGAAAATAAAATCGCAAATAAATCTTTTCTTAAAAGGAGACAATTTTGCTAACATAAAATGAAATTAATAATTAATATATTTGTTATTTTATGTTTTTAGTCTATGTACGATTTAATATTGTTCATAAGTTAAAAAACTTTGTGATTAGTAGCCACCAAAGTTCATCTTCAATAAATCTTTTAATATTTTAAAGGCAAATTAGCATTTTAAAGATAAATTTTGGTATTAGTGTTAATTTTAACTTAAAATCTAAATTATTTTGTTTAGATTAGTTAATTTTTTAAAAATATTGTTTAATAAATTTGCTTGAAAATAATGCTAATCGACTCAGTAGAAAATAAACGAAAAATTCTTAAGAATTTTTTAGAAATTGTTGCTGTAAGTGGTTGGAATAAGTCTTCTTTGCATGAAGCTTTAAAAAAATCTTCAATTGACCACAAATTTTTGCCATTAATTTTCCCTAATAATTTGCTTGATCTTGCTGATTTTTATGTTGAAGAAAATAATGAAATTTTGCAGCAAAAAATTGCTAAAATTACTGATTTTGATCATCAAAAAATTCGTGATAAAATTCGTTTTTGTTTATATCAAAGATTTGTACTTGAGCAGAAAAATAAGTCAGCAATTAGTGCCTTGAGTCATTATTATTTTGATCCAAAAAACTTGTTTAATTTTGAAGTTGGGTTTAGACCAAAAATTCAAGCTTTGAAAAATTGCTTTAAAATTGCCGATGAAATATGGCGCTTAATCAATGATCAATCAACTGATTTTAATTTTTATACCAAAAGACTAACTTTGGCAAAAATTATCTTACAAACTATTCCGGTTTTTTTAAAAGATGAAGATTCAGAACTATCCAAAACCAAAAAATTTATTGATTCTAAAATAGAAAAAGTAATGCAGTTTGAAAAATTAAAATTTAAAACAAAGGAGGCTGGTACGAATCTAGTTAATTTTTTACAAAGTTCGCTTTTAAATTCGGATTCTAGTTTTAAAAAACCTAGTCAAATCATCAAAAATTTGCCATTTATAAGATTATTTAAAGATAAATTTTAGCTGTGTCGGTTTTAGATTTAGTTTTTATAGTTTTTACCATGATATTTGTCATAACCGCTTTTTTGCGAGGTTTTGTCAAAGAAATCTTTAGTCTTTTAAAATGGACTATATCACTATTGGCATGCTACCTTATTACACCTATTGTATTGCATATTTTTGGTGGATCTTTAATGAGTAAATTGGTATTAAGTTTTGTGTTGCAGACGGTAATATTTATTGCAACTTTTATAACTTTTTCTTTATCCACTGTTGGCCTTGAAAAATCTCTCAAGCTAATTGTTCCAGAGCCAATTGATAAGTCTCTAGGTGTGTTTTATGGAATTATTAAAAATATAATTATCTTTGGTTTCATTTATTCTCTTGCAATCAATATTTACGGTAAATTATTTGATGTAAATAAGGATGATATTGCAGAGGGTGGGCCAGAGTGGTTTATTGAAGCTAAAACTTATAATATTATTCGTTATAGTGGAGAATTTTTAGATCCAGTAGTAGCAAGCTTGTTTAGTTCTTCGGTAGATGATATTAAGCAAAATATAAGCAATATAAACAATTTAAATTTAGACTCTCTTCAGAATTTAGATCTCAAAAATCTAGATTCGTTGAATAAATATAAAGATTTGGATAAAAAGATTAACGATATTTCTCAAGGTAGTAAGAATAAAGAGTCACAAGAATTCTTGATCAATGAAACAATTGAGGTTGAAGATTTTGAAGAAGAAGACCCTAAAATCGATAAAGATAGTGGTTATGACAAGCGAGATATTGAAAAAATGAACCGCTTAATAGATATTATTAATTAATTTTATATAAAATGATAAATTTAAAAGGAAAAAAAGTTTTATTGACTGGTGCTACAGGCGGTATTGGCGAAGAAATTGCTAAATCTTTTATCGTGCAAGGTGCTTTTGTGGTAATGTCTGGCACCAATCAAGAAAAACTTGAAAAACTATCAACAAAATTGGGGTCTTCTAATACAATTTTACCGTGCAACTTATCTAACGAATCAGAAGTTGAAGCTTTGTTTGAAAAGGCTGAAGAATTAGCTGGTGGCCAAATTGACATTTTAGTGTGCAATGCTGGAATTACTCGCGATGGTTTAATTTTGCGTATGAAAAATGAAGATTTTTCACAAGTTATTGATATAAATCTTAAATCAACTTTTATTTTAAATCGCAATGCCATCAAAAAAATGATGCGTCGAAAATATGGTCGAATCATTAATATTGCTTCGGTTGTTGCCCAAAGTGGTAATCCTGGTCAAGCTAATTATGTTGCATCAAAATCTGGCATGATAGGCATGACTAAATCTTTAGCGCAAGAGGTTGCGAGTCGTGGAATTACAATTAATTGCGTAGCTCCTGGTTTTATTGAAAGTCCGATGACTGAAATTTTAACTGATGCACAAAAAATTCAAACCTTAAGTCGTATTCCAATGGCTAGAATGGGTAAAGCTAGTGAAATTGCTAATGGTGTGGTTTTTTTAGCAAGTGATGAAGCTGGATATATAACTGGTCAAACCTTAGCTATAAACGGCGGAATGTATATGTAAAAAAATTCAATTTATAAATTTAAATAAAATTTATAAATTGAGGTAATATGTGATTATTTTTCTTGAAAGCGGTTCCAAGAAAAATAATAAGTTATATTCTTTTAAGTATAAAATTTTAAGTATAATATAATTCTAAAATGTCTAAAACATACAAAACAAAAGTAGTAATTATTGGTTCAGGTCCTGCTGGATATAGTGCAGCAATTTATGCATCTCGAGCTAATTTAAAGCCAATTTTAATCAATGGTATGCAACCTGGTGGTCAATTAACTATTACTACCGAAGTAGAAAATTACCCAGGTTTTGCCGAGTCCATTCAAGGGCCTTGGTTAATGGAACAAATGGAAGCACAAGCTAGAAATGTTGGAACTGAGATTGTCTTTGATCACATTAAAGAAGTAGATTTCTCTGAAAAGCCGTTCAAATTAATTGGTGAGTCAGAAGATGTTTTTGAAGCTGAAACTGTAGTGATTGCTACAGGAGCTCAGGCAAAATGGCTTGGTCTTGAATCAGAGAAAAAATTTCAAGGTTTTGGCGTGTCTGGCTGTGCAACTTGCGATGGTTTTTTCTTTAAAAATAAAGAGGTGATTGTGGTCGGAGGTGGTAACACCGCGATGGAGGAGGCTTTATATTTAACTAATCATTGTAGCAAAGTTTATTTAGTTCATCGTCGTGACAAGTTTCGTGGTGAAAAGATATTACAAGATCGCTTATTTAAAAATCCAAAAATTGAAGTTTTATGGAATAAGACTCTTGAAGAAGTTATTGGTAGTGAAAATCCAAAATCAGTTACTGGCGCCAAGTTAAAAGATAGTCTAACTGGCAAAATTAGCGAATTAAAAATTGACGGTATTTTTATTGCCATTGGCCATAAGCCAAACTCTGATATTTTCAAAAATACTAGCCTTAAAATCGATGAAGAGGGTTATTTGATAACCAAGCCAAACTCCACTGCTACTAACATTGAAGGTATTTTTGCAGCAGGTGACATTCAAGACAAAATTTATCGTCAAGCAGTAACTGCGGCTGGATCTGGTTGCATGGCAGCACTTGAAATTGAAAGATACTTAGCTTCTAAAGAATAACTTATTAAAAATATGACAAAATCAAATTCTTCTAAAGCGACTTCATCAAAAACAGCTTCTACAAAGGCGACTACCTTAAAGAAAGTTCCCAATAAAAAATCTTCTCTTAAGATTGTATCTTCCAAAGAGAATTCTGCTAGCTCAATTTCGCTAAAAATTGAAGCAAATGGTGTAGCAAATTTAATATTTGATTTACCAAATGAGAAGGTTAATAAGCTTTCAGAACTTGTTTTAACTGAGCTAGAAAAAAATTTAGATGAAATTTCTAAAAATAAATCAATCAAGATTTTAGTTATAAGTTCTGCAAAAAAAGGTAACTTTATTGCTGGCGCTGATATTAATGAAATAAAATCAATTACCGATGAAAAAGATGCTTACAAAAAAGTAGCGCAGGGTCAAAATATTATTACTAAATTAGATGAATTAAAAATTCCAAAAATTGCAGTAATTGGCGGGTCATGTTTGGGAGGTGGTTTAGAGCTGGCTTTAGCTTGCGATTATCGCTTAGCAACCTCTAATCCAAAAACTTCTCTTGGATTGCCGGAGGTTAATTTAGGTATAATACCAGGTTTTGGTGGCACGCAAAGATTGCCTAAAATTATTGGTTTACAACAATCTTTAGCAATTATTTTAGCAGGAAAATCAATTAATGCTAAAAAAGCCCTTAAAATTGGTTTAGTAAGTGCGGTTATTAATGAAAATTTCTTAAAAGAAGGGGTTGGTGATTTTGTGAATAAGGTTTTAGCTGGTAAAGTTGAGCCAAAATCAAAAAAACCTACCTTTGAGAAAATTCCTTTTGTCAAGGCCTTAATAATTAATTTTGCCTTCAATAGTTTGGTTAAAAAAACTAAGGGCAAATATCCTGCTCCTCACTACGCACTTGAAGTAATTCGTCGAACTTACTGCAAAAAATCACTCAAAAAAGGCTTAGCGATTGAGCTTGAAGCTTTTTGCGAATTAGCAGTAGGTGAAGTTTGTAAAAATATGATTGAATTATTTTTTACCAATGAGGCTCTAAAAAAGGACGATGGATTGAATGGTAAAAAAGTAGATATTTTAGAAGTAAAAAAAACAGCAGTTCTTGGTGCTGGAATTATGGGTGGTGGTATTGCATGGTTGTTTGCAAAAAATGACATCGATGTTCGTATTAAAGATATTTCTCAAAAAGCAATAGCTATTGGTTTTGCCCAGATTAGTAAAATATTTTTACAGCTCAAAAAAATCAGAAAACTTACCAGCTATGAAATTTCTTTAAAAACGTCCATGGTTACTTCAACAACTGATTATTCAGGTTTTAAAGATCGTGATTTGGTGGTTGAAGCGGTGGTTGAAGATATGAAAATCAAAAAAACTATTTTTGCTGAACTTGAAAATAAGATTGATGATAAGGCAATTATTGCATCTAATACCTCATCCTTATCAATTTCACAAATGGCTAGCGCCTTAAAAAAGCCGCAAAGATTTGTCGGCATGCATTTTTTTAATCCTGTTAATCGTATGCCTTTGGTTGAAGTAATTAAAGGCGAAAAAACTGATGATCAAACAATTGCTTCAACCGTGGCTTTAGCTAAAAAAATGGGTAAAACACCAATAGTAGTTAAGGATGTGGCAGGGTTTTTAGTTAATCGTATTTTGCTACCTTATCTCAATGAATCATCTTATATTTTGCAAGAAGGTGGCGATATAGAAGAAATTGATAAAATAATCAATGATTTTGGCATGCCAATGGGACCATTTGTCTTGGCAGATGTTGTTGGTATTGATGTTGGTGTTAAGGTTGCCAAATCTTTAGAAGAAGCTTATGGCAAAAGAATGCAAGTTTCAGAAATTTTAACCGAAATTTATAATAATCACAAAAGCTTACTTGGCAAAAAATCTAATATTGGCTTTTATAAATATGGTCGAGTTACCGAGGTTAATCCTAGTATTAATAAAATAGTTAATGAGGTTGCTAAGAAAAACAAAATAAAAGAAATTAAGTTAAAAAATGACGAAATAATTGATCGTTGTATGTTAACTATGGTCAATGAAGCAGCTAAATGTTTAGAAGAAAAAGTAGTTAAAAATGCATCATATCTTGATATGGCGATGATTATGGGGGCAGGATTTCCAGCTTTTAGAGGTGGAGTTTTGAGATATGCGCAAAATCGTGGTTTAAAAGAAGTTGTTGCTAGACTAGAAGAATTTAACAAAAAATATGGCGCTAGATTTGAAGTTAGTAAATTATTGATTGAAATGGCCAAAAAAGACCAAAAATTCTATAGTTTATAGCATTTCAAGCTAAAATTACCTATTTTATCTTCGATGTTTTACTTTCAATCTTTATTTAAAAAGCTCACCATTATCCTAATACGCATCGCTTTTTAAATTAAATTCAAATGCTGTAAATTTTTTAATTAAGTTAGTGAAAAAAATAATTGGTATTGATCCGGGGCTTACCAAAACTGGCATTGGAATTATATCATGCCACAATAATTCGATAAATTTTGTCTCTTCTTATACAATTTATTCAAAGCCAACTCAAGATTTAGCAGATCGATTAAATCATTTTCATGAAGAATTAAGCAAAATTATCAAATTAAATCAGCCAGATATTGCTGCCATTGAAGAAACCTTTATCAATGTTAACCCAACTTCATCACTAAAACTTGGTCATGTAAGAGGTGCTTTGATGCTCACTTTAGGACTTCATAATTTAAAAGTTCATGAATTTTCAACAACTGCAATTAAGAAGGCGGTTACAGGAGTAGGGCGTGCCGATAAAAATCAAATGCAAATGATGGTAAAAGTTTTACTGCCTAAGGCTAATTTTAAAACTGAAGATGAGGCTGATGCCCTAGCTACCGCAATTTGTTGCAACAATCATTCATCTCACAAATATCTATAGAGAATTTTGTGGTAACAAAGCTCTTATACATACCATGATCACCAATAAAGCCACTCCTTTATTTTAATACGAGGTAATGACTTAACATTCCTCAAAAATAATTTAAGTTTTTTCTTGGTTAACTTTTTTAAGGAGTGACCAATAAAAATTTTATTAACCTTAATTAACAGGAGTGACT
>JAURQX010000027.1 GCA_030835905.1 Alphaproteobacteria bacterium
ATAAATTAGTAGATTTTTGCAAGAAGATTTTTCTTTTAGGTTTATTTAAAAAATTCCTGTAATAGTTGGGTTATTACGAATTTTTTAATAAAAAATAAAAGGAAAATATTGCAGTAAAAATCTACTAATTTATGCTCTGAGTAATATTTTAAATTAATTAGACATCTTTGGTACTTTAATGTCTGAATTAACCACAACTGTAATCTTAGTACCTTGGGGCACAGTAATTACTGGATTAGTATTAATTTGATTTTGCATAATAGTACCGACCGTATCGACTATATTTTTACTAACATCATAAATTGCCTGAGTTGAAGCACTGCCAGTTGAAGTTGTTGAACCAGTTGTGGGGTTGGTAGTTGTTGTAGAAGATCCATTGTCAAGCAACTGCTCAGCCAAGGCAACGCCACCAACTGTCAGAATACTAGTCAAAATAGAATTTGTAACAATTGAAGAATATTTATTATCAACTTCACCATTAATACCAGCTCTACCAAACTGATCAGAAGCATTAAAACTAATACCTAAATCAACACCATCAGGCCTAATTAACCTACTCCAAGATATATCAACCCTTGCTTGACCTCTTTGAACTTGACTCGAATAAGACCCAAACAATCTTGAACCTCTGGGAATTAAAACATCGTTTCCTGATTCTCCATAAACATCTCGACTAACAATACCTCTCACAAAACCAGGTAACTCAGTATTAATTGCGGTTTCTAAGACAGCAGTAATTAATTTACCTTGTGCAATAGTGGTTGATCTGTCTGAAATAATTTTTGCCTCAATATCGGTATCTGATTCTTCAAGAGTCGCAATTGAATTATCCGACAAAACAATAATATTTTTTTCATAACCAACCCCCCTCGATGGAACTCCTTGAGCAGAACCCGAAAAAACAACAATCGGCGCATATCTTGGATCAAGATTTGCCGCTGGCTTAGCAAGATTCGCCAATAAATTATTACTTTCTGCAGAACTGTCCGGTGTCGCAACTTTGTCATTAAATGGAAATTGATTATTTACATTCGGTAAATCAGCAATATTAGGTGGTTGAAGATTTTTCTGATCATCTAAGGCCTGTTGCCCTTCTTGATCAATTTTTTCTTGCTCTGCTTGATTAATTATATTTGCAATTTCTGAGTCTTTAGCTATAATATCTTTAGGAATTTCTGGCAATTTAGGAACTTGAGGAATTGGCATAGCTTCAATATTTGCAGATTGAGCATCGCCCAGCAAATTATAACTTTCATCAAGGTTAAAAACAGGCTCAACTTCTTCTTTTTCAGTAATTTTCTGGCCAACAGGCTGAACTGGCTCAAGTTTAACAACTTCTTCTTTGGTACTAAAAAAAAATAGATAAATTACCAGAGTTATAAAAATTGACGATATAACAATTACTGCAATTTTTCCCTTCTTGCCAGATGATATAGCAGGACCAACCGCTTCAACATCAACATCTGTCTCATCAATCTCTTCTAACTCTTCAATTTGTTGTTGACGACTTTTTGATTTCATTATTTAAATCTAAAATTTCAAAATTTAAAACAATGCCTAAAAATTTTTAAGACCTACAAACTTTTGATACAGCGCCTAGGTACTGTTAACAAAGATTTTTATAGTTTAATATTTAGTTTAATTTTAGTGCTTTTTTAATAAAATTAACCCTAATATTAAATATATCTTGGTTAATTTTGCTATAAAATAAACTCAAATTTAATAAGACCCCTGTAAATCAAGGAATTTTAGTAATTAGCATTAATAATAACCAAAATTCATTCAGCAAAATCTTGCTTTGAAAGCTATTCAATTATTTTAATTTTAGCAAGGTAGTTTTTTATGGCCTCAAATGTTTTGATACTATCTTGTCCAGTTATTATGACATGCCTTTTAGAGTTTATAAAGTAAAGCTCCTTTTTTGCATTAATTATTTCTCTAAAAATTATTTTAGAACTTTTAGGATTAACTACTGGATCCTCGTCTGATTGAATTAACAAAATATTGCCGTTAATCTTATATAAACTCTTCTCAACCTTTGCCATCAATTTGCCCAACTCTTCCACTCCACTCAAATAATTTCTACTATAGTTGATATGAGGATTTTCAGCTATATTTTCGATATACTCAAAATGACCCTTTTCAATATGAAACCTATCTAAAATATCATTCCAGATATTAATTCCTGGTACTAAATGAGATCTTATATCTCTTAACTTAAGAGCAGAATTAATCGAAACTACTCCAGCAATAAATTTACTAGATTTATTTTTATTGGCCAACATTAACAATGAAAGTAAACCACCAGTAGAAAAACCAATGATAATGATCTTTTTACATAGATTTCTAAGAGCAGCATAACCAACTTGAACACTATCATACCAATCTTGCCAATTTACATATTTTAAATTAAGAGGAGCTGTACCGTGACCTTTTAGCCTAACTCCATAAACTTTAAAATTATAACCAGCAAGAAACTGACCTAAACTTTCTACTTCTTTGGGCGTTGATTTATAGCCGTGAACCAACAAAACCCCTGATTCACTTTTATTGTCAGTTTTACAATTTAATGAAAATGGTAAACCAACCTCAGCATCTTTAGACATCTCTTTATCATAAAATTGCTGATAATCATTATGAAAATTATTTTGATCACTTTTTAAAATATCTAAAAATACCTCATATCCCAAATTATTTCCTAATGATTTTGCGGTTTTTCGAACCAAAAGATTGGCCTTATCTAATAATACAAATTCATTAAGTATTACTCTTAAAGAATTTTCACGCCTGATTTCATGAAAATCTTCATCATCATCGAAGGCTTTATTCGCAACGCTTACAAAACCTTCTTCGTCAACCTCTAAAATATGTTGCTGTTTAGCTAAAGAAAAAACATCATCAAAAAGATGATATTTTTCGTCGCTAAATATTTTTACCAAATTACCCCAATCTAAAGATGAATTTAAACGAAACTTTCCAAACTTTCTGATCTTAATTGCTGATAAATATATGATTTGCTTGAGCTGTAAGACGGATATCTTCTTCATATCAATATAAAATAAAGAAGCAGCAAAAATATGGTCAAAATTAATCTCAATATTTTGATAAATTGAAGTCATAAATTGGTTGGTCAGACTATTTTTAAAATATTTTATGACTAAATTTGACTTAAATTCATGCCCCAAAATTGGCAACTGATCAATTGCTGGCTTAACTAATTTGATATAATCTCTTAAGTAAATTGGATCACCAAAACCAACATCTATCTCAGCTTTAGACAGTAAATTGCCCTCAATTTCTAACTCCTCTAAAGCCTGTTTTGGCAAATTTTTAATAAATTTCTTTAATATTTTTTGAATTTTATTTTCACCTGGCCTTAGCGGATAATAAGTAATGCTAACAGGAACAATTGCAGTATCAATATCTTTAAAATTATGATGGTAAGCTAAGCCAAATTTCTTTTTGAAATAATTTAAAATATCAGTATCTGAATTTTTATATGCATTTATGATATCACGTCGATAAATTTCAGCCTTTAGAGCCAAAACTGCAGATCCAGTTCTAACTCTACCAATTCTACTTGAGGTATAATTAATATAGCCTTTCTTATTCTCGATTTTTTTATTTTTAATCATACTCCCTTCTGGATAAATCATCCAATCAAATTGTGCATTTACTAAATCGTTAACTATTATCTTGTCACGATTTTTATCAGAAGTTGAAATTGCGCCAACTGAAGATAGAAAATTTCCTAAAACACCATGAAATAAACTACTATCAGCCAAACATCTAACTTGTCTGCCAGTATATTTATAAATCAAATATGGTATTAAAAATGTTTCAGACCTAGTGAAGTGGTTAGCAACAAAAAGAACTGGTTTTTGAGGAATTTTCTCAAGACCATTAACACTGAAATTTGAACCTAAAATTTTGGATAAAATGTTAATAGCATAAGATGTATAACGAATTGTACTTTTATCCATTTTTTTAACTAAAATTAGTATGCAAAAGCATTTTCAAAAAGCTCTGAGTTCAATTCTTTTAATTCTTCAATTGAAATTTTAGAATCTGAAATAGAAATATAATTTGGAATAGTTTTACCTATTCTTTGTATTTCAATGTTTTTTTGCTTAGCTTTTGCTTTAAATAATTCAATTTTATCTAAATTTATAGCCACAACATAGCATGATTGATCCTCACCAAAACATAAGTTTTCTTGATTTATAGCTAAATTTTTGGATAAATTATCAATATCAACTTCACAGCCAATTTTATTGCTCGACATCTCAAAAAGACTAACCAACAAACCACCGTCTGAAATATCATGACAAATTGTTAAAATATCATCTGCAACAAGGTTTCTAATAAATTCTGAATTATTTTTTTCTTGAACTAGATCAATTGATGGCGGATTGTTCGAGTTAGCAATCTTTAAAATATCTCTTTGATAAATTGAACAATCTAAATGTCCCTTTAACTTACCAATCACAAATATTTCATCATTAATATCTGTAAATTTAGAATCAGCTCTTTTTTTAAGATTCTTTAGCAATCCAACCCCAGCAATTGTCGGCGTTGGGTTAATGGCGTTACCATTGGTTTCATTATACAAAGAAACATTGCCCGAAACCACCGGATAACTCAAAAACTCGCATGCCTTATTGATGCCTTTAATAGATTTTACAATTTGCCCCATAATTTTTGGTTTTTCTGGATTGCCAAAATTAAGACAGTTTGTAATTGCCAAAGGAGTTGCTCCCGTTGCTGAAATATTACGATAAGTTTCACAAACTGCTTGCATGGCACCAATTTCTGGATCAGATTCAACATATCTTGGCGTACAATCAGAAGTTAGTGCTAAAGCCTTATTTGTGCCATGAACCCTAATAATTGCTGCATCACCATTAGTTGCAATGGTATCATTCATCACATGCGAATCATATTGTTGGTAAACCCATTTTTTTGAAGCCAGATCAGGCAAAGCTATCATTTGCTTTAAAATTTCAATAATTTTTTGAGACATACATTATTTAATTAAATCGACCAGTTTTATGATCAAAAAACTTTACAGAACAATCTTCTAATTCAAAAAACCATCCATGAATAAATAACTCGTTTTTTTTGATTCTTTCTCGAATCCAAGGAAATGTTTTTAAATTATTTAATGAATTGATGATTGATTTTTGAGAACAAATATCAACTTTTTCAACCAAATCTAAATTTTTAAAATCTTGCTTCATGTCAATCACCGACTTTTTAGCAAGATCCATCCATCTTGAAATGAAAGTATCTTTTTCTTGCCCCACTGTATTTTTACTATCATTAAAATTTTGTACTAAATGAGCAATTCCTCCACATTTACTATGACCCAAAATAATAATATTTTGAATTCCTAAATTACAAATACCAAACTCTAGGGCAGCACTTGTACCATGATGACTGCCATCATCTTCGTAAGGTGGCACCAGATTAGCAACATTTCGTACCACAAATAAATCACCAGCTTGACAATTCATTAAAAGCGCTGGATCAACCCTTGAATCACAGCAGGCAATAACCAAAGCTTTTGGCTTTTGTCCTTTTTCAACTAAATATTTAAAAATGCTATTTTGTTGATTAATAAAGTTTTTACGCCGAAACTCTTTGCAGCCATCAATAAAGCTTTTGATTTCCTTGGTCATTTTATTTATACTTATTTATTGCCAAGGCCTGTCATATTCTGGAGAATTCTCGGATAATGGTAGAGAAGGAATTTCAGCATAAATTTCATCATTCATTTTAACCACTACATTACCTGAATCGGTTACTTTGCCGATCACTGCAAAATCCAAACCCCATTTATCAAAAACTGCTTTTGCAAGATCTTCTTTTTGAGAATCAATTACCATTAACATCCTTTCTTGGCTTTCTGAAAGCATAATTTCATATGGTGTCATATTTTCTTCACGCATTGGCACTTTTTCTAAATTAAGTTCAACTCCAGTACCGCCCTTACCCGACATTTCAAAAGATGAAGAAGTTAAACCAGCTGCTCCCATATCTTGAATTGACAAAATGCAATCTTGTTGCATAAGTTCTAAGCAAGCTTCAAGCAAGAGTTTTTCAGCAAATGGATCACCAACTTGTACTGTCGGCCTTTTATCTTCATCGCCCTCCTTAAATTCATCAGAAGCCATAACTGCACCGTTAATGCCATCACGACCTGTTTTTGAGCCAACATAAACCACGCTGGCACCAACTTGCGTCGCAGCCGAATAAAAAATCTTATCTTTTTTAACCAGACCAACGCACATCGCATTAACTAAAATATTGCCGTTGTAACTTTTATCAAAAGTAACCTCACCTGCAACCGTTGGCACACCCATACAATTACCATAGCCACCAATTCCAGAAACTACACCATTTACTAGTCTTTTAGTTTTTGGATGATTAATTTCACCAAATCTTAGCGAATTTAAATTAGCAATTGGCCGAGCCCCCATCGTAAAAACATCACGCATAATTCCACCAACACCAGTAGCCGCACCTTGATAAGGCTCAATAAAAGATGGATGATTATGGCTTTCCATTTTGAAAACCACCGCATCACCGTCACCAATATCAATAATACCAGCATTTTCTCCAGGACCACAAATCACCCAAGGTGCTTTGGTATGCATGGTTTTAAGCCACTTCTTGGTTGATTTGTATGAGCAATGCTCGCTCCACATGGCACTAAATATTCCAAGCTCAGTTAAAGTTGGTTCACGCTTTAATATTTCTAGAATTTTTTGATATTCATCTTTTGTAAGGTTATGAGCTTTAATCAATTCATCTGAAATTTTTGATTGCTCAAGCTTGTGATTTTTCATAAATTATTTTCTAAAATATTACAATTTTTCTAAAACATCTTGGCTAAAAGAGTAATTGCCAGTAACCAACTGCACATCATCTAAATCTTCTAGGGCATCAATAAATTTCATCAACTTTTCTGCTTGTTCAAGATTATTAATTTCTATTAAATCTTTAGCTTTCCAATCCAACTTGGCAGAAGTTGGATCCCCATATTTGTTAATCATAGTGTCACGGACTGAACTAAAATCGTCAACTTCACAATATATTATATGTAAATTCTCAAAAGATTCTACATCACTAGCACCACATTCTATAGCCGATTCTAAAATTTCTTCTGAAGAAGCTATTTTAGCATCAAATTGAATAATTCCAATATGATCAAATAAAAAGCCCACGGAACCAGTTTCGCCAAGCGAACCTCCACTTTTTGAAAAAATACTTCTAACTTCACCAGCAGTTCTATTTCTGTTATCAGTCAAAGCCTCAACAATAATTGCAATTCCACCATTTGCATAACCTTCATAACGAATTTCTTCAAAATTATCTCCTTCATTACCACTTATCACTTTTTTTATAGCTGCATCAACCCTATCTTTAGGCATATTATTAGCTCTTGCTTCAATAATAGCACTTCTCAAGCGTGGATTAAACTCGGGGTCAGGCTGTCCAGTTTTAGCAGCAACCGTTATTTCTCTTAAAATTTTAGTAAAGAGCTTTGCTCTCTTTGCATCTTGAGCATTTTTTCGATGTTTGATATTGGCAAATTGCGAATGTCCAGCCATAAATGTCTTATTATATTTGAGATATTGAATCAAACAAAGCTTAAAACAAGCTTAGTTATAATCAATTAAATATGAATGATTGTCAAATTTTACTATTTTAGTAAAAAATAAAAAAAAAGTGAAAAAAAGACGTTTTTTTGTTTACTTTAATAAAGTAGCATCCAAATTGCGCTCATAGTTTTTTATTTAAACTTGCATTCTACATTTTGAACAAAAACAACTTTACAAATTTTAAAGTATTTTAAAGTTGTATAATAAGTGTAAAAATGATATAATAGTGATATGCAATATTTTCTTTAATTTTTTTATTTTGAGTCATGAAAAATACTAAGACATTAAAAGCTTTTTCTTTGATTGAGCTATCAATAGTTATTCTAATTATCGGCGTATTGGTTGCTGCAATTGTAAAAGGTCAAAATCTTTTTAAAAGCATTCAAATATCAACCGCCCGCTCAGTAACGAATTCATCTTCAGTTAACTCTATTACAGGATTAAAATTGTGGTTGGAGCCTGTTATGGAAAAATCAGTTACTTCAACATCAATAGCTTCAGGTGGTGATACTGCAGACTATGGAGCTCTTACTGCTGGAAGTGGTTCTTGGAACGATATTCGTGTTACAGTTAATACGAACAAAATAAACCTTACCGCAGCTGGTACCGTAACTTATGTTGAAGATGGTATAAGCGGTCTACCTAGCTTATCTTTTAACGGAACTAATTCAGCATTTACATCTACATCAGCACCACTATTAGCTAAAGACAGCACATATTCGATTGCCGTTGTTTGGAGAGCTAATACTGGCGGTGGGTCAGGTGGGACATTATTCTCTCAAGGAGGTACTGGAACAAATAGCTTAGCTGATATAACTTTGGTTGCAAGCGGTTTGGAATTTAACAGTGGCGCCAATAAAACAAGTTCAGGAGTAGCAGTTGCTACCAACTCAGCTTATGTTACAATTGTTACAGTTAATAATGATAACACTTCTAATGTTACAATTTACAACAACAGCAATACAGGCGTTAATACACCAACCACTGATGGACTTACTAACGATAACACAACCTTGTCACTTGGTAGTAATAATGTTGCAATCGGTAAAAGCTTAATCACGACACCTGCTCAATACTTTTTTTCAGGCCTAGTTTCAGAAGTAATAGTGTTTGATAAAGTTCTATCTTCTAGTGAAATCGCAGAAGTTAGCAGTTACCTAGGTCAAAAATATAGTATCAAGATTAACTAAATCTTAACTATAATTATATTTTAAAGGCATCCACTTTAAATGAGTGGATGCCTTTTTTATTTCTAACACCAATTTGCGTTTTTAAAATGAGATTAAAATAGAGCTTTACCACCCTTGCAATTAAAAAAAATTGATGGATTATCCAATCTATATATTTTGCTATTTAATTATACCAAGTCCCATCTATAATTCTATATAGATACAAAGTATTTTAAAGGGAAAAATTATTAGAAAATTTAGCCTTGTATTTTGATATACATGGCTAAATTTTATGATGATTTTTGACTTAAAAGACAAAGTAGCTATGTAGAAATATAGATGGGAATTGGTATTACTAGTTAACGGACAATGGGAAAGACACTATACGATAAAATTTGGGATTTGCACTTAGTAAACCAAGATGATAACTCTTCTTTGATCTATATAGATCGTCAATTAATTCACGAAGTTACATCACCTCAAGCCTTTGAAGGCTTGCGAATGAATAATAGAAATCCTCGTCGCTCTGAAGCTCATTTAGCAGTTGCCGATCATAACGTGCCAACAACAAATGCTGATCGAGGCAATGGTACGAAAGGCATCAAAGATGAGACTTCTAAAATTCAAGTTGAAACTCTTGAAAAAAACTGCGCTGAATTCGGCATTAAATATTTTGATCTAGATAACAAAAAACAAGGCATTGTCCATATCGTTGGTCCTGAGCAAGGCCTAACTCAGCCAGGAATGACAATAGTTTGTGGCGATAGCCATACCTCTACTCATGGAGCATTTGGCGCTTTGGCATTTGGCATTGGAACTTCAGAAGTTGAACATGTTTTAGCAACACAAACCCTAATCCAAGCAAAAGCCAAGAATTTTTTAGTAAAAGTTGATGGTAAATTATCACAAGGAGTAACAGCAAAAGATATAATTTTAGCAATTATTGGCAAAATCGGAACCGCTGGCGCTACAGGATGCGTTATTGAATATGCAGGATCAGCAATAGAAAGCTTGTCAATGGAAGGTCGTATGACAATTTGCAATATGTCAATTGAGGCTGGTGCTAGAGCAGGATTGATTGCAGCCGATCAAAAAACTTTTGACTATTTAAAAAATCGCCCACTTGCACCACAAGGTAAAGATTTTGAAAAAGCAGTTGAGTTTTGGCAATCTTTAAAATCTGACGCAGATGCTAGATATGACAAACAAGTATTTTTAAAAGCTGAAGAAATTGAACCGCAAGTTACTTGGGGCACCAGTCCAGAAGATGCTTTACCTATTTCAGCTAAAGTTCCAAATCCAGATGACTTTAAAGATCAGTCCAAACAAGAAGCAGTAAAAAGATCTTTGCAATATATGGGATTAGCTTCTGGTACTCCTTTACAAGAAATTAAAATTGACAAAGTTTTTATTGGTTCGTGCACCAACGGTAGAATTGAAGATTTGCGTCAAGCTGCCAAATTTGCCAAAGGTCACAAAATAGCCAAAAATATTAAGTTGGCCATGGTAGTTCCGGGGTCTGGACTAGTCAAAGAGCAAGCTGAAAATGAAGGTTTAGATAAAATCTTTATTGAAGCTGGCTTTGAATGGCGTCAACCGGGATGCTCAATGTGCTTAGCAATGAATGCTGACAAGTTAGAAAGTGGCGAAAGATGCGCTTCAACTTCAAATCGTAATTTTGAAGGTAGACAAGGTCGTGGTGGCAGAACTCATTTGGTTAGCCCTGAAATGGCAGTAGCTGCTGCAATTAATGGTCATCTAACTGACATAAGAAACTTTAAACTTAACCAATAACAAAAATAACTTCAAAAATGGCTAAAGCAAGAAATAGTAAACCAAGACAAATAGCTTTTATTGAAAGATTTGAATTTAAAAAAATCAAAAAATTTGTTAGAAAAACCTTTTGCAATAACGACCCAAAAGTTGCTTGTGTCAATCTACAAGGAATTATTGGTCGCGACTCTAAAGTTTCTTCTGGCATTAATTACGAAAACACCCTGCCTTTACTTGAAAAAGCTTTTAAAATAGAAAATTTAAAAGCAGTTGCTATTACCATTAATTCCCCAGGGGGCTCGCCAGTTCAATCCGAGTTAGTTTATAACGCTATTCGTAATTTAGCCAAAGAACATAAGGTAACTGTTTTGACTTTTGCTCATGACGTTGCTGCTTCTGGTGGATACTGGCTGTTACTTGCTGGTGATGAGATTTATGCTCATAATTCATCAATTATTGGCAGTATCGGCGTTATTTTTTCTGGCTTTGGCTTTGTAGATTTAATCAAAAAAATTGGCGTTGAAAGAAGGGTTTATACCGAAGGTAAAAATAAAGCAATTCTTGACCCTTTCATGCCTGAAGTAAAAGAAAATATCGAGATTCTAAAAGATGCTCAAAGAGATATATTTGAATGCTTTAAAGATATGGTTCGTAATTCGCGTGGCAAAAAACTTGATAAATCACTTAAAAAACTTGGCGAAGAAAAGATATTTTCCGGTGCCTTTTGGTCAGGAAAAAAGGCTCAAGAACTTGGTTTGGTTGATGAAATCGCTGATATTAGAGAAAAATTACAGCAAAAATACGGCAAAAAAGTAAAAATTATCAACATTACTGCCAAAAAATCTTGGCTAAAAAGCTTTTTTAGTGAAAAGGTAAATTTAGCTGATAATTTAGTTAATAAATTTGAGGAAAAATTAAGTTTCAATAAGTTTGGATTGTAGCTTATGAATTATTTGGCTCAAGCTCATAATTTAAAAAAACAACTTGATGAGTTAAGGCCAATTAGCACTGAACAAGAGCAAAAGATTCTAGCAAAATTTAGATTAGATTGGAATTTTCATTCAAATAATCTTGAAGGCAATTCTCTAAATTTTGGGGAAACCAAAATGTTATTGCTGCACGGCATTACATCATCTGGTAAACCTCTAAAAGATCACCTAGAAATTGAAGGCCATAACGAGGCGTTAAATCTGATTGAAGAAGTAATTAAATCCAATCGACCACTTACTCAAAATTTTATTCGCGAATTACATAAAATCATCCTCAAAAATCCTTATCAAGTTGACGCTATTACACCGGATAACAAACCTACAAAAAAGTTAATCAAAGTTGGCAAATATAAAACTCTGCCAAATCATGTTAAAACAATTGCGGGAGAGATTTTTTATTTTTCCACCCCCGAAGAAACTCCTGCCAGAATGAGTGATTTAATAAATTGGTATGAGAATGAAGTCAGTAAAAAAGATTTTGATCCAGTCTTAACTGCATCTATTTTTCACTATAAATTTATCAGAATTCATCCTTTTGATGATGGCAATGGCCGTATTGCAAGAATTTTGCTAAATTTTATTTTGATGCAATTTCACTTTCCGCCAGTAATCATCAAAACTCAAGATAAAGAAAATTATTTTCGCGCCTTAAGACAAGCTGATGGTGGGTTTTTAGATCAATTTGTTGAATATATCGCCAAAAATCTTTGTCATTCACTAGAAATTATGATCAAGGGCGCTAAAGGTGAAGAAATTGAAGATGAAGATTATTTGGATAAGGAAATTGCCGTTTTAAAAGCCACTTATAAAGCCACTAAAAATAATAAAAAAGAATATAAAACTACCGAAAATATTCAAAAATTAGCCAAAAATTCTCTAAAAAAGCTTTTTGAAGAATTTATCAAAGCTTGTGAAAAATTTGATGAATTTTACAAAAAAGCAGATTTTTTTTCAGTTTGTAAGACAATTTTTTCCGATGAAAGTTATTTTGAGGATAAAAGAAAATTTATAGATTTTTTAACTTCTAAAAAATGTGATGATAATCTTAAGGAAATTCTCCTTAGATATAGATTTCAAGACAATGAAGAATATAACACAGAACTAGCTATTGAATTTGAAAAAGAAAAATTTGTTATTAGCACTACTTCCTATGGAACAAAAACAAATTTTGTGGAAAATAAAATTGAAAAAACTTATCAAGAACAGCTAACTGATGAAGAAATTACTGAAATTATTAATTCAGAAAAAAAACGACATTTAGGAATTTTAAAAAAACAAAAATTATGACCTTCTTCACAAAAAATTTAAAAGATTCAGATTCACAAATTGCCAATCTTCTTAATCAAGAAACTCAAAGACAGCAAAATCAAATTGAGTTGATTGCATCAGAAAATATAGTTAGTCGCGCAGTTTTAGAAGCTCAAGGCTCGATTTTTACCAATAAATACGCTGAAGGCTATCCTTCTAAAAGATATTATGGTGGTTGCGAATTTTATGATGAGGTTGAAAATTTGGCTATTGAGCGAGTTTGCAGAATTTTTGGCGCCAAATTTGCTAATGTTCAACCTCATTCTGGCGCTAGCGCTAATTTGGCAGTTTATTTGGCACTTTTACAACCTCATGATACAATTCTTGGTATGAGCTTGGCTGCAGGTGGTCATTTAACTCACGGTGCGCAAAGAACAATTTCTGGCATGTGGCTTAATTCTGTACAATATGGCATCAGAGAAGATGATGGCTTAATAGATTATGATCAAGTGCGCGAACTTGCAAAAAAACATAAACCAAAATTAATTATTGCTGGCATTTCTTCTTATCCAAGAATTGTTGATTGGCAAAAATTTAGAGAAATTGCCAATGAAGTTGGTGCCTTACTTATGGTTGATATGGCGCATATTGCTGGACTCGTTGCTTCTGGTGTCTATCCCTCACCTATTCCTCATGCTCATATTACAACTTCTACAACTCATAAAACTTTACGAGGTCCAAGAGGTGGCATAATTTTAACCAATGATGAAGAGTTGTCCAAAAAAATCAATTCTGCTCTTTTTCCTGGGCTTCAGGGAGGGCCTTTAATGCATGTGATAATGGCTAAAGCCGTGGCTTTTGGTGAGGTTCTAGAACCAAACTTCAAAGAATATGGTAAACAAATTGTTAAAAACTCCCAAATTTTAGCTAAAACTTTAATTGATCGTGGTTTAAAAATAACTACCGGTGGTACTGATTGTCATTTAATGGTTGCAGATTTAACGCCACTTGAAACTATTACCGGCAAGGAAGCAGAAAAAGTTCTAGAAAGAGCTGGCTTAACCTGCAACAAAAACGCCATTCCCAATGATCCAAGAAGTCCTTTTGTAACTTCGGGACTAAGATTTGGTAGCCCTGCTGGCACAACTAGAGGTTTTAAAGAACAGGAATTTTTACAAATTGGCAACATGATTGCTGACGTTCTTGAGGGATATGTTAAAAATGGCGAAGAAAATAATCAAAAAATTGAACAAGAGACCAAAAAAAGAGTTTTAGAAATTTGTCAAAAATTCCCGATTTATTGAGCTCGCTCTCAAAAACATACTGCCAATAATTTTAGGAAATATTATCTCTTAAAGACAATCATATAATTAATATCATTATCTCTTGATCTTGACCATTCATCTTTCAGTATGTTATACTTAAAGCCACAAATTTCTTGAAAATTTACATCATTACTTTCAGCGATTTTTAAAATTTGATAGGGTTTGACAAATTTTCGCCAATCATGCGTGCCTTTAGGTAGCCACCTTAGAATATATTCTACGCCAATTTTAGCAGTAATTAGTGATTTTATAGTACGGTTTAAGGTTGCGATAAAAAGTAAACCATTTGGCTTTAATAATTTAGTAGATTCTTTAATAAAATCCTCAACATCACTAACATGTTCAACAATTTCAAGCGCCAAAACCACATCAAAATTTGCTTGGTATTTTTTATCAAGATCCTCAACCGAAGATTTTACATAATTAATTTTTAAGCCAGATTTTTGTGCATGAATTTTGGCAATCTCGATATTTTTTTCACCAGCATCGATTGCCGTAACTTCAGCGCCCATTTTTGCCACAGGTTCAGAAATTAAACCTCCGCCACAGCCAATATCAATAATTTTTAAACCTTTTAAGGCTGTAAGTGATTTTACATCCAGCTTAAAATGTTTAATAGCTTTTTCTCTAATATAGTCTAAACGACATGGATTAAATTTATGCAACGTTACGAATTTGCCTTTTGGATCCCACCACTCTTCAGCCATAGCTGAAAATTTATCAATTTCACTTTGATCAATTGTTGATTTTTTTTGTTTTATCATTTTGGACGTTAAAAATTAACTCTTGATTTTTGGCCATAATTTCAACTTTTTGACTTTCTTTAATTTGCCCACTAAGAATTTTTTCAGCTAAGATATTTTCAATATCTCTCTGAATTACTCTTTTAAGCGGCCTAGCGCCATAAGTTGGATCATAACCTTTAGTTGCCAGATATTCTTTAGCTGTTTTATCAAGAATTAACTCGATATTTTTTACCGTCAATCTTTTAGCTAGCCTACTAAATTGTACTTCAACGATATCAGCCATAAATTCAGCTGATAATTTATTAAAGATCACAATTTCGTCGAGTCGATTTAAAAATTCTGGCCTAAAATGATTTCTAACCGCTTCCATTACCCTATTTTCAACTAATTTTTGATCTTCATTTGCAACCTCTTCAGTTCTAATAGTTGAGCCAAGATTTGAAGTTAATATAATTATAGTATTAGTGAAATTAACCACGTGACCTTGTGAGTCAGTTAATCTCCCATCATCAAGCACTTGTAATAAAACATTAAAAACATCATGATGCGCCTTTTCAACCTCATCAAATAAAATTACTTGATAAGGTCTTCTTCTAACCGCTTCAGTCAAAACCCCACCTTGATCATAGCCAACATATCCCGGAGGAGCGCCAATTAAACGCGCCACTGAGTGTTTTTCCATATATTCACTCATATCTACTCTAAGCAACGCTGATTCATCATCAAAAATAAATTCTGCCAAAGCTTTTGAAACTTCGGTTTTTCCAACCCCTGTTGGTCCTAAAAATAAAAATGAACCAATTGGACGGTTCGGATCCTGCAAGCCAGATCTTGATCTACGCACTGAATTAGCGATGGCTTTTAGCGCCACATCTTGACCAACTACTCTTTTACCTAGTAAATCTTCCATTTTAAGCAATTTATCCTTTTCACCAGATAAAATTTTATCGATTGGAACGCCAGTAGTTTTTGAAATAATTTCGGCAATATCATCTTCACTAACCGATTCTCGAATCAAGTTATTGGAAGTATTTTCATCAAGTGATTTTAACTCCTTTTGCAATTGTGGCAATTTGCCATAAAGAAGTTCACCAGCTTTAGCTAAATCTCCTTGCCTTTCAGCTTTTTCAAGTTCAAATTTCAGTTGTTCTAGGTTCGCCTTAATATCATTAATACGATTTTGCTTCATGCGCTCTGCTTCCCATGCTAAAGTCATTTCACTAGATTTTTGCTCTAAAATTTTTAACTCCTCATCAATTTTAGCCAAACGATCTTTTGAGGCTTGATCTTCTTCTTTCTTTAACGCTTGAGTTTCAATTTTTAACTGCATGATTTTTCGATCAATTTCATCAAGCTCTTGTGGTTTTGAGTCAATTTCAACTTTTAAGGCACTTGCCGCTTCATCAATTAAATCAATAGCTTTATCAGGTAAAAAACGATCAGTGATATAGCGATTAGATAAGGTAGCAGCGGCAATTATTGCTGAATCTTTAATTTTTATACCATGATGCACCTCATATTTTTCTTTAATACCTCGCAAAATTGAAATTGTATCTTCAACTGTTGGTTCTTCTGTATAAATTGCTTGAAAGCGTCTGGCTAGTGCCGCATCTTTTTCGATATATTTATGATATTCATCTAAAGTTGTCGCACCAATACAATGCAAAGTTCCTCTGGCTAAAGATGGTTTTAATAAATTTGAAGCATCCATGGCGCCATCGGTTTTGCCTGCGCCAATTAATAAATGAAGCTCATCGATAAATAAAATTACATCATTATCATTTTCAATTTCATTAAGTACCGCTTTCAGCCTTTCTTCAAATTCACCACGAAATTTAGCACCGGCAATCAACGCCCCCATATCAAGCGCCATAAGTTTTTTACCCTTCAAGCTATGTGGCACATCACCATTGACAATTCTTTGCGCTAAACCTTCGACAATTGCCGTCTTACCAACTCCGGGTTGACCAATTAAAACTGGATTATTTTTAGTTCTTCTAGATAAAACTTGCATCGAGCGACGAATTTCTTCATCACGACCAATTACTGGATCAATTTTTCCCTCTTGTGCTTTTTTAGTTAAATCTTGAGCATATTTAGTTAAGGCTTGATAACTTCCTTCGGCTGATTTTGAGCCAGCTGTTTTACCAGCACGAATTTTTTCAATAGCTTGTTGCAAAGATTTTAGCGAAACACCTGCTAATTTTAAAGCTTTGGCTGATTCGTTATTTTCATCTTCTAAAATTGCCTGTAGCAATCTTTCAACCGTTACAAATTGATCAGAATTTTTATCAGCCAATTTTTCAGCTAAAATAAAAATTCTAGCTAATTCTTGCGACATTGAAATATTACCAGACCCACCCTGCACTTGTGAAATTTTAGCTAAATCTTGCTTAGCTTGCGCCTTTAAAATATCAATATTGCCTTCAGCTAAGCTTATCAAATTTAAAGCAAAACCATCAGAATCCTCAACCATTGCCAAAAGCAAATGCTGTGGCAAGAATTTTTGATGTCCACTTCCCAAAGCCAAAGTTTGCGCAGTTTGCAAAATACTTTGCGATTTTTCAGTAAAGCGTTCTATATTCATAATCTTAAAAATTTGTTTTAAGAAATCTTAAATTTAACAAATAAAAGATGTTTTTTAGATATTTATTGATCACGACTTTTACAAGTAATAAAATACCTTAATTTTAAAAATAATTCTAACTCAATTTCCTTAAAACCATCAATAAAAAAATCACGCTCAAAAAGTCCTTGATGCGGAATCACTAATTTATCATTAATATTAATTTGCAAATCATCTATTGCTAAAATATCGATATCAATTTCTCTTGGCGACCATTTTCCACGATCTTTACGGCCTAAATTTTTTTCGATTTTTTTTATTGTTTGTAGGATTTGCCCAGGATTAAATTTGCTTAATTCAATTTCACCAGAAATTACTATATTTAAGAAATCTATATCCCAATCTTTTGGCGAATTTGGCAAAAGCATCGCTTTATTTTCAATGATACGAGATTGCTTTATATTCTTTAGAAGTAGTTTTTTTTCTAGCTCAAAAATTGCCTCTTCTAAGAATTTAGCTCTATCTCCCAAATTCGAGCCCAATGCCAAAATAATTTTATTTTTCTGATTAGCTTGATTCATTCTTGTCACTTTTATTGATAATGATTATCAGATAATTTTTTCTTGTAATGAACAAACTATATTCTTAAAAAAAGCTAGTATTTTTTTAAAATTTTCATCGAACTTTCGAATTTATGAATAAAAAGCCGACTTCTCCCCATATTCAGATTTATCGCTGGAATGCAACTTCCTTAACTTCGATTATGCATCGTGCCAGTGGCATTGCGCTATATTTTTCAGTTATCGCAATTTGTTGGTATATTGTTCATTACGCTTACCAAATCAATATAGGTATTGAAGAAGAAAATTGCGATTGCTGGAGCAAAGGCTTACTTAAATGTTTATTTTTATCAGCAGTTTTTATTTTAACCGGAGCATTATACTACCACTTTTTCAATGGCATTCGCCACCTTTTTTGGGATATTGACAAAGGTTTTGAACTAAAAACCGCAAAAACAAATTCTTACTTGGTGATTTTTTTAGCGACAATATTTACCTTAGCAACTTTTGGAATAGCGTTTTACTTATAAATACAAAGAAGATAAGAAATGAAAAAAATTAAGATATCTCCATCAACTAAAACTGGCTCACATCACTGGATTCATCAGAGAGTTTCAGCTGTTGCCATGATTCCACTAATTATTTGGCTGTGTTTTTCAGGCGTACAAATTGCTCAAGACCCACAAGGTTATTTACCAGTTTTCTTCGCCTACCCACTTAACGCCGTAATGGGGATAATTTTAGTAGTTGCTTCACTTTATCATGGCTCTTTAGGCATGAGAGTAATTATTGAAGATTACATATCAAATAAAATGAAGATGCATTTCTACATAATGTTAGTTCATTTTCTTTCATTCTCAACTGCAATAGCAGGAATTTTAGCAATAATAAGACTACATTTAATCGGATAATATCATGTCAGATAAAAAAATAGGAAATTACTCAATTATAGATCACGAATTTGACGTCGTAGTAGTTGGCGCTGGTGGTGCTGGTCTTCGTGCAACTTTTGGTATGGCCCAAAAAGGTTTATCTACAGCTTGCATTACCAAAGTATTTCCAACCAGATCGCATACAGTAGCAGCTCAGGGCGGAATTTCAGCGGCACTAGGCAATATGGGTGAAGATGACTGGCGCTGGCATATGTATGACACCATTAAAGGTTCAGATTGGTTAGGAGATCAAGATGCAATCGAATATATGTGCAGCGAAGCTCCAGCAGCAATTATCGAACTTGAGCATTATGGTGTACCATTTTCGAGAACTAAAGAAGGTAAAATCTATCAGCGACCTTTTGGCGGCATGACAACTCATTTTGGCGAAGGCGGAGCCGCGCAAAGAACATGCGCTGCGGCAGATAGAACTGGTCATGCAATTCTACACACACTTTATCAACAATCATTAAAACATAACGCTCAGTTTTTTATCGAATATTTTACGCTGGATTTAATTATGGAAGATGGCGTTTGTCGTGGCGTTACAGCAATTTCATTAATTGATGGTAAAATGCATCGCTTCAAAGCACAAATGGTGGTTTTAGCAACTGGCGGCTATGGTCGCGCTTATTTTTCAGCTACTTCAGCTCATACTTGCACCGGAGATGGTAATGCTATGGTACTTCGCGCTGGATTACCATTACAAGATATGGAATTTGTACAATTTCACCCAACAGGAGTTTATGGTTCTGGTTGCTTAATTACAGAAGGAGCAAGAGGTGAAGGTGGTTATCTAGTAAATTCAGAAGGCGAAAGATTTATGGAGCGCTACGCACCAAATGCTAAAGATTTAGCAAGTCGCGATGTAGTTTCACGAGCCATGACCATGGAAATTGTTGCTGGTCGCGGTGTTGGTCCCAAAAAGGATCATATTTATCTTCATCTCAATCACCTTGATCCTAAAATTCTTCACGAAAGATTACCAGGAATCTCTGAAACAGCACGAATTTTTGCTGGAGTTGATGTTACTAAAGAGCCAATTCCAGTAATTCCTACAGTTCACTACAATATGGGCGGCATTCAAACTAATTATAAAGGTGAAGTTTTAGATGTTAAAAAGGGCAAAACTTCTGTGGTTCCAGGATTGATGGCAATTGGCGAAGCAGCATGCGTATCAGTTCACGGCGCTAATCGTCTTGGGTCAAATTCATTGCTTGATTTGGTTGTTTTTGGTCGCGCTGCAGCAAATCATGCTAGCGAAATATTAGAGGCTGGCGCTACACAAGAAGAGTTTAAAAAAGATGCAGGAGAAGAATCAATTGCTAGATTTGATAAAATTAGAAATGCCGATGGCAAAACTTCAACTGCCCAGATAAGATTAAATATGCAACAATGCATGCAAAGCAAGGCAGCAGTTTTTAGAACTGAAGATACTCTAAAAGAAGGCACTGAACAAATGAAAGAAATTTTTGATAGCTTTGATAATCTAAAAATTTCTGATCGTGGATTAGTTTGGAATAGCGATTTAATTGAAGCTTTAGAATTAGATAATTTAAGATCACAAGCTTTAGTAACAATTTCATGTGCTCTTAATCGTCAAGAGAGTCGTGGTGCGCACGCTAGAGAAGATTTTAAAGACCGAGATGATAAAAAGTGGATGAAGCACTCAATCATGTGGTGTGACGAAAAAGGCAAAACTAAAACTGATTTTCGTGAGGTAACGCTTAAACCTTTATCAAATAGAGTTCAGGCTTTCCCTCCTAAAAAAAGAGTTTATTAAAATTTATTTATCAAAACTATATAATTATAAGATATGGCGGAAATTAGATTACCAAAAAATTCAGTTATTGATAAAAAAGCTGGCAAGGTCTTTAAATCGCGCGCAAAAAACAAAAAGATGTTTGAGATCTATCGATATGACCCAGAAGATGCACAAAAAACAAATCCTTATATTGATAAATTTGAAATAGATCTAGACGAATGCGGGCCGATGGTTTTAGATGCCTTAATTAAAATAAAATCAGATCACGACAGCTCTTTAACTTTCAGAAGATCTTGTCGTGAAGGAATTTGTGGATCTTGCGCCATGAATATTGATGGCACAAACACCCTAGCCTGCACTAAATCAATTAGCGATTGCAAAGGTAGTGTTAAAATCTATCCACTACCTCATATGCCGGTTGTTAAAGATTTAGTTCCAGATTTAAGCGTTTTTTATGCTCAACACAAATCAATTA
This sequence comes from Alphaproteobacteria bacterium, assembly GCA_030835905.1. Taxonomy (GTDB): domain Bacteria; phylum Pseudomonadota; class Alphaproteobacteria; order Rickettsiales; family UBA1997; genus UBA1997. The sequence continues at coordinate 21,216 of JAURQX010000027.1, forward strand.
AACCCTGGATACAATCATCTGAACCTGAAAATCCTAACCAAGAAAGACTACAATCTCCCAAACAAAGAGAAAAACTTGATGGACTTTATGAGTGTATATTATGCGCTTGCTGCTCAACATCTTGTCCAAGCTATTGGTGGAATGGTGATAAATATCTTGGCCCTGCGGTATTATTGCAAGCCTATCGCTGGATTGCTGATTCAAGAGATGAAGCAACTGCACAAAGGTTAGATGATTTGGAAGATCCTTTTAAATTATATCGTTGTCATACCATAATGAACTGTACTTCGGCCTGTCCAAAAGGTTTGAATCCTGCAAAAGCAATTGGTAATATTAAACAAGCAATTGCTGCAAGAAAGGCTTAAGCTAAACTGCTTTTTAGTAAAAGATTACTCGAGGTCAACTAATTATTAAGTTCATCAATAAATTCTTGCCCTTGCCTATCACTAAAATTTCTTAAACTGATAAATTTTGCATGGCTTTGCGGATTATTTTCATCAATTCTTATACCCCACAAAGATCCTATTTTACTTGGAACAAAACTATAGCGCAAATCAGAAATTATATTTTGATTTTCTGGATCGATGTAAATATAGCCTTTGGCAAAATGAGTAAATCTTTCAATGTCTTTTCTTTGAATTGAGTCGTTAGATAATCTAGTAAAAATACCCTCTTTATCAATTGCCTCAACCCAAGATCCTTCATAAAATTTTATCTCTTTGAAAGGTCGAACATTAACCGCATCCACATAATATTTATCACCAGATTTGTAGATAGTTCGCCACAATATATTGTTAGCTAAAGAAGGACTCAAGAAAATTCTTTCAATTTGATGACCCCTATTTTTAGCAATATTTTCAATATATTCTTTGGCGACTAATTGATTATAAAAACCATAAAGCAAATATATTAGGCACAAGTAAATTCCAGCTCTGGCATGCTTTGCCTCTTTTTTAAAATAAGATATTAAACAAAATCCAATCAGTGGTAAGGTAAATAAAGGATCAATGATCGAAACTACATTCCAAGTGGCACGATAATTAGAAAAAGGCCATAAAATTTGCGTACCATAGGCTGTGCAAGCATCAAGCAAACCATGGGTTGCAAAGCCAAGAGTTGTAAAGAGGTAAATTAAGGCAAATTTAAGATCACTTTTTTTACGAAAAAATAATAGCCATAAAAAACCAGAAACCAAAAAGCCACCAAATGGAATGAAAAATAAAGAATGGGTAAAATGACGATGAAATTCAATTGCTAGTAATGGATCATTTGCTGAACGAATCAACACATCCAAATCTGGCGCCATACCACCCAATGCACCACAACAAAAGGCTGATTTTACATAACTATCTTTTTTAGCAAAACTTTGCGCCAAGCCAGAACCAAGAAAAGCCTGTGAAACTGGATCCATATTAAACGCCCAATCTTTTAAGTCTTTCTTGCCTCATTTTAGCAAAATCATCACCTGCATGATAAGAAGATCTGGTTAAAGGGCTAGCAGAAACCATCAAAAAACCCTTATTATAGGCCATTTTTTCGTAAAATTTAAACTCATCAGGATGAACATAGCGATCAACTGGTGCATGACGCAAAGTTGGTCGCAAATATTGACCAATGGTTAAAAAATCAATATCCGCAGACCTCATATCATCCATAACTTGCAAAATTTCTTCTTTTTTTTCACCTAAACCAACCATCAAGCCAGATTTAGTAAAAATAGTTGGATCAATTTCTTTAACTCTTTTTAAGAGCCACAGCGAATGAAAATATCTTGCACCAGGGCGAATATCAGTATAAAGACCAGGCACGGTTTCTAGGTTATGATTAAAAACATCAGGTTTAGCAGTTACCACCTTCTCTAAGGCGCCCTCTTTTCTTAAAAAATCTGGTGTTAGAATTTCAATTGTGGTTTGCGGTGATTTTTGACGAACATTTTCAATGCATTTTACAAATTGCTCTGCTCCCCCATCAGACAAATCATCGCGATCAACCGAAGTAATTACTATATGCTTTAAGCCTGAAACTTTAGCCACATCGCCAACATTATCTGGCTCATGAGGATTAATTGCGTCAGGCTTACCAGTTTCAATATTACAAAAGGAGCAAGCTCGAGTGCAAACCGATCCCAAAATCATTACCGTAGCATGCTTTTGCGCCCAGCATTCGCCAATATTTGGACAAGCCGCTTCTTCGCAAACGGTATATAACTTCTTCTCATTAAGCATTTTTTTAGTCTCAAAGTAACCTTTTGACTGTGGAGCCTTAACTCTTATCCAATCAGGCTTTCTTTGCATCTGCTCTTTGGGCTGTTTTTGCGCAAAACCCTTTAAATCTTTGTTATCTATTTTGGCTATTTGGCCAGAAAGTTTTTTTTGTTCTCTGCTAGTTAAATTTTCTATCACAACTTAATTATTTAGTTTCTCCAGTAATAACAAATTCAGTGATTTCTGCAATATTAGTTGAATGATCAGCCAATCTTTCAAAAGATTTAGCAATTGATAAAGTATTAATTATTTTTTTGACCTGCTGACGATTAAATTCATCTTCATCAATTAATTTAAACAAGTCTTTGTAAAGCTTATCTATTTGATCATCTTGCTTCATCACATCTTGAGCAATTTCAAGATTATGCGAATTAAAAGCAAAAACCGAGCTTTTAACCATAGTTTTACAAATTTCAATCATCTGTAATAAATAGTCAGTAACATCAATTTTAAACTCTTCTTCGCTCATATCATTAATTTTTTTAATAATATTCTTGACTTGATCCCCTATCCTTTCTAAATTAGATGAAACTTTGATCGCTGATATAATATAGCGCAAATCAATGGCCATTGGTTGGCGCAAAGCCAAAATTGCTGTAACCTTTTTTTCTATTAAGTGATCTAGCGAGTTTATTTTGTAATCATGCTTTTTAATACCATCAAGAATTTCTTTTTGCGGAGATTTAAGCATCTCGCTAACCATATTAATTGACTGCAAAGCAAGATGCATCATTTCCTCAAGAGTTTTAGAAACAGCTTGTAAGTCATTATCATAAGATTTGACGGTATGCTCTTTGAAGGTCATAAAACTTAAATTATTTAGCAATTGGCAACAAAAATATAGAAAACACTGCTACCATATTTTCTTTTTTCTAACAATTCAAGCTGATTAATAAACTCGTTTGAATTGCTAAAATTCTCAAACTTATCAAGATTTTTGCCGATATTTGACATTTCAACCGCCAAAATTGCTTTTTTTTGAATCCATGAATTTTTTAACAAACTAAGCAAAATTGATTCATAATCTTCTTCATATGGCGGATCGACAAAAATAAAATCAAAAAATTCATCATTTTTAGGTAATTTTTTAGCATTATATGTTAGAATTTTAGTTACATTTTCGATATCTAAGATTTTCTGGTTTTTATGTAGTAATTCAACATGATCAAAATTATTTTCAATTAAACTAGCCGATTTAGCACCACGAGAAATCGCTTCAAAAGCTATGGCGCCAGTTCCAGCACAAACATCCAAGACATTTGATTCACTCAATTCAAACCCTGTCGCAACGATATTTTTATTAGAAGCTAAAAGATTAAAAAGATTCTCACGCGCCGATTCTTTAGTTGGTCGCAGATTTTTAAAATGATCTGATTTAGCTAATTTTTTACCCTTAAGCCTACCAGCTATGATTCTTAACATAATTTTTAACGCTTTCTTAACAAAAAAGATTTCATTTGTACAATATTAAAAAATATGCTATAATATTTTTTGTAAAAAAAATAATTTTTTTTATTTTGTTCTATAGTGAAACAAAAATTTAACAACCACATATATGAAAGGTGGAAATGGGGATCAAAGTGCATATAAATTCGACCCAAGAACAGACGAAAAAAACAATTCACTCTAGATGAAATATTGGCTAAAAAAGGAAACAAAGAAAGTCAACTTAGATTAGTAGAGTATTATAAAACACTTTATAAACAAAGACCTAATCAGATAAACTCTGACACCCGTGACTTTTTAAAATATCTTCGCTTAGCTGAAGCCAATGATGAAATAGATGAAAAAGTAAAAAAAGAATTACGAAAATACATTAATCAAGTCATTTCAAAATTAGATCAATACGTTAAAAAAATTAAAGAAGCGGCTTTATGTGACAAATCAAGGTTGAGTGATGATGAAAAAAAAATTATAGAATTTATATATCGTATACAAAATATAAAAATTTCAAACGATATTAAGAATTCTGATGTGTCAAGAAACTCAAAGGAATCAGAAATATCTGATAAAGGTAGTCAACTTTCTACTGCTAGCACCTTAGAAAATCAACAAAAACCTAGTGAAGAAAAACCTAGTAAATCATGTTTTGCAAGAATAGCAAGTGCATTAAGAGGTAAAGGTCAATCTCGAAATTAAAAAACTCGCTAATTATCAACCCAAGCCTTCGATCCATCATTATTTGAGCGCATTTTATCAGCATAGTAAACTCCCAAAAGCTTAACATTTTTTGAAAAAAAACCCATTTCTTCAAGTGCTAAAGCTACATTTTGCTGAATTGGATGCCCTTCAATTGAAATAAAAAATTTAGCCTGGTTAGAAACGCCCCCAGGAATATAGCTTTCAAGTTTTAGCATGCTGACACCATTGGTTGCCAAGCCACCCAAAGCTTTATATAAAGAACCCGGAATATTTCTGATACTAAATAATAAAGTAGTAACCACCGGCGCAATTTCTGGATCAACATCAGCTGGCTCTTTAGCAATTACAATAAAAATTGTGATATTATCGTTATTAGCATCCTGAATTGCTTCGCGAATTATTTCTAAGCCATAAATTTCAGCTGCTTTTTTAGAGCAAATTGCCGCTTTTGATTTATCATTATTTTCAGCAACGAATTTAGCCGCCATTGCCGTATTTGAAAATTCGCGAACCGCTAAATTAAATTCTCGTAAATTACTTTGACATTGCATCAAGGCTTGAGGATGTGACAAAACTTCTTTAATATCTTCAACTTTTGCACCTTTAATTCCAGCTAGATTATGGGTAATTGGCAAGAAATGCTCGGCCACAATTGATAAATTTGAATCTTGTAACAAAGTGTGAATTTCAGAAACTCTGCCAGCATAAGAATTTTCAAGTGGAATCATACCAAAATCAGCTTCACCATTTTCAACCGCATTAAAAATATCATAAAAAGTAGCAAAAGCTTTAGCTTCATGATCTGGATAAAATTTTTCGCAGGCAATATTAGAATTTGCTCCGGCGCTTCCTTGGTAAGCGATTATTTTTTGTGGCATTTAATGCTGAATTAATTGACAATGAATATAGTATAAAAATAATCTTTGATCTTTGTTAAGTAAAATCAATATTATTTTTACCTCAAATGACCTCAAATTGGAATAAAGATTCTTGGCGCCAATTGCCAATCAAACAACAACCACAATATAGTGATCTAGATTTATTATCAAAAGTAGAGGATAAAATTAGCAATTTTCCGCCTCTTGTTTCTTATGATGAGGTGGAAAGATTAAAATCTGAGTTGGCAGATGTTGCCAACGGTAAAGCTTTTTTGCTACAGGGTGGCGATTGCGCTGAAAGCTTTGTCGAGTTTTCACATAAAAATCTCAAAGGATTTTTTAGAACTATCATGCAAATGACAATTGCCTTAATGTATGGTTCAAAAAAGCCAATTGTTAAGGTTGGACGCATTGCTGGACAATATGCCAAACCTAGATCAGCAGATGATGAAACAATTGATAACAAAACTTTGCCAAGCTATCGTGGCGATATCATCAACGCAATTGATTTTGAAGAAAAGGCCAGAATTGCCGACCCGAATCGTTTAATTGATGCTTATTTTCATTCAGCCGCTTCACTCAATTATCTTCGATCCCTTGCACAAGGCGGCTACGGCAATCTTGAAAAAATTGGCAAATGGAATCAAGAATTTGCTCACAGTTTAAATAGTAAAAAAAGCACTGAGGAAGTTATTGCCAAAATCAAAGATAGCCTAGATTTTATTAATGCATGTGGCCTTGATTATAAAACCTTACCCCAACTTACCACCGCTAGTTTTTTTACATCTCATGAAGCTTTGCTACTTAACTATCAAGAATGCTTTGTGCAGCAAGATAAAAGTAACAACAAATTTTATGATTTAAGTGCTCACATGTTGTGGATTGGTGATCGCACCCGTAACCCAAAAGAAGCTCATGTTGAATATATGCGCGGCATCTCTAATCCGATCGCCTTCAAAGTTGGTCCATCAATTTCGAAAGATGATTTATTGTCGTTACTAGATATTTTAAATCCAAATAATGAAGCAGGTCGCATTACCCTAATTGCACGCATGGGCAAAGACAAAATAAATGATTTATTGCCACCTTTAGTTGAGGCAGTTAAGAAAAATGGCAATAAAGTTATTTGGTCATGTGATCCAATGCATGGCAACACTATCAAATCGTCAAATGGCATTAAAACGCGCAAATTTGATGATATTTTAAGCGAAATTAAGTCATTTTTTGCAATTCATCGCACAATTGGCACATATGCTGGTGGTATTCATTTTGAAATGACTGGTCAAGATGTGACTGAATGTTTAGGTGGCAATCAGCAAATTTCTGAAGTAGATCTAATTGAGCGCTACCACACTCACTGCGATCCAAGATTAAATGGCTCGCAAAGCGTTGAATTGGCTTTCATGATTGCTCAGGATTTGGTTAAATTTAGCTAGAAATATTAATTTTCGATACTAATTTATTTGGCAATATATTCGCCATTAAAATCCTAAGAAAATTAATTAAATGTAATCAAGCAAAATCATGAAAAAGAATTATCATGCATTTTCTTTAATTGAGCTATCGATTGCAACCTTAATCATAGGTCTTTTAGTTGCTGGAGTAGTTAAAGGCATAAGTCTTTATAAAAAAGTGACTCTAGTAGGTGCCAGAAATATTACTAATTCATCACCGGTAAATGGCATTAAAGGCTTGAAGTTGTGGCTTGAAACCACATCACAAATTAGCTTTGGTCAAAATGAACCTGCAAACAATGATACAATCAACAATTGGTATGATTTAAATCTTCAAGATACATTTAAAAGAAATGCTAATGCTTTTAACAATCTTCAAGAAAACAGGCCTATTTACAGAGAATCAGCGATCAATAATCTTCCAGCCTTGGAATTTGATGGTGTCGATGATTGCATGCAAGCAGATTTCAACTTAAACCGTACCAAAAATCCAAACTTAACAATTTTTATAGTTTTTAAAAATATAACAGTTGGCACAAAAGCTTTTAACAAAGGTATTATTGGCAATGGCAATAAAGGAAGTTTTGCCAGAGTAATCTTTTATGACCCTTCTAATATAGCATCTATTGGAAAAGGCTCAGCACCAAATATTGCCTTAAACGAGATGAATACTCTTAACAAACCATATATTTTAACTCATATTTCTCAAGCACCTACTACCAATGGTTCCTACGTTTTTATAAATGGTAGTCAAACCGCAACCTCACCTTTCACAGAGACACTTACAAATACCGGCTCTTCTCCTATCTCGATTGGAAGCTTTAATAATTGCTCTTCTAGCAATTCATTGAATTTTAGTCTTGGTGAAATTATAATTTTTGATCGCATTTTAAAAACCAACGAAAGACAGGAGATTGAAAAATACCTTTCTCAGAAATGGAAAATTGATTTAATATAATTAGTGACTAACAAAAAACATGGAATTATTGCTATAGTCGGTGCTCCAAATGCTGGCAAATCAACCCTCACCAACGCTTTAGTTGAGCAAAAAATAACTATTGTTTCACCAAAGGTACAAACTACCAGAACTTCAATCAAGGCTATTTTTAACTATCAAGAAAATCAAATTATCCTAATTGACACTCCGGGTATTTTTATTCCTAAAAAAGATAAGGCTCTTGAAAGATATATTGCTAAAGGTGCTTGGCAAGCACTTCGTGAATCAAATCATATTTGCTTTGTAATTGACGCTGTGGCTGGCCTAAATAATCAAAATCGTCAAATTTTAGCTGATTTAAAGAAAGAAAATCTGCCAACAACTATAATTATTAATAAAATCGATCTAATTAAAAAATCTAAATTATTAGAGATTTTGGCTGAATTTGTTCAAGAAGGTTTTGAAGATATAATTCCAGTTAATGCTACGCAAAATTTAGAAGAAAATAAAAATGGCATCAAAGATTTAAAGATTTTTCTAGCCCAAAAATGTCAAAATGATGACTGGATTTATGAAGAAGATCAAGTCACCGATGCTCCCATTAAATTTTTAGCCGAAGAGATAACCAGAGAAAAACTCTTCTTAAAACTTAATCAAGAACTGCCCTACTCTTTACACGTTAGCACAGATTCATTTCAAAATTTTGATAATGGCGACATTAAAATTCAGCAAACTATCCTTGTAAGTAAAGACAATCACAAAAATATTGTGATTGGCAAAAGAGGAAGTCTTTTAAAAGAAATCGGTATTGAGGCTCGAAATGAGATTTCGCAACTTTGCCAAACAAATGTCCATCTATTTTTATTTGTAAAAGTTAAAGAAGACTGGATGAAAAGCGAATTAAAAAGCCAACCTTAAGCCACTTTTAGCAATAATTTGCTTCGCTTTATCGTTAGTTTCGATAAATTTAAGAAATTCTCGAGCCGTATTCATATTGTCACTTGCAACCACCAAAAACTTATAAATTATATCTAGCTCTATGCTAGCCAATATTTTTAAATCTTTTCTATTATTAATTTGACTAGAAAGTAAAATTGCATAATGATTTTCATCACTTAGCACCGCATTAACAATTGGCGCCCTATCCTCAGCTAAACGAGTAAATACTTTAAATTTATCAAGATTTAGACTGCGCAAATAATTACCACTATAGCTACCTGAGGTACTTGCATAATTATCTAAAATCAGAATTGCACGATTTTCATTTAAAAAACCCAACGCTTGATCCATTGCTAAACTTTCTGCAAGCAAACTACTAGGAATTTGTGAATTTTTTACTGAAGTCACTAAGTTAAGCGAGTCCTTGGCAATATTGCCAATATTATAAACATCTATTAATCCCTTATGCTTTAAGTTATCAATACTATCTTGATGAGCTGTTATAACAACGTCAGCTGGATCACCCATATCAATATCGCCAATTATATCAGTTGGTGAATTGAAATTAATCGAAGTTATAACATTATATTCTTGCGAATATAGGCGCAGTAGCTCAGTTAAAACAACAGATAAGTTAGATTCAGCAAAGACGGTCAAAGTTCTACTTTCTTCGGACTTAGCACTGATTGAAAAAAGCCAAAAAAAACAAACGACAATAAGAGAAAAAAAATTCTTCACAATTTTCATATTAAAGATAGGCTGATAAATTTTTACAAAAAAAACTATAATAACAAAAATTTTTGTAAAAGTCTTCAAAAACATCTAATCAACTTTAGCCAAATTCTTGTATTTTTGTTTTTGAGATAATTTTTAGCGATTTTTTTATAAGATTTTGAAGATGTATCTGACATACTTCGAAAAATTTTATGAAAAAATAAGCAAAAATTAGCCAAAAACAAACTAGACTGCTAGCATTTTTTGATTATCATTATCTATATCATCAAAAACCTCTTCCCAACTTCCGGTAGTTGAAGCCTTGCTATATTCAGTAACACGATTTTCAAAGAAATTAGTATGCTCAACGCCGTTTAAAATTTCATCGAGCCATGGCAGTGGATTGGTATCGATCATATAAATATCTTTTAGACCCAATTGATTAAGTCTGCGATCTGCAATATATCGGATATATCTTTTAACCTCTCTTGGAGTCAATCCTTCAACTGCTCCAAGTTCAAATGCAAGATCAATAAAGGCATCTTCAAAATGCACAATCGTAGCGCAAGCTTTGTAAAGACGGCTTTTTAACTCCTCATCCCAAACTTCATGATTTTCTTGGATAAAGGTTCTAAATAATTTTATGATTGAATTAGTGTGCAAAGTCTCATCACGCACCGACCAAGCAACAATTTGCCCCATGCCCTTCATTTTACCAAATCTTTGAAAATTAAGTAAAATTGCAAAAGAAGCAAAAAGCTGTAAACCCTCGGTAAATCCACCAAAAACCGCCAAAGTTGTCGCAATATCTTTTTTGGTTTTGATGCCAAACTCCTTCATATAGTCATACTTATCCTTCATTTGTTTATATTTCATGAAGGCCTGATACTCAGTTTCTGGCATGCCTATTGTATCAAGCAAATGCGAATAAGCGGCGATATGCACCGTTTCCATATTTGAAAAAGCAGCTAACATCATCTGCACTTCGGTTGGTTGAAAAACCTTGCTATAATGTTTCATATAGCAGTTATTGACCTCAATATCAGCTTGCGTAAAGAAGCGAAAAATTTGCGTTAAGAGGTTTTTTTCATTGGCCGTTAAATTATGTTTCCAATCCCTAACATCATCAGCCAAAGGCACTTCTTCTGGCAACCAATGAACTTGCTGTTGCTTAAGCCAAGCATCATAAGCCCATGGATAGTTAAATGGTTTATAAACTGGACTAGCATCAAGTAAAGACATAGCTTCTAAGAAAATTTAATTAAAAAATATTCATTAGAAGCTAAAATTATTTTTGAAAATGTAAACTGCTTTTTACCTAGTTATTTTAAGTGAAAAATTATCTTGTTGACGACGATGATCGAGAAGAGCTAGATGAAACCGAAGGAGAACTAGGATTTAAAATACAAGAAGAAAGACTAGTTGATCTACTTAGGGAATCTACTGGACCACTAGCTGCAACTTGATTTGATATTACTCCATTATCATGATCATCTTGCTTAATACTAGTTGTTGGAGCCGACTGCGATCTTGAAAAAAGAGCTGCATTTTCAATACCATATCCTTCTCCTAGATTACTAGGAGGGGTTGATTGAGATCTTTGCCCGGATTCTAAAAATGATCCAACCATTCTATTATAACCACCTCTTCTTTTTCTCCTTTCTTCTTCGGTTTTAGCTTCATCAAGATTATCCCATGAAATGCCTGATGGGTTTTCTTTTCTATCCCTAAGACTAGAACACAACTTTTTACCATCTTTTTTATCGTCATTATTTCTATTACCTTGTGAATCCATAATTTTAATAAATGTTAGTTAATATGTATTTTCTAAAATTTAGTTAAAATATATCAAAAAAATAGGTCACTGTCAAAATTTTTTAACTTTTTCAAAAAATTTTTTATTTTGTTTCCAAATTTGATTGCTCTTTACAAAAGAATTTATTAGATATCTATGAACAAGATTTGTTTAAATAAATCTCAAATAATTTATAATATTAACCTAAATTTAATTAAGTTATGTCAGTATTAGTTGGAAAAACAGCGCCAAATTTCACAGCGCAAGCGGTGATGGCCGATAATGAAATTAAAGAAAATTTCAATTTAAAAGAATATTTAGGTGGTAAAATTGGCGTTTTATTCTTTTACCCACTTGATTTTACTTTCGTCTGCCCTTCTGAAATTATTGCTTTTCACAATCGTATTAAAGAATTCGAAAGTCGTGGTGCAAAAGTGGTTGGCGTATCAGTTGATTCACAATTCACACATTTAGCTTGGAAAAACACTGAAATTAATAATGGTGGAATTGGTCAAGTGCAATATCCACTAGTTGCCGACTTAACTAAAAATATTGCTCGTGATTATGATGTATTGGTTAACGAATCAGTTGCGCTTCGTGGCACTTTCTTAATTGATCAAGATTTTGTGGTTAGGCATCAAGTTATCAATGATCTTCCATTGGGTCGAAATATTGAAGAAGCTATCAGAATGGTTGATGCCCTTAAATTCTTCCAAGAAAATGGTGAAGTTTGTCCTGCTGGCTGGAATAAAGGCAAAGAAGGCATGAAAGCTGATGCGAAAGGTGTTGCTAAATATTTAGCTGGTAACGCTGAGTCACTATAATCATTTCTAACTAAATAAAACTCCCAAAAGAGATAAAATTGGGAGTTTTATTTACAGCCCTATTATCCAAAAACAATTTGCATAATTTCTTTAAAACACAAGGCAGTCGCACTAAGACACAAACAAAAATTGTAAGGTGCACTTTGTGGTTCTTCGCCCTCACTACCATCCATTTCTTTTTGTTGAGGTAATTGTGGTGGTTGACCAAAAAATTTTTTTCAACCCAATTAGGTGAAACAGGGCCATTATCAACTCCCATAAGTATTCCTTATTAATTTTAAAAAAAAGATTATATCATTTTTTTTGATGATATCAACTTTTTTTATCAAAAAAATTAAGAGTATTTGGAATACTATACTAAACTTCATCTTTAATGGTACATTCGGACTTTGTCTTTTTGGTCTAAAATTTAAGAGAAAAACCTTGTGAATATCTGTAATACGTGCAATTTTTCTCTTAAATTTAATCCTCAAAAATTCTTTATCCAAATGTACCATTAAAGATGAAGTTTGGTATTACTCGGAATTACTTTGTAATTTCTGCATCATTTGTAGCGCAAATTACTCGAAATTACTTAAATTACTTCTTTGTAATTTCTGCGTCATTTGTAGCGCAAATTACTCGAAATTACTTTGTAATTTCTGCGTCATTTGTGATGGGTTATTTTTTAAATTCAGATATATCTTGACCTAAGCTAAATTTAAAAAATAATTGCTGATTTAACGAATAGAGATTTTAGATAAAAAGATGATTTTAAGCAACCGTTTGGTTGCTATAACAAAATTGGTTGATTTGAAGAGGGCTTTATTTAAAAAATTTATAGAGCTAGTTACAAAGAAGAATCTAGTGCAATTCTTATCTAAGAAAAATTATGGTGGGTGGTAGTGGACTCGAACCACCGACCTCTACGATGTCAACGTAGCACTCTAACCAGCTGAGCTAACCACCCAAAATTTACAGTGAAAATATTAGAAAAAGTTTTTTTAAATAGAAGATAAATAATTTCTAAGTATTTTTTAATATCAATCAAACAACGCCGGTAGTTTTTTTAAAAGAAATTGGCAAACCTAATTCTTTTCTAATTGCCAAAAATGCAAAAGCTTCGGCTTCGATAAAGTCGCCATTTAATTTTGAATCTTCTGCTATTTTAATCTGACAATTTGGTAACTGTTCTTTTAATTCAGACAAAATTGCCTGATTTTTTCTACCACCACCGCAAATTATAATTTGTCTTGGCATATGTGGCAAAAACTTTTCGATATTAATTTTTAAAGCTTTAGCAAAAATATAAGCTAGAGTAGCAAGAGCATCAGCAAGTTCAAGATTATTTATACCTTGCGTTACTTCTACAAAATCAAAGCGATCAAAAGATTTTACAGGCTCTAAATGAAATATTTGGTTTTGTAAAATCTCATTCGCAACTACAAAATCAACTTTACCTTGCTTAGCAATTTCACCATTCTTATCAAAATCTAGATTTTTGTGTTTTTTTACTAAATCGTCAGATAAAGCATTACCAAAACAAAAATCAAAAGCTTGTAAGGAGTTTTCATCTGGGCTAGAAAAATAAGTAATGTTAGCTATACCGCCAATATTTAATATTAAAGTTGGCTCTGACTTGTCTTTTGTTAAGTAAAAATGATAAATTGGTGCTAAAGGTGCACCCTGACCACCAGCAGCTACATCTGGCAACCTAAAATCAGGAACAACCCTAATTTTAGTTAAATTTTCAAGTAAGTAAGGGTTGCCAATTTGCCAAGTTATTTTTTCATTTGGTTTATGAAGTATTGTTTGTCCATGAAAGCCAATAAAATCAACCTCTTTGTAATCAATTTTATTTGTTTCCAAGAATTGATTTACACAATCAGCATGAAGGCTTGTTAATTGGTTCTCTAATGATTTAATCTCATATAGAGATGGATTTTGTGTTAATAAATGTCTTAATTTGTCTTTAAATTTATTATCATATTTAATCTCAAAATTCCCTAGATATTCAATATAATTTTTACCATTGCTTCTGATGTATGATAAATCAATGCCGTCGCAAGAAGTTCCGCTCATTAAACCAATTGCATTAAATATTTTCATCTAAATTAAAGTGAATTATTAAGGCTATTAAAAATGTTGATAATACTAATTTTTCTATCTAGGCTAAATCTATCTGTTTTGGCTGATATTCTTAATATTTCATCAATTTGCGCTGTAACTTTTTGCCAAGAAACTCTACCAACCAAACTTGCAAATACTTCAGATTCATTAAAAAAAGTTTCAAAACTAACATTTGCGTAGGTTTTTAGAAGTCGATTTACAAAAAATTCAACAATTAAAGCAAAAACCATAAAATTAAAATCTTTGGTCGAAGCCATTTTTAGAATTTGATCATCTATCTTATTGCTCATAAAAGAGTTTAAAAATAATTGATAGATTTTTGATAAGTTATCACCCTCTTTTATTAACAAAGAAGCTGATCCATCACAAATTTCACTGAGGAATTTTGCTTGTTGTTGATCTAGTTTTAAGCCACTATTTCGAGCAATTTCATTAAACTCTTCTAATGTTGGCGGAAAAATTTTTAACACATAACATCGCGAAAGAATTGTTGGCAAGATTTTGCTACTATTATGACTTATAAGAAATAAATAATTACCAGCTTTTGGTTCCTCAAGTATTTTTAGCAAAGCATTGGATGCCGAATTGGTCATTTGACAAGCTGAGTCAATAATTACAAATTTATCATCATTAGTTGCTGCTGATTTATTTACAAAGTCAGCAATTTGACGAATTTGCTCAATGCCGATTTCTTTCTTTTCTTCTCTTGATATATATAAAATATTTGGATGATTTTGATTATTTGAACCTAAAATCTGCAAAGTAAAGTTTTTAGCAAAATCAGACTTACCAATACCTTCCTTACCATCTAGCATAATTGCATGATGCAATTTCTTGCTATCATATAGTGACAGCAGGTCAGAATTTATTTTGGTAAAATTGGCGTAAATCACTTAATAAAAATTTTATTTTTGTCCACCACCTAATGAATAAACATAAATAGCCAACTGTTTAATAACTGCCGTTTCCAACCTATCACTCCAATATGGCATCACTCCATAACGAGAATTATAGATCGTTTCATAAACATCTTCATGCTTTGAGCCATATAACCAGATTGCATCAGTCAAGTTTGGCGCACCTAATTCTTGATTACCTTTGCCATTTTTGCCATGACATGCAACGCAATTTTGTACAAAAATCTGCTTACCATTTTCATTAAATTTATCTTTGCTAGAAAGCGATAAAACATAAGAAGTAACATCATTAATTTGTTGTTTGCTTAAAATTTTATCACGACCAAAAGCTGGCATCAAATTAAACCTCGCCTTTTCATGACCTGATCTAATGCCGTAAAGTAGTGTTGTATATATATCTTCTATTTTTCCACCCCACAACCAATCATCATCATTTAAGTTAGGGTAACCTTTGAAACCTTGAGCTCCTGTGCCATGGCAAGCAGCGCAATTTTCCTTGAAAGCTGCCTTTCCGCCAACTAAAGCAAATTCTAACAGATATTTATCTTTCAAAATTTCTTTAAAGCTTTTACCTTCGATTTGCTTAAGATATTTAGCTCTTATTTTGTCAATTTTTGCTTGCGACTCTTCAAGCTGATTAGCTTGCGTCCATTTTAATTTTCCAATCGAATTGCCATCTCCTGTTGGCCAAGTTGGGTAAAAATACCAATAGCCAAATGACCAAATTATACAAACAATCCACACAATTAACCACCATCTAGGGGCTGGGACATTATATTCGCTAATATTATCATCCCACTTGTGACCAGTAGTAGAAGGTTGTTGCTTATTATTTTTATCTTTTTTTTTAGTCATGATTTTTTGTCGTCATCCATTGGTATTTTTGAATATTGATCAAATTTCTTTTTTGAGCCCTTCTTAAAAACTATAAAAATCATATAGCAAAAAAAGCTAAAGAAAAATATAGTTGCAACGATCGGCGAAATTTTAATCAAAAATTCTATCATTTATTCAAAGATTCTTCTTTTTTAGGATCTATTGGGTCAAAAGTTGCAAAATCAACAAAAGTTCCAAGAGATTGCAAATAAGCAACTAAAGCATCCATTTCTGAAACTTTATTTGGATCTCCATCAAAATCTCTGACGTTAACTTTGGCGCCATATCTTTTTAACAAGAATTCAGCATCTCTATCATTCGAGGCTTGAACCACAGCATCAGAAGAAGCATTATCAATCATATATTGGCTATAAGGTACGCCAATTTTGCGAAGCACTTCCATATCTAGAGCGATATTTTCAAAATCCGCGTCGCGGTTAACTAAAAATTTATATCCTGGCATAATGGATTCAGGAACAACACTCCTTGGATCAATTAAATGACGTACATGCCAATCATCTGAATATTTGCCACCCAATCTTGCTAAATCAGGACCAGTTCTTTTAGAGCCCCATTGAAACGGATAATCATACATACTTTCAGCAGCTAAGGAATAATGACCGTATCTCTCAACCTCATCACGCAAAACTCTAACTTGCTGAGAGTGACAACCATAACAGCCTTCTCTTTTGTAAATTTTAGCACCAATTAACTCAAGCGGAGTATACGGGCGCATACCTTTAACCCTTTCGATAGTAGTTTCCACGCGAAATAATGGCGCAATTTCTATTATGCCACCAATTGAAATCATTATGACAACAAATATTAGTAATAAAATAGAGTTCTTCTCTATCTTATCGTGATGTTTAAGCATTTTTTAATTTGGTTGTTTTAAATAAATTGTAAGCCATTACTATAGCTCCAGCGAGAAAGAAAAGACCGCCCAAAGCTCTAGTTACATACAGTGGATGAAGCTCTTTTACAACTTCTACAAATGAGTATTGCAAAAAGCCCATATCATCGTAAGAGCGCCACATTAGTCCTTGCATGATTCCTGCAATCCACATCGAAGTAATATAAAGCACAATACCAATAGTTGCTAACCAAAAATGTGTTGCCACTAATTTATCAGAATAAAGACCTTTCTTACCCCATAAAACCGGCACCAAGTGGTAAAGCGCACCAAAACTTATCAATGCAACCCAACCAAGCGCCCCTGAATGAACGTGACTTATAGTCCATTCTGTGTAATGCGACAATGCATTTACCTCTTTAATTGCCATCATCGGACCTTCAAAAGTACTCATACCATAAAAGGCCACCGCAGTTATTAAAAAGCGCATTACTGGATCAGTTCTTAATTTATCCCAAGCGCCAGAAAGAGTCATGATACCGTTTATCATACCACCCCAAGAAGGCATCCATAACATTATCGAAAAAGTCATACCCAAAGTTTGCACCCAATCAGGAAGAGAAGTATAGTGCAAATGATGCGGACCAGCCCAAATATAAATAAAGATCAATGACCAAAAATGTAAAATTGATAAGCGATAAGAATAAACTGGACGATTTGCACGCTTGGGAACAAAATAATACATTATACCAATAAAACCCGCTGTCAAAAAGAAGCCAACTGCATTATGACCATACCACCATTGAATCATAGCGCTTTGTACGCCGCCAAAAATTGGATAGCTTACTGAACTATCCCATCTAAGAGGAATTGACAAATTGTTAACAATATGAAGTACTGCAACCGTAACAATAAAAGCTAAATAAAACCAGTTAGCTACGTAAATATGAGGCTCTTTACGGTTTTTTAATGTCATCACAAAAACCAAAAAGTAACAAACCCAAATTATAGTCAAAAATAAATCGGCATACCATTCAGGTTCAGCATATTCTTTAGCTTGAGTAACGCCAGTAACATAGCCCAAAGCGGCAATTACAATAAATATTTGATAACCCCAAAAAATAAATTTAAGCAAATTATCACTACCCCATAATCTGGCCTGCGAAGTTCTTTGTACCACAAAAAAGCTGGTTGCAAAAAGTACATTACCACCAAAAGCAAAAATAACAGCTGAAGTATGAAGTGGCCTTAATCTACCAAAAGATGTCCATTCAAGACCAAGATTTAAAATTGGAAAAGCCAACTGCAAAGCGATAACTACACCCACTAAAAAACCAACTACCCCCCAAAAAACAGAAGCAATCGTAAATAGTTTGATTATATCATAATTATAATCTGGAGAAATACTGGTTTTAGCGATACTAGTCATCAAAAATAAAGGAAATTTATTTTTTATAAAAAAATTAGTTTAAAAGCTAACAAGCTTAAAAAATTAAAATTAATTAATATTATTAGCTTTGAAATCAACCAAAAATTAATTTTTTTAATAAAAAAATAACTACCACAAGCAGTAGAAAAAAGTGCTGGAAAAGTTGCTAAGCCAAACAACATCATACCAAACATTGATAATATTGCGCTTTGAAAGGTTAAACTTAAAGCAATTGCTGAGTATATCATGCCGCAAGGAATAAATCCTAAAATTATACCCAATAAAAAACCCTTGAAGCCTTTTGGGTTTTTAAAAAGAAAGGTAATAAATTTTTGAATTTTTGTCATAAAAAATAGCTTTTTATTAAGATTTTTAGGCAATTTAAAGAGTCGTTTTTTGCTGAATTTTTGCTGCAGAAATTTAGATATCTTACCGTCAAAAAAATAATTTAAAAAAGTTACAGCCCCAACCAACATTAAAAAAGCTGCAAAATATTTAAAAAATCTAAAATCATTAATTTTTTGACTAAGAAAACCGCTAATCAACCCTAAAAAGCTATAGGTAATAATTCGGCCAAAGTGATATGGAAACAAAGCTAAATTTTTTAACTTTTCAAAATTACCATAATTTTCAATGGCAATATTTTGCATACGGTTTGTAACTTGTGAAATTACAAAAGGTCCACACATACCAATGCAATGCGAAAATCCGCCTATAAAACCTAGCGATATCAATGAAAAAAAGATGACTAACAAACCCTTAAGTGATTAAATATCAAACGACCAGTTAATTTTATTAAATGCTTCAAGTGTTAAAGAAGCAATAATTTATTTTTTGGTTACAGAGCATTAATATTTTTAGAGAGAATTAAAGACCTTTGCAACCTTCCAATTTTGAGGAATTTTGATGGGGGAGATTTGATCAAGAAAAATGACCTAAACGGTCATTTTTATCATCGAATCGGCTTTGATCAATTTTAGTAACCTAAACGGTTGTTAAAATCATCGAATCGGCAATTATTTTTTAAATTTTAGCGTAAGTCAATATAGGTGAATTTAAAAAATATTTGTAAGTAAAATTACCCAAAATCGGATTTATGCATCAGATTTATGCAAAGGTCTCTTTTAGATCTGAATAGGCGCGCCTCTTTGTCCAATCGATCTTCTTCTATGATATTGTTTACTACCATCAGCTTGACTTGCCGAATCACTGGGATTAATTTCATCAGATTCTGGGGTTACTGATTCTGGGGTTACTGATTTACTCCGCGACTGTTCAAAACTAGCAGGACTTCTTAATGACCTGCAAGGGCTTACTACTACTTGAGACGCTTTATCAACCTTAATTGGAGAATTGCTGGGTTTTTTAGTGTTTTTATTACCTACCCAAACCTGATTAATTATACTAAAAGTCGCAATAAATAAAGCTGTTACACATAATACACTTAAGATAGTATTATCAGAAGATAACTTGTTGTTTTGTTGATCTTTTATGCGTTCTCTTGCTAGGGAGCTATTCAAGCATTGCAATATAAATTCAAATTGGTTGTTAGAGTTTTCTTTTTCACCAATTGGAATATTTATTAGATTATCTTCAGATATTTTTAGCAGTTCTTGGCATTTTACAATGTCATTATTATCTTTATCACCATATTTAGAACGAGCATAAACCGAAATAAAATTTCCAAATAAGCAACTATAAAAAATCAAACCATTACTATACATTTTAACTTAAAAATTATTTAACCACTTCGACAATTTAGGCTCCCAAGATTTATACAAACAACTAGTGTCAAAAAACTTAAATTTTGTTACTTGTCTTAATTTGTGGCACTTAAAATTTTGCTAAAATCTTTTTGACTTATCTATAATAAACCGAAAAAAATTTTAACAATCACTCAACTAACCAAAAAAATCATAACAAATTTTTTAGAATCCAAAAGTAAAATTATACTAGATACACTTATTTTTTGATGAATTGTTTCATGCTGCTTCGAAATATCTATTTGTTGCTTGCAAATTTCAAAAAAAGATTACTATAAACATTTTAAATTAATTTTTTATTTGCAAAATCTATCTTATTTTACCTCTCTAACTCTTAAAATTCATTCAAAATTATGAAAACTTCATTCGTTCAAAAAAAAGATTTATCAGAGCTTAAAAAATCAGTAGCGGTTTTAATTTTAAGCGAAGAAGAGGTAAAAAATACCCAGCTTGAATACATAAAAACCACCAAAGAATTTTTTGGATTTGAAGGTAAAAGCGGTGAAGCAAAAATAGTTTTTGATAAACAAAAGCCGATTGTTATTGTGGGCATTGGTGCACAAAATAAAATTGACAAACTTGCTCTTCAAAAATGCGGTTCAGCGGTTGTAGCCTTTTTAAATGCTCAAAAAATAGCTGACGCAACAGTTTATTTTGAATCTGATAACGAAGAAGATGATTTATGCAATATAGCATTTGGAGCAATTTTACAAAGCTATAGATTCAACAAATATTTTGTTGATAAATTACAAGATAAAGAATTTAAAGTTAGCTCCTTAAATTTTGCCGTAAAAGAAGTTAAAAAAGCCAAAAAACAATTTGAAGAGCTTGAAATTTTAGCCAACAACATTCTATTCGCCCGCGATTTAGTTTCAGAACCTGCAAATATTTTAAATCCTGAAAGCTACGCCGAAATTTGTAAAAAACTAACTAAAGATGGACTTAAAGTTGAAATTTTAGGTGAAAAAGAGATGCAAAAACTCGGCATGAATTCATTGTTAGCAGTTGGCCAAGGTAGCTCTAAAGAATCAAAATTAGTAGTTTTGAAGTGGAACGGCGGTAAAAGATCAGATAAACCATTGGCCTTTGTTGGTAAAGGCGTTACTTTTGATACTGGCGGCATTTCAATTAAACCATCTGCCAATATGGAAGATATGAAAAGTGATATGGGTGGCTCAGCTGTAGTTGTTGGTTTACTTAAAAATCTAGCACAAAGAAAAGCTAAAATTAACGCCGTTGGCGTTGTCGGCTTAGTTGAAAATATGCCATCTGGTGATGCTCAAAGACCTGGAGATGTTGTGACTTCTATGTCTGGTCAAACAATTGAAGTAATCAACACTGATGCTGAAGGTCGTATGGTTTTGGCAGACGCCTTGCACTATACTAACACTAAATTCAAGCCAGAGTTAATTGTTGATTTAGCAACCCTAACTGGTGCAATTATTGTTTGTTTAGCTGATATTTATGCAGGATTATTTAGTAATGACGATAATTTGGCTAATGATCTAATTAAATCTGGTGAAAATACCGGTGAAAAATTATGGCGCATGCCAATTGGTGAAGATTATGATAAAATGATCAATTCTGATATTGCTGATATGAAAAATGTTGGCTCTGGCCGAGGCGCTGGAAGTACTACAGCTGCTCAATTCTTAAAAAGATTTATTGGCGAAACCAAATGGGCACATTTAGATATAGCGGGTGTTGCATTAAAGGGTAAAGGTGATGCTTTTGCTATTAAAGGTGCAACTGGTTTTGGAGTTAATCTTTTAAATGATCTGGTTAAGAAATACGAAGCTAAATAAATGAAAAAGCTGATAATTAATGGTGGCAATAAACTGTATGGAACTATAAAGATTGCTGGGGCCAAAAATGCCACCCTGCCCTTGATGGTAGCCTCAATCTTAACCAAAGAAAAGCTTACCTTAACCAATATTCCTCACGTTTCTGATATTTCAACCATGGCTAATTTACTTGAAACTATTGGCGTTGAAATTGGCCTTGATGGACTTGATGAAGATTTTGGTGAACAAGGTAGAGTAATGAACTTTAAAGCTCACAAAGAAATTGAAGATCCAACAGCTCCTTATGAATTAGTTTCCAAAATGCGCGCTTCAATTGTTATCCTTGGGCCTCTTTTGGCAAGATTCAAAAAAGCAAAAGTTTCCTTACCTGGTGGTTGCGCAATCGGCACCAGACCAGTTGATCTTCATCTTAAAGCTTTAGAAAAAATGGGGGCCACAATCCAGATCAAAAAAGGCTATGTGGAAGCTCAAGCTAAAAATGGACTTAAAGGTGCAGAAATCAAATTTGACAAGGTTTCAGTAGGCGCTACTGAAAATATTATGATGGCAGCAACTTTAGCACAAGGTCAAACTATAATCAATAATGCTGCTTGCGAGCCAGAAATTGTTGATTTAGCAAACTGCCTAAGATCAATGGGTGCTAAAATTAAAGGTGATGGCACTTCAACGATTATTATTGACGGCGTTAAAAGTCTACATGGCGCAAGGCATAAAATTATCGCTGATCGAATTGAAGCAGGTACCTACATGATTGCAGTTGGTATAGCAGGCGGAAAAATTTCTTTAACTAACATAGAACCATGGATTATTCAGGGCTATAAAGATGAGTTAGAGCAAAGTGGCATCAAAATTGAGATTTTAGAAAATAACCAAATTATAGTATCCAAAGAAGATAAAAAAATAAAACCAGTTAACATTTCTACCCAGCCATTTCCGGGCTTTCCAACCGACATGCAAGCTCAATTTATGGCGCTAATGACCTTAGCCGAAGGATCTGCAACTATCGAAGAAAATATTTTTGAAAACCGTTTTATGCATGTTTTGGAGTTAGTAAGAATGGGTGCTGATATTCAACCTCATGGTAATATTGCTTTCATCAAAGGTGTTAAGAAATTAATTGGCGCCGAAGTTATGGCAACCGATCTTCGTGCTTCAGTTTCATTAGTTTTAGCTGGGTTAGTTGCTAAAGGACAGACTATAATCAATCGTCTTTATCATCTAGAAAGAGGATATGAAAGAATTGCTGAAAAATTAGTTAGATGCGGCGCTGATATCAAGATTGAATATTAGACAATGTTAGCTAATTCATTTAATTCATTTAACCAATTTAAAACCAGAAATATTTGTACTAACATTATCCGTTTTTAACTAATAAATAAGCATTTACATTGTTTACTTGAAATCTTAATCCCTGCTCATAAAAACTTATCTTATTTTTTTTTAAACAATAGACAGTTATTTAACTAAAACATGAAATTACAAAACAAAAAAGCTTTCTCACTGATTGAACTATCAATTGTTATCTTAATTATTGGCCTTTTAGTTGCTGGAATTGTTAAAGGTAGATCACTTTATACAAATATGAGAGTATCTTCGGCA
>JAURQX010000028.1 GCA_030835905.1 Alphaproteobacteria bacterium
CTATCAAAGAGATTGTATCAATAATTTGCCTTGCCTCAATTTTGAAGGTGCAAATTTAGAATTTTTAGTAGCTCAAGAAAAAGTTAATATTAGTGGAGGCAATGCCAAAGCAACTATCTTTATTGTTGGAATGAAGCCTGATGACCTTACAGGTAGTCATTTACAATACGCCTTAACAATCGGCAAAGGTGATTACAGAGCTTCGCTCAGAATTGATGTTAACACCGTCGCTGACAGTTCTGGTTTTAGATTTAATGGTGGATTTAGATTGTTTGGCAATCCTTTTAAAAAAAATGAACCATTTATTTCAACTTGGACATTCGCCAAATCTAATAGCGTGAATGACTATAATTTATACGTTAATGGCGCACTTAAAACATCAACAAGTGATAATGTAATCACTGATATTAACATAAATAATATATATACTTCACTCGGAGGCGAGTATAGAGGCTCAGCTGTAACTGAACCATATACCGGATATATATCAGAAGTAATTATCTTTGATCGTTACTTAAAAACCCACGAGCGACAATCAGTTGAAAGATATTTGAGTCAAAAATATAATATTGCCGTTACTCATTAAGCATGTTAAAACATATAACAAAAAAGATATTTGGCTCGGTTAATGACAGAGTTGTTAGAAATATTAAAAAAGATATCGAAATTATAAACTCACTTGAAGCAGCAATTTCAAAATTAAGCGACTCACAGCTCAAAGATAAAACTCAAGAATTTAAACAAACCCTTAAAGATGGTCAAAATTTAGATAACATTTTGCATGAAGCTTTTGCAGTTGTGCGTGAAGCATCTAAAAGAGTATTAAATATGCGACATTTTGACGTGCAGTTGATTGGTGGCATCGTACTTCATCAAGGTAAGATTGCCGAAATGAAGACTGGTGAAGGAAAAACTCTAGTAGCAACCCTTCCCTGCTATTTAAATGCCTTAACTCAAAAAGGTGTTCATGTAGTAACGGTTAACGATTATTTAGCCAAAAGAGATAGTGAATGGATGGGTAAAATTCATCAATTTCTTGGCCTAACAGTTGGTTGCATAACTAATGATTCCACAGATCTTGAACGAAAAGAAGCTTATGATTGCGACATAACTTATGCTACAAATAATGAACTCGGCTTTGATTTGCTTCGCGATAATATGAAATATCGCCTAGAAGACATTTCTCAACGTGGCCATAATTTTGCAATCATTGATGAAGTTGATTCAATTTTAATTGACGAAGCAAGAACGCCACTAATAATATCTGGACCTACCGAAAATAACTCAGAGCTTTACTATAGTATTAACAATATCATTCCACTTATTGAACCAAAACATTATCAACTTGAAGAAAAGGAAAAAAATATTTTCTTAACTGATGAAGGAACAGAAAGAATTGAAGAAATTCTTAAAGAAAAAGGATTGGTTGATAAAAAATCATCATTATTTGATCCGCAATATATTAAAATTATCCACTACATAAATCAGGCATTAAAAGCTCATAAGACATTAAAAAACGAAACTGATTATATTGTTAAAGACGGTCAGATAATTATAATTGATGAATTTACTGGGCGCATGCAAGAGGGCAGAAGATTTTCAGATGGCTTGCATCAAGCACTTGAAGCTAAAGAAGGTTTGAAAGTTCGCAATGAGAATCAAACCTTAGCTTCAATTACTTTTCAAAATTATTTCCGACTATACAAAAAACTTGGCGGTATGACTGGTACAGCCATGACAGAAAGCGTTGAATTTGAAGAGATATATAACTTAAAAGTAGTAGAAATTCCAACAAATCAACCAATATCACGTAAGGATGAAGATGATGAAATTTATAAGACAGAAAGTGGAAAATTTAATGCAATTATAGACTCAATTAAAGAATCCCATAAAAATTTACAGCCGATTTTAATTGGCACAATAAGTATTGAAAAATCTGAAAAATTATCAAAAATACTAAAAGCCAACAAACTACCACATAAAGTTTTGAATGCTAAATATCATGAACAAGAAGCAGAAATTATTGAGCAAGCTGGTGTTGCTGGTGCCATAACGATTGCTACCAACATGGCAGGTCGTGGAACAGATATTATGCTTGGTGGCAATGCAGAATCGTTAATTAATAAACTTAAAAATCCATCTAAAGCAAAAATAAAAGAGATCGAAGATCAAGTTAAAGAAAATAAAGAAATAGTTATAAAAGCTGGTGGGCTTTATGTTTTAGGAACTGAGAGACATGAAAGCCGAAGGATTGATAATCAACTTAGAGGTCGCTCTGGTAGACAAGGAGATATCGGCCGCACTAAATTTTTCTTATCACTTGAAGATGATTTAATGAGAATTTTTGGCTCTGAAAAATTGCAATCCTTACTCTCAACTTTTGGTCTTAAAGAAGATGAAGCAATTCATCACCCATGGATTACCAAAACATTAGAAGGGGCACAAAAAAAAGTTGAAATGCGCAACTATGAAATTAGAAAAAATCTACTCAAATTTGATGACATCGTTAATCAACAAAGGCGTAAAATTTTTTCACTTCGCCATGAAATAATGGATAGCAAAGATGTGTCGGTAAAAATAAAAGAATTTTCAAACCAAATTATAGAAGATATAGTAGATGACTGCATTCCAAAAAACTCATATCCTGAGCAATGGGAGATGGATCATTTAGAGCAAGAAGTAAAAAGAATTTACGGCATTAAATTAAAATTAGTTGAATTTTCACAAAAAGAAGGTGTTGATGAGATGCAGGTTAAAGAATTTATCAAAACTTCAACCAAAAAAATATTTGAAGATAAAGAAAAAGAATATGGTGTTGATACAATGCGACAAATTGAAAGACAAATATTTCTGGTAACAATCGATAGCGAGTGGAAAGATCACCTGCTATCACTTGATAAACTTCGTTACGGCATAAATCTTCGTGCTTATGGCCAAAAAGATCCTTTAATTGAATATAAAAAAGAAGCCTTCGCTTTATTTGAAGATATGATGCTTCGACTTGAGGAGCAAGTCATCAATCTTTTAGCAGTAGTTCGAGTTAGTTTTGAAAATGCAAAAAATATCGAACTTTTTGAAAAAAATAAAAATAAAGAATCACTTCAAACAAAAATTAACCCCGTACAATTTGGAATATTTGAAGAAAATTCTGAAAAAACTCAGAAAAAATCACCAAGAAAACTAAACATAAATCCTCTTGATCGCGATCCAAAAAATCCCAAAACTTGGGGCAATGTTGGTCGCAACCAATCTTGTCCATGTGGTAGTGGTAAAAAATTTAAACAATGCCATGGTAGCAACACCTAGAGCCTGTCCTAAATCTACGCCAAATATAAAAAATTGGCTTTTTAGCTTATTTTTTGATGAATTTTGACTTTTTTTCAAGAAATTTTTTCAAAATAATGATATATTTATCAAAAATTTCTTTAAAAATCGCTTAAAATTCCTTCAAAAACTAAAATAAAAAGATTTAGGACAGGCTCTTAGTCTTGATACAATACCAAGATTCATCTTTAATGGTACATTTGGATAAAAAATTTTGAGAATCAAATTAAAGAGAAAAATTGCGTATATCACAGATATTAACAAGATTTTTCTCTTAAATTTTAGACTAAAAAGATTAATTTTGGCATAACTTGAAAAACATTGTTAACATCACGCAATGAAGAAAATTCTCAACCACCAAACCAAAATCAAAAACTATAAATTTGGCCTTTGGGCAGAAAAGATGGTCATTTTTTTACTATTTTTTCAAGGCTATAACATCCTAAAACACCGCTATCAAGGATATTTTGGAGAAATTGATATTATTGCTAAAAGATTTAAAACTATTGTCTTTATTGAAGTTAAAGCTCGTCAAAATTTCAAAGAAATCGAAGAAGTTTTAAATCCTTATCAAATAAAAAGAATAAAAAAAAGTGCCGAGGTTTTTATTAATGAAAATCCTAAACTACAAAACCTTAACTATCGCTTTGATTTAATAGCAGTTAACAAAAATTTTCGTATCAAATTTTTTAGAGGCTTCTTTAACTGGTAATAATACCAAAATTCATCTTTTGGATTTAATTTAAAAAGCGATGCATATCAGGATATATGGTGAGCTTTTTAAATAAAGATCAAAAGTAAAATATCGAAGATAAAATAGGCAATCTTAGCTTGAAATGCTATAGATATTTAGGTAAATATATCTTTATCAATTAATTTTCAGCCCGTAATTCAGAAATTTTTTGTTCAAGTTGCTTGTTTTTTTCCTGCTCTTTTAGAACCTTTTCTTCTTGTTTTTTTAACTGCTTCTCAAGAGCATTAATCTTATGATGACCAGAAAATTCCCTAAAACTATGAGAAATAACCATTGGAATAGCAATCATTAGAGTAAATACAATACCAAATACAAAAAAACCAATCATGGCTATAAAAAGTTTGGTACTTATTTCAAAAGGAAGTGGTTCAAGATTAATCGCAATATATTGATCATTATTAACCACAAAATTGGCAAAATAAATAATCAAAATAGTTAAAACGATTAATTTAATAATTTTAGAAAGATGCTTTAGTAAAGAAATCATATTCAAATATAATTAATTGGATCTGTTTTTTTTGCGAGATTAAAACCTTTTAATCTTAACAAACAAGAGTCACATTTACCACAAGATAAAATTTTGTCATTTTGAATAGTTGGATCGTAACAACTATGAGTTAAACTATAATCAACCCCTAACTTTAAACCTTGTTCAATAATCTGTTCTTTAGATAAATTAACTAAAGGTGCATGGATTTTAAAACTATTTTTACCATCGCAAGTTTTGGCAGTTGCTAAATTTGCCATATCATTAAATGCCTTGATAAAAGTTGGACGACAATCAGGATAACCACTATAATCAACAGCGTTAGCTCCAATAAAAATATCAAATGCATCAATTGTTTCACAGTAAGCCAAAGCGTAAGATAAAAAAATAGTATTTCGCGCTGGCACATATGTTATTGGAATGTTTTTAGCGTCCAATTCGTCGACCTTACTATGTTTTGGTACTGCAATTTCATCAGTAAGCGCTGAATTACCAAAAATTCTTAAATCAATATTAGCAATTTTATGATCAGTAACACTAAATTTTTGAGCTATTTTTTTGGCACTTTCCAACTCAATAATATGCCTTTGCCCGTAGGCAAAGCTTAGGGCGTGACATTCAAAATTTTGTGATTTAGCAATGGCTAAAATCGTTGTTGAATCTAAGCCACCACTCAATAATATTACCGCTTTTTTAGACATTAATTTAAACTGATCTATGAATAACGATTTTATTAAAAACCTTTTAAATAAAATTTCACGCAAAAAAGATGCTAATAAAAATCACTTTGGCCATATTCTAATTATTGGCGGTGATTATGGCATGCAAGGCTCAACTATTTTAGCGGCTGAAAGCTGTTTTCGCTGTGGAGCTGGTAAAGTTAGTGTTCATAATCACAGTTCAAATTATACCGCCCTACTCTCTCGTTTACCAAATGCCATGACAATTTGTGATCAAGTAATTGCCCAAAAAACCTGGCAAAAAATTCTCGCCGATAAAACAATAATTGTTATAGGCACTGGCCTTGGCCAATCTTCATGGTCAAAAGAGATGTTGGCTCTAGCGCTTAATAGCAAATTGCCAAAAATAATTGATGCTGACGCCTTGAATTTAATTGCTAAATTTAACCCAAATATTGATTTATCAAATTGCGTAATCACACCTCATGAAGGTGAGGCATCAAGATTATTAAGGTGCGATGTTGAAGAAATAAGAAATAGCCGACTAAACGTCGTAAAAAAACTTTATGAAAAATTTAACGCTATATCAGTGTTAAAGGGTTGTGGTAGCTTGATTTACGATGGCAGAGAAATTTATGAGTGCAAAAATGGCAATGCTGGAATGGCCACAGCCGGAATGGGCGATGTCTTGAGTGGTATGATTGCAGGTTTTTTTGGTCAAAACTTAACTTTAACCGAGGCAGCAATTTTAGCAGTTGAAATCCACGCCCAAGCTGCTGATTTAGCAGCTCAAAAATTTGGCGAGATCAGCATGAATGCTGTTGACTTGCCAAACTTTATGCACAAAATATTAACCCATGCATAAACTACTTTAATTTTAACCAAAAAAATGGTGTTATTAATCTAATACCAACATTCATCTTTAATAACACATTTGGACAAAGGATTTTTGAGGACTAAATTTAAGAGAAAAATTGTGTTTATCACAGATATACACAAGGTTTTTCTCTTAATAATACCATTTCTATAAATTAAATTCTCACTTACTTTTGTCTTTATGTTTTTATTTTTTAGTTTTAAAGCTTGAAATATCACTGATATTACTTCGCTTTAAAACTAAATCTAAAAACAAAAATACTTCCTAAGTGAGAATTTAATTTATAGAAATAGTATAAGACAAAGTACAAATGTGTTATTATAGATAGGACATGGTATTATTTGTACTAACATTATCCGTTTTTAACTAAAACATGAAATTACAAAACAAAAAAGCTTTCTCACTGATTGAACTATCAATTGTTATCTTAATTATTGGCCTTTTAGTTGCTGGAATTGTTAAAGGTAGATCACTTTATACAAATATGAGAGTATCTTCGGCA
>JAURQX010000029.1 GCA_030835905.1 Alphaproteobacteria bacterium
AGTTCGACAATATTAATAAATTTTTGTTAATGAGTGAAGCGAATTTACAAAAATATTAATATTGCAAGCATGTATATGCGCCATCTCGTTAGCTCCACCATCATTTAAAATTAGATGTCAACACTTTAAGCGTAGCGTGTGATGAATTTTGTTATAAGATACTAATCGCGAAAATTAATGAATTGTAAAGGTAAATCATTGATTTCTTTTTTTACAAAAGACATAACCTCTTGTAAATCATCTCTTTTTTTGCCTTCAACTCTAACTTCTTCGCCACGAATTGAAGCTTGAACTTTAAGCTTGGCATCTTTGATTTTTTTGGTGATTTTTTTAGCCGATTCTTGGTCAATCCCGTTTTTTAGCTTAATTTCTTGACGCAGTGAATTGCCACTGGCCGATTCTTCCTTCTGAAAATCAAGGGCTTTAACATCAATACCTCTTTTGGTGGCATAAACTTTTAAGGAATCTTGAATGGCTTTTAATTTGTAATCATCTTGGGCGTTAACCAAAATCAAATTATCTTGCTTTTTTAGCTCAATTGAAAATTGAGCACCTTTAAAATCATAGCGATTAGTTAGCTCACGAAGAACCGAATTAACAGCATTGTCAATTTCTTGTAAGTCAATTTTGGAAACAATATCAAAACTTGGCATAGTTGATTAAATTTTAGTTAAAGCTTGAGATAAATCATTAATTAAATCATCTACATCTTCCAAACCAACTGAGAGACGACACATTGCTGGCGTAATGCCGATTTTAAGTTGCTCATTAGGCTCAATATTTGAGTGCGTGGTAGTTGCTGGATGAGTTATCAACGATTTAGCGTCGCCCAAATTATTAGAAATATCAATAATTTGCAAATTATTCATAAATTTGAAAGTATCATTTTTATCGCCGTTAATTTCAAAAGCCAACATCGCGCCACCATTTTTCATTTGTTTTTGGGCGATGGCAAATTGCGGGTGAGATTTAAGAGTTGGATACAAAACTTTTTTAACTTTTGGATGAGATTCTAAGAAATTAGCAATTTTTTCAGCATTTTGACAATGTTGCTTCATGCGCAAATTAAAAGTCTCAAGCGATTTGAGAATAATCCAAGCGTTAAAGGGGCTCAAAGCTGGGCCAGTATGACGATGAAAAGGTAGCAAGATTTCTTTGATAAATTCTTCTTTGCCTAAAACACAACCACCCAAAGTTCGACCCTGACCATCAATATGCTTGGTAGTTGAGTAAACCACAATATCAGCACCTAACTCAAATGGCTTTTGACTAAAAGGTGAAGCAAAAATATTATCAACAATTAAGCTAGCATTGTGTTTTTTACATAAATTAGCTACAAATTCAATATCAAGAATTTCAAGATTAGGATTTGCTGGAGTTTCAATAAAAACAACTTTAGTGTTTGGTTTAAAAGCGTTTTGCCATTCTTCTTGACTAGTACCATCAACTAATGTTACTTCAATTCCATAATTTGGCAAAATTTTAGTAGCAATATGAAAACAAGAACCAAACAGCACACGTGATGCGATGAAATGATCACCAGCTTTTATTTGACACATGATTGAGGCAAAGACTGCTGCCATACCACTAGCCATTACGCAAGCCGATTCACAGCCTTCAAGCAAAGATAACTTATCTTCCAGCATTTTTAAGGTTGGATTTAAATAGCGCGAATAAACATAGCCCGGTGCCTCGCCGTTAAATCTGCTTTGGGCAGTTTCGGCCGAATTGTATGCAAAACCAGAATTTAGAAAAATTGCTTCCGAAGTTTCGCCAAAATTTGAGCGAGCTAAACCACCGCGCACCAACTTGGTTTGTTCTTTTAACTTTGAAAAATCAAGATTTTTATTTTTGTAATTCATTTTAATTTAAATCCTATTATTTTAATCCCAACTGCTTTAAAAGTTGCTGGGTCTCATCTTTTAAAAATTCAACTTTAACTCTAGCGGTGCCTTTTTTAATAACATCAAGAATTTCAGCTGATTTTTTTGATAAGTCAATAATGCGATCACGGGCAAATGGGCCGCGATCATTAACGCGAATTATGGCGCTACGATTATTATCAAGATTAGTAACTCTTACAACCGATGGCAATGGTAAGGTGCGATGAGCTGCAGTTAGATCGTGCATGTCAAATATCTCGCCATTGGCAGTTAATTGTCCGTTAAATTTTGGACCATACCACGAGGCAATTCCAACTTCTTGAAAGCTATCATATTCTTGCGGTTGATAGGTTTGCCCTAAAATTTTATACTCACTACCAATTTTGTAATAACCCTTATAGTTTGATTTATTGATTTGACTTCCATCATCTTGATAATGAACCTCAACATCATAATAATCGTCTTGATAGTCATCTAAATGATTATTTCCAACATACTCATTTTTTGATTCCTGATTTATATCTTCAATTAATTTGCTAAAATTTGATATTTCTCTTTTATGTTTTACGCCAATCTTTAAATATTCGCTTGGCTTTTTTGATTTGGCAAACTTGCTTTGATGACGATTATTTTTGCCTACATTATTGCTAAGTTGCGCAAGATGACTAAATGTTTTTAGATGAGTGCCTTCGACTCGAGTTGAGTAATTGTTATCAGCACAAGCAAAAATGGATACTAAACTTAATATTAATAATATTTTAGTTATCATTATAATTATTGCTTTGCGCTACTGGAGCTGCCAGACCCAAACTAATCTTTTGCTTCAACTTATCACTAAAAACAAACTCTGTTTGAGTCGAAGCGGCAATTTCATCTCGCGTTATAAGAAAAATACCATATTCAGCAAAAAAATTGGGCAAAATATTAAAATTAAGCAAACTATTTAATTTATGTTTGGAGGTTAGGAATATTTTTTGTTCAATTTTAAAATTAAGCTCAGCGCATAAATTCTCAAAATCTTTAATCGAGCAAAAGTGGATATTTGGCGTGTCATACCAAGTAAAAGGAAGATTTTCATTAACTGGCATTACGCCTTTGAACATAATTTGCAGGCGATTTTTGTAATGGGTGAAATTGGGTATTGAGACAATTGCATATCGAGCAATTCTCAGCATTTCTAGCAACATTTTTTTTGGATTTTTGGTTGCTTGAATGGTTTGACCAAGAATTGCGTAGTCAAAATGATGATTTGGGTAAAATTCAAGATCGGTTTCTCCATCGCCTTG
Organism: Alphaproteobacteria bacterium; assembly: GCA_030835905.1. GTDB lineage: Bacteria > Pseudomonadota > Alphaproteobacteria > Rickettsiales > UBA1997 > UBA1997. The sequence goes on from JAURQX010000029.1 coordinate 3,170, forward strand.
AATTGCCGAAATACCTCTTTGTATAGTTTTGGTTACTAGTGGCTGTGAAATTTCTAAACCTTGACCTTCAACATTTTTTTCGCTTTTAAGAAATTCTAACAATTGACCATCGCCGCAACCAATATCAAGAACCTTGCTTTTGGGCATAATTAGTTGCGAGATAATCTCAAGATCATATCTGATGTGTTTTTTTACTATATTTTCACCGATATTTTGCATCATATTTATTTCTTTAATAAGCTAGCTATTGTTTGTTTTAATGGCTCATTTTCAATTAAAAAAGAATCATGACCTGCTGAGCTTTCAATATTAATAGCACTAACTTCTATACCGCAAGCAATAAGAGACTTGGCAATTTTTTTCATGTCATCACTTGGAAAAAGCCAATCATCAGAAAATGAAATTAGGCAAAATTTGCCATCATTATTTTTTTGCGAGAAATTAATAAAAGCTTTGGCTAGTTTGCCATCAAAATCACTTTCTAAATCAAAATAATCAACTGCTTTAGTAATATAAAGATAAGAATTGGCGTCAAAGCGATTAACAAAACTAAAACCCTGATGGTGCAAGTAGCTTTCTACTTCAAATTCTTTACCAAGCTGAAAGGCAAGAGAATCCTTGTCTTGCAAATTTCGACCAAATTTCTTTTGCAAGGCATTTTGTGACATGTATGTAATATGAGCTGTCATGCGCGCTACCGCCAAACCTTTAGCTGGATATGTTTTTTTAACTATATATTGACCACCTTGCCAATTGGGATCGGCCATAATTGCCTGACGACCAACTTCATGAAAGGCAATATTTTGTGGACTATGATGATAAGAAGAAGCAATAGGAACAACAATTCCAACTTTTTGTGGATATAAAATTGACCAAGCTAAAGCTTGCATTCCTCCGGTAGAACCTCCGATCACTGCACAAAGTTTATTTATTTCAAAATGCTCAATTAATAAATTTTGCGCTTCAACCATATCAAAAATGGTTACCACTGGAAAATCCATAGCGTAGGGTTTTTTGGTTGCTGGATCAACTTCTTTTGGACCCCAAGAACCCATGCAACCACCAATAATATTACTACAAATTACAAAATATTTATCAGTATCTATAGGCTTTTTAGAGCCAACCATAAAATCCCACCAACCTTTTTTGTTAGTAACTGGGTTTGGCGAAGATAGGTATTGATCACCAGTTAAAGCATGACAGATGAGAATTGCGTTTGATTTATCTTTATTTAGCTTACCGTAGGTTTGATAAGCTAAGGGAAAATTGCTAATTTCACTACCATTTTGCAATTTAAGTGGTTTATTTTTAGCTAAAAAAACAATATTACCAATTTCAAATTCTTGGAATTTTGGACCAAATTTTGATTTAATTTTCATTAGCTGAGATTTATCTTAAAAAAATAAACAATTAATAATAGTAACAATGCCTTCTCAAAAAAAAAGTAAAATTATTCATTCAAAATTACCAGAGTTACGCCAAAAAATTGATGAGGTTGATCATCAAATCATCAATTTGCTTGCCAAAAGAATGGATATTGTTGATGAGGTGGCGATTTTAAAAAGAGAAAGTGGCAACAATATCTTCATCAAATCAAATCGCGAGGCGGATATGATAAAAGATATTACCAAGAAACTTGATAGTCGCTATCCAATATCACATTTAGTTGCAATTTGGCGAAAAATTATCTCAGCTGCCAATCTTCACGAGCAAGATGTAAATATTGGTCTATATAATCCAGAACAAATTACTGATTATAAATATTTAATTAGTGATCATTATAGTAGTGAGTTTAAAATTTTTGCTTTTGAAGAAGTACGCAAATTAATTGCCGATATTGAAGCAAAAAAAATAAGAATTGGGATTTTGCCGGTACCAAAAAATGATGATTTTTGGTGGCAGTTATTGGCTGATAGTAAGATAAAAATTTTTGCCAAGCTTCCATTTGTCAAAAGTCAAGTTAGTGATCATGAATTATTTTGTGTAGCTATAAAAGAAGTTGAGCCAAGCCAAGATGATATTACCTTGTTATATTTAGAAACAAAAAATCAATTAGATGCCAATCAGGTTGAAGAAATTTTACAACAAGTAAATTTTGAGGTAGAGTGTATTTTATCACAAAATCTTGCCCAAGATTTAAATGTTTTTTTATTTGAGATTAGAGGATTTGTAAGTGAAGACGATCCAAAGCTTGATAAATTATCCGAAAATGATCTTTGGGCAAATATTTTGGGTTATTATGCAACTCAAATCTAGTTTTATGCCATTTACAAATGATGAAATAAATAATTTAGGCGAATTATTAACAAATTCAACCGATCATTCTGATCCAAGCGCCAGTCTCATAAAATTTCAACTCCTTACACTGAAAGCAGTTCTTACTAAAACATTTAACAACTTAAATCCTGAGCAAATAGATCAACACATAAAATATTTATTCCTAAACCAATATTCTCAAACTCAAAGTGGTCAAGAAAATTCAGAATTTCTATTTAGAAAAATTCTTGAATCTAACGATTCTCGAAAGAGGCAGGCTTTATTTGACACTTGGATTCAAAAAGGAGTAGATGTTGGTTATTTTTTAAAAGAATTTATTGAATATGTAGAAGGTTCTAGCGAATTTGTTGACGATAATAAACTAACTTTTCTAGCAAATAATTTAAAAAAATTACAAGAGGTTTTGCTAAATAGTAAATTAGTAGACGAAGCTTTAAAGAGTGAGTTTATGTCAGAAATTTTTATAACTACACAATGCTTCATAAACCTGATCGAATATAAAGAATTTACTCAAGATTTCATTGAAACAGATTGTAACGATGCTAAAGATGTATTAAGTAATATTTTTGTAGATAAATCTTTCGAAGACTTAACTCCAGACGAAAATTTTGAGCAACTATTAAAAACTGCTAAAATAGTGGAAAGAATTGGATTACCCCTTGAACATTATCAAAAAAAATTACCTCCTGCCTCAATGAGGCCTTTAGAAAATGGAGCACTTAAACGTCCCAATAAATTTCTTGCTTAAGCATCAAATTTTGAGAAATTTTATGAGATTTGATCAGGGAGATTGATAATAATCTGTCTAAAGACCTTTGCACAGCCTAGAATTTTGAGTAATTTTTAGGCATTTTTATTTTTTAAATTTTAGCGTATCTTGATATACGTGAATTTAAAAAATCAAAATAACGACAAAATTACCTAAATTCGAGGTTGTGCAAAGGTCTTGTCTATTTTGCAAATCTAATCAACAGCTCTCGTAATCGATCCCTGCTTGTGGGATAAAGTTTTGCATCTGGCAATTACTAAAACTAAAAGGGATTGTCACACCACTAATTCCCTCTTCAACAAATTGCGGCACTGAAATATCAAAATGTAGATGTGGACCCGTCGAATAGCCTGTATTACCCGACAATCCAATAAACTGTCCCTGTTCAACTCTTTGGCCTTTAGCCACCCTAACCCCATCATAATCTAAATGCGCATAGCTGGCAATCGTGCCATCATCATGCAAAATTCTGATATGATTATCTTTATCAGCAAAAAATTCTCTATTGGTACCAGCGTCTTTGTATTGGGATTGGATATTTATGACATAGCCTGCGCGCGCTGCATAGATTTTAGTACCAATTGCCATATTCCAGTCAATGGCATATTTTTTGTTATCTTGATGCGAAAATTCACCATCAAAACTTTGACCGACCCTGTATTTTTTTCCCTTTTCATAAGGCAAGCTGTAAGCAAAATTACTCGATTTTACCCGGTAATCGCCATAGCTCCATGAAAATTTACTGCTGTATTTTCTAGTTACCACTCCCGAAACTGATTGGTCGAAAGGCTTAACTTTAATATTTTTAATTGAAGCAATAGTTTGTGGATTGATCACAAAATATTGCGGAAAAAATTGTGGACTTTGCAAATATTCATCTGGTCCCAAATAGACAATTGTCGAAATTAGATAAGGAGTAGCATTTTTAATTTTAACTTGCGGATTGCCGTCCTTATCAAATTCTAGCTTAACGCAGACTTCTTGGCAATTTTCATAATCATTATTATTGTCCAGCGCCAAACCTTCTGGAACAATAAATTGCATCATCAGTAAGAAATTACAGAAAATTTTGATTAATCGTTTAAACATCACAATCCCATCTCTTTCGGTATTGGCGCATTAATCTGCAATTTTTGACCAAAATAATCATTGATAGTAATTCTTTGCGCATGAAGACACAATCGATTGCTAATATCTTTTCTTAAAACTACCTTACCACCATATTTCACGTCATTGATAATTGCATGGCCAAGCTCTTTCATATGTACGCGAAGTTGATGAGTTCGACCCGTAATTGGCTTTAATTCAACCAAACTGTAATCAGTAAATTTCTTTAAAACTTTAAAATTAGTGATCGCCTCTTTACCTTGCTCAAAATCTGGCATAACTTTCTCATTTTTACCTTGAATTTTTTTGCGCAAAGGAATGGCAATTTGCCCAAAATTTTTATTTGGTAAGCCATTAACTAAGGCCAAATACGTTTTGTCAATATTTTTACTTTTAAATAGTAGGGTCAATAAATCAGCAATTTCCTTATTTTTAGCAATCAATAAACACCCACTTGTATCTTTATCCAAACGATGTACTAATTGCCAAGAATTTTGACGCGCGAAATCGTCCACTGATGTTGTTATGCCGCTGCCACCTTGCGTAGCCAATCCTGAAGGCTTGTTAATCGCTAAAATTTTATCATCCTCGTAAATAATGTAAGATTTAAATTTAATGATTTGTGCCTTAGTTAGATTTGATTTTTTAGTCGCTGAAATTTTTCTCAAATCAAGCTCATACCAAATTTCCAGCAAATCCCCCTGCTCTAATTTATGTGATGCCTGACAATTTTTGCCATTAATTTTAACTTTTTTTTGGCGAATTATTTTTTGCGACAAAGCAAAAGAAACATCAAGAATACGACACAAAGCCTTATCCAGCCTTAAATTCTGATATTTTTCATCTATTATTAGGCTTTTCATAAAAATTTTTAAGATTGACTGTTCGCAATTACTCTTTCAAAAATACCAACAACCTTAAATTTTTCCTGATTACTGTCGTTTAATTCAATATTTTTGTAAGTTAAGTCATTGGATCTTGGTTTAAGAATAATTGATTGATGTCTCCACCCATTTTCATCTTCATATTTAACGCTTTGATATTCTTTTATTGTGTAACGAGATCCAAATTCAAAATCCTCTATCGATAAGCTTTCAACTAAGACTATTTTACCATTTCTACTTCCCCCCAAATCTTTCTTAAAAAGACAGTAAGATCCATTGGGAATTATCTTATTCATTGATTCGCCTTCAATTTGACAAACAAATAAATCTTGACTGATCTTAATATCTTTGGGAGCTTGAACCCATTTTACATCACTAATATTTTGCAACTCACTAAAACTTCCGGCACTTGCTCGTAGATCATAAAATGGTATTGAGTTTAAAAATGGCTTAATGTCATGGGTTAAAAAAACAATCTTGGGTACAATAATCCCAAATCCGTCATTAGAAAGTGAATTACTGCCACCATCTCGTGATAAATTTAACCCTGAAGAAGAAGATTCATGCACATTTGAGTGCGCTAGCATTTTTTCTTCAAGATTATCTTCATCACGATCTAGCAACATTAATTCACTTTCTAATGACGGATTTGGGATTATTTTGCTTTCAAATTTATTGATAAATGATTCAAAATATTTTTTCAGATTTTGATCACACGCAAATATGTAAGTTCCTCTTATACCTCTTAACATCATGGTTTTATATATGTTAATGATATAATTTTCTAAATCTTTGGGATCTTTTATTGTGTTCTTACCGTTTTTGTCGCAATAATTATCTGGATTAATGATGATTTTGTTATTGATGGGATCGTATGAAATTTCATTGCCAAATATAATGCCACAATAATTCAAATCATATCCTTGAACTGTATGAATACAACCAACTTCATTTATTGAATTGCTAGAATTAATCCAGTCATGAGCAACGCTATTCCACATTAGCTCGCAATCACCAATCTTAATATCTTTTAAATCTTTATTATTTTTTGATATCCATTCCCAAGAAAAACCAGCCACAATTCTTGATAGGCCATATTGATTATTTTTTTCTTTTATCTGCTCAATCATTTCTTCCAAACTTTCAAAAAGTAACAAGCTGTATTTTGCAGAGTTAAATTTTGCACCTTGAAAATTTAAATGATTTTTCAATAAAGAATCAACAAATTGCACATAGTCATCACCTCCCCTAGACCTAAATTGAGAATTCAGTTTTAGCAAAATACTGTCTTGGCTAATTAATTTTTTGAATTTCGTCGATGGAATGTCGGTTGGTTTGATTGATTGATTTTCATCGTAGAACAAAATAGTATTTTTGGATTGTTTTAATATCCAATCTAGCTCAGTTGATGATTCAGGTTCAAATCCTAGTTTTTTGCAAACCTCGTCAAAAGATTTGTAGTTTGCGAGATTTATTCTTCTTTTTAATCGATGCGATTCATCTACAACTAAAAGATCATATTTACTTTTAACGGTTTCTGATGGCGCTATTACCATATTTTGGTTTAAACCTTTTACATTCTTGAAGGTGTTTTTTAATGTTTTTCTAAAAGATGCCATGGGAACAACCAATCCCATTTTTATATTGGGATAGTTTTTTTTGACCTCCTTAACAAGATCTATAATTTCTTCCTCTAAGGCGCCAAATTCTTTAAAACTAAAATCTTCAATATTTGTTGAAAGTAACTTAAATAAAAAAACAGCTAGAATTGATTTTCCAGTTCCCGCCCCTCCTTCAATAATAATTTTTCTTGAGTCTTTTTTGGCAAGTTGTTGCAATATTTTTAAAAGATTATCAGCCTGATCTTTATTAAGACTTTTGTAGGGCGAATATTTAAAAATATCAGAATTCTCAATATCTTCAATCGATCTCTTTACAACTCCTCTTGACCTTAATTGATCCCATATTTTTTTAAATATTTCCCAATATAGCTCTTCTTTTTGGTAATAGTTATGATTTGCTAGGCCTAAATTGCCATTGAGTAATTTAAAGTCATCTTCACCAGATATATATTTAATCAGATTTGATTCTACATCAAGAGTTGCCGATTTATTGAACTTATCGCATGTGATAATATTAATAAAATCTAACTCTTTTTTTAATTCATTTTTAAGGTGAGCATTCATTCTTGAAAATAAATCTGCGGTTTCACCTACATATGCAACTTTCTTTTGGCTATTGACGCCTCCTTCAATTATATAGACAATTGGCCATAAATTCTGGGCAAAAAAGTTATTACTTAGACTTTGATTTATTTTTTCTGAAAATTTATATTTAACTATCTCAATTCCAGAAAGGCTCATAGTTGATTATATTTTTTATTACTACCTTTAGCCTTTTCAATTGGGTACTTTTGATGATTCTTTTTGATTTTATCAGAGATGATATTTTTTACATCTAGATTATAGCTTTCAGCGATAAGTAGTGCATAACAAAATATATCTGCCAACTCTTCCTTTACTTTTTCTAGACTTGCTTCTTTAGATGATTTCCACAAAAAATTTTCTAATAACTCAGATGCTTCTAAGCTAATAGCAATAGCTAAATCTTTTGGATCATGAAATTTTTGCCAATCTCTTTCATCTCTAAATTTAACTAATTCTTTGATTAAATTATCAATTTCATTCATTTAGATAATATTTTCATTTTTTAGATATGCTAAAAATAGTTAGACACTGCTATTTTAGGTGGGATTTATTATTACAAACCCTTAACTACGGTGTTTAATAATTAATTATCTAATTGCAATGAACTTTGAATTTTGATCTTAATTTTAAGCCTTATTAACCCATACAAAAACCATTTTAATTATAACTTCATAAATTTACTTTTATCTTTTGTTTTTCAAAGCCAGCTTAACATTAAGCACTATTACTAGAACTGTTAACTAATTATTTTGTTTTAGTTTTTGAGATAGTTTTTAGCGATTTTTTTGCAAAATTTTGAAAAATATCAGGTCATATTTTGAAAAATTTTACAAAAAAAAGAGCAAAAACTAGCCAAAATAATAAAATGAAATA
>JAURQX010000030.1 GCA_030835905.1 Alphaproteobacteria bacterium
ATCACCAATAAAGCCACTCCTTTATTTTAATACGAGGTAATGACTTAACATTCCTCAAAAATAATTTAAGTTTTTTCTTGGTTAACTTTTTTAAGGAGTGACCAATAAAAATTTTATTAACCTTAATTAACAGGAGTGACTATGGAATATTATGTAGGCTTAGATGTCTCTTTGCAAGAAACTTTTATTTGTATTATTAACCAAGAAGGTGAAGTGGTAAAAGAATCAGTAACCTTAAGTGAAGTTGATGTAATATAGATAAGTCAATTAAGATTCAGACTTTTATAAGGCAAATTTTGGCTATAAATTCAAGTTAAAACCTTAAAGTATATCCAATACTACTGCGGTTTTAACTTAAATTTCTATCTCAAAATTTTTCCATATAAAATGTATGAATCTTAATTAACTTATCTATAAGTGATTATTTAATGAAGCAAAATCTTGATTTTAAGAAAATAGGAATTGAAAGCGGTCAGCTTTCAAATCCCATCTATAATGCCATATAGATACAAAGTATTTTTAAGGGAAAAATTATTAAAAAATTTAGCCTTGTATTTTGATATACATGGCTAATTTATGATGATTTTTAACTAAAAAGACGAAAATTAGCTATGTGGTATTATAAATGGGATTTGGTATTATCTTATCTAAATTGACACGGAGAATTGGACGTTCTCAAGATTTATTAATGTCTATGTTTAGTTAGCAGTTCCATAAATGGGATTTGGTATTAATCCTTTAGCAAAATATCTTTTAATGGTTTTAGATCAGTTTTTTGCTCCTCATTTTGTTGATTGCTTGCAACCTCATCTTCTAAACTTGGTAATTTTGCATAATTTGGCGGAATGATAAGAGGTGGATCGACGTCCTTACTACATGAAAATAAAAGAAAAACGATTGATGTAACTATTATAGGTTTTTTCATTAATATTTAAATTTAATTCTAATTATTTTTCATAAAAAACTCTCTATAAATTAATATAGCAACTCCAACAAAAATAAAACTATCAGCAAGATTGAAAGCTGGCCAGTGATAAAGAGCTATATGAAAATCAAGAAAGTCAAAAACTGCGCCATTAATTATTCTATCCACTACATTACCTACCGCCCCTCCAAGTATTAACGCATAAGCTAAATTGGTAACTGTTTGCTTGGATCTGTATAGCATAAAAACTACAATCATCGCAATTGATCCTTGCAATAATGACAAAATTAAATGACTATTTTCTAACTTATTAAGAAAACCAAAACTAACACCTCTATTCCAAACATAAACAATATCAAAAAATGCAAGGATTTGGATTTTAGGATCATAAATTTGCATCTGATTTGCAATCGTTCTCAAATAATTTGCAATTAAGTGCTTACTAACCAAGTCAATAGTTGCAAATAACAGACTTACTAAAAACCACCTTACAAAAGATCTATTAATTTTTAAAGTCATGTTATATTTTAATAAATTTTAATTTAAGTTAATTATAGTATAATTTTTCAGAGCTTATCAATTAAAAATTAAGGATGATTTAAGGTAACTTTTATCCTAAAATCTCTGAAAACTCTATAATTTAGCATTATTCATTATAAAAAATTCTAATTTAATAAATCAAAAAAATTATATGAAAGTAATTTTTATGGGGACTTCTGATTTTGGGTGCGAATTATTACAAAATTTAATAGAAGATAAAAATTTAGAAATAATTGCCGTCTATACAAAAGAACCATCCATAGCTGGTCGAGGTAAAAAATTTGTAAAATCAGCAATACACGAATTATCTTTGAGACATAATTTAAAAGTTATAACGCCAAAAAACTTTAAAAACACAAAATCCGTAGAAGAATTTCGAGATTTAAATGCTGATTTAGCAATCGTTATTTCTTTCGGATTAATATTGCCAAAAGACATATTATCAGGAACAAAATATGGATGCATAAATATTCATCCTTCAAAATTACCTAAATGGCGAGGTGCCGCACCAATGCAAAGAGCTTTGATCAGTGGCGATAAAAAAAGCGCTATGACAATTATAAAAATGAACGAACAGCTTGATGCTGGCGATATAATTTTCCAAGAAGAATTTGATTTAGATAAGCATGAAAACTTCATTACTTTAAGCCAAAAAATGTCAAATCTTGCAGTCAATCTTACTCAAAAGACTATTGAAGCTATCAAGGGTAACAATCTAAAGCTTTCTGTGCAAAATCATCAACAAGCTACTTACGCTTCAAAAATTTTAAAAGAAGAATGTCGAATTGATTGGAATGATAAAGCGCAAAATATTTTACAAAAGATTCGTGGCCTTAATGGCAATTTAGGTGCTTTTTTTGAATATAATGGCGAGAAATTTAAGATTTTAGAAGCCAATATAATTTATGAAAATTATCAGACTCAGGCTGGAACCATTATTAACAAAGATTTTATTATTAAATGCCAAGATTTTGCCATAAAACCAATCTTAATTCAAAGAAGTGGCAAAAAGCCTATGAATATTAAAGACTTGCTACTTGGTTTTAAGCCTAAAATTGGAGAAATTTTAACTTAATAACTCCAATTTGCGTTTAAAAAAAGTAATAATCAACTATTTCAAGGCTTCAAATTCAATTTATAATTAAAATTAGCTAAAAAGATGTTTAATACCAAATTTCATCTTTAATGGTACATTTGGATAAAGAATTTTAGACCAAAAAGATAAAGTCCAAATGTAACATTAAAGATGAAGTTTAGTATAATACTTATGTCAACTATTTAATGATCAGGTTAAAACACTAACTTTTTAAACTAGCTCTAGCAGCAGCCAACCTTGCAATTGGCACACGAAATGGCGAGCAAGAAACGTAATTTAAGCCAGCTTTTTGACAAAATTCAATTGAAGAAGGATCGCCTCCATGCTCACCACAAATTCCAAGCTTTATATCTTGACGAGTCGACTTGCCTTTTGCAACTGCAATTTTAATTAACTCACCAACTCCTTCTTGATCTAATTCAGCAAAAGGATCGGACTTGAAAATTCCAGCTTTTTTATAATCTGGTAAAAAGCTTGCTGAATCATCTCTTGATAAACCAAAGCTAGTTTGGGTAAGGTCATTTGTCCCAAAGCTAAAAAATTCAGCTTCTTTTGCAATTTTATCAGCAATTATAGCTGCTCTTGGTAACTCAATCATTGTGCCAATCATGTAATTAAGCTCAATTTTTTGCTTAATTTTTACTTCATTTTCGGTTAATTTAATATGTTTTTTAAGAATCTCTAATTCTTTTGGAGATGAAACCAAAGGGATCATAATCTCAAGTAAAACATCTTGACCAGAATCTTTTTTAACTATAGAAGCTGCTTCAAATATTGCTTGAACTTGCATTTCATATATTTCTGGATATGAAATTCCAAGTCTACAGCCACGATGACCAAGCATTGGGTTTTGCTCATTTAGCTGCAAAATTCTGTTTCGAACATGATCAATTTCAACATCTAGCACATCGGCTACTTCTTTAATTTCTTGCTCCTTATGAGGCAAAAACTCATGCAACGGGGGGTCAAGAAGCCTAATAGTAACAGGTAAGCCTTTCATTATTTTAAAGATTTCTACAAAATCTTTTCTTTGCATTGGTAATAATTTTGTTAGAGCTTTTTTGCGACCTTTAAGGTTTTCTGATAAAATCATTTCGCGAACTGCGATTATTCGATCCTCATTAAAAAACATATGCTCAGTTCGGCATAACCCAATACCTTCAGCACCATAGTCTCTTGCTGTTTGGCAATCTGCGGGAGTTTCGGCATTAGTTCTAATCTTTAGAGTTCTTACCTCATCTGCCCAATCCATTATCTTTTTAAAATCGTTTGAAAGTTTTGGTTTTAAGGTTGGCACTTCACCTAACATTACTTCCCCATTATTACCATTGATTGTTATAACTTCACCTTCCTTTACTTTAATACCGGATGCGATAATCACCTTATTTTTGTAATCAACATCAAGATTTGATGCACCTGAAACACATGGAGTTCCCATGCCCCTAGCCACAACTGCAGCATGAGATGTCATGCCACCTCTTGCAGTTAAAATTCCTTGAGAAACATGCATTCCTTTAATATCTTCTGGACTGGTTTCAAGCCTGACTAGCAAAACTTTTTCACCATTTTCTGCTCTTTTTTCAGCTTCTTTCGATGAAAAAACTACAATTCCGCAAGCTGCGCCAGGGGAAGCAGGTAAGCCCTTAGCTATAACTTTGGTCTTAGCTTTTGGATCAAGTGAGGGGTGTAAAAGTTGATCAAGACTACTTGGATTAATTCTAAGCAGAGCTTCATTCTTATTAATCAGACCTTCTTCAACCATATCAACAGCAATTTTAATAGAAGCTGCGGCAGTTCTTTTGCCACTTCGTGTTTGCAACATCCATAATTTTTTATCTTGCACAGTAAATTCAATATCTTGCATATCTTTATAGTGCTTTTCTAACTTATGATAGATGTTCACTAACTCTACAAAAACTTCTGGCATAGCCTCTTCCATTGAAGGTAGTTTTGAATCCAACCCCTCTTTACCTTTGATAGTTATTGACTGTGGCGTTCTAATGCCGGCAACTACATCCTCTCCTTGAGCATTAATGAGATATTCGCCATATAAAAAATTTTCTCCAGTTGAAGGATTGCGAGTAAAAGCAACGCCAGTTGCTGAAGTTTCACCCATATTACCAAAAACCATAGATTGTACGTTAACAGCAGTACCCCATTCTTGTGGAATTTTGTTGAGCTGACGGTAGGTTATAGCTCTTTCATTCATCCATGAAGCAAAAACAGCTTCAATCGCTCCCCATAATTGCTGTTGAACATCTTGTGGAAATTCAGTACCAGTTTCTTCTCCAACTTTTTGCTTAAATAGCTCAATAATTTCTGTTAGATTTTCAGCTGTAAGATCATTATCATTCTTAGCTCCAAATTCAATCTTCTTTTCATCCAAAATTGATTCAAAATTATAATGATCGACTTCCAAAACTACGTCGCTATACATTTGAATAAAGCGTCGATACGAATCAAGTGCAAAGCGACGATTATTACTTTTTTTAGCTAAAGCTTCAACAGTTTTATCATTCAAGCCTAAATTTAAAACCGTATCCATCATACCTGGCATTGAAGCTCTTGCGCCAGACCTTACTGAAAATAGAAGCGGATTTTGACTATCGCCAAATTTTGCACCAATAATATCTTCAACATGTTTTATAGCTTTTGAAACCTGATCTTTTAATTCTTGAGGGAAGTTTTTATTATTTTTGTAATAAAAATCACAAAATTCTGTAGTTATAGTAAATCCCGGTGGAACTGGCAATCCTAAATTTGACATCTCAGCTAAATTTGCACCCTTGCCACCTAGTAAGTTTCTCATTGAGGCATCGCCTTCTGACTTTTTATTGCCAAATGTATAAACAAATTTTGTCATCCTTAAAAAATAAAATTAGTAGTAGTTTGTTTTTGCATAAATTTATTTAACTTTACGCTTAAAAATTTGAATTAATCATAAATTTCTATGGAATATCAATTTTTGACAAGCCATATATCTTTTCAAAGAGATCTCTGATCACAGAAAGAAGAATTAGGCGATTTTCACGCAATTTGCTATCTTCGTGATTAATAACAACATTCTCAAAAAATCTTTCTAATGGAGCTTCAATTACCTTAAGAATTTCAAAAGCCTCATCAAATTCGCTCTTATTTATAAGTTTTATAAATTTTGCTGAGATACGTTTTACAGATTTAAAGACCAAAGCCTCTTCTTTTGTTTTGAAGGTAATTTTTGAAGGCTTACCTCGATATGATCGACTGTCCTTTTTTTCTTCAATTTTTAAAATATTTGCAACTCTTTTATATAGGTCTATAATTTTAGCCCTCTTTTCACCAAAAACTATTTGGTCTAAAAATCTAATTTTTTTTGCAATATATAAAATATCGCAATATTTATGAGCATCCAAGTCAGATAAATAATGATCGATTACAGCATTTACAATTTCGGGGTGTAGTCCATCATTTTCTTTTAAATAAGCCTTAAGCCTTTCAACAAAAAATATTATTATATCAGAAACGAGCTCATGTTTTGTTTTGTAAAAAGCTCTTGGATATTTATTTATATATTTATCCACCAATTTATTAGGATAAGCTTTAAGAGTCTTTTCCACTAAAATTCTAATTGGGAAAGCAATATTATGTTCAAAACCAATTCGAATGACCCCTAAAACTGATCTTCTCAGAGCAAATGGATCTTTTGAACTAGTTGGCTTTTCTCCAACCATAAAAAGTCCAACAATATTATCCATCTTGTCCGCAATTGATAAAACCACTCCAAGAGCTGTTTTAGGTAAATCTGAATTAGCTGAGGTTGGCTTGTAGTGTTCATAAATAGCAGCAATAACCTTATCATCTTCACCATTATTAAGTGCGTAAAAGCTACCAATTTTCCCTTGCAACTCAGGAAATTCAGCGACCGCTTTAGTTGTTAAATCTGCTTTTGATAATATGGCAATTTTTTCGATTAATGACAAATCACAATGTGGGACAAAAATCGCCAAAAACTTAGTCAAGTGTGTTAATCTTAGAGTTTTATCAAAAATACTGCCTAATTTTTGATGAAAAACTACTTGTCTAAGATCTTCTACCCTTTCTTTTAAAGACTTCTTTAGATCATCATCGATAAAAAATTTAGCATCATGAAGCCTTGCTTTAACAATTTTTTGGTTGTCATAAGCAATTTTCTTACAATCAAGATTTTTTGATATATCATCAATCACAAAAATAAAGTTTTGAGAAAGATTGTTTTTCTTATCTTTTAAGCAAAAATATTTTTGATTTACTTTTAAAGTTAGAACCAAAATTTCATCTGGCAAAGTCATAAACTGCTGATCTATTTCACCGACTAAAACTTTTGGAACTTCACATAATCCTGTAACCTCATCAAAGAGACTGCTTTGATTTTCGTCGATTGTTTTTAAAGATAACTCTTTAGCTTTGCTGTTAATTGACTCTACCAAAAATGATCTTCTCTCTTCAAAGTTAAGTATAATATTATTCTTTTTGATAAGTTTCAAATAAGAGCTAGCACTATCAATTAATTCTTCTTCATTCTTTAAGCCAAAAAAAGTTTTATTACTTGACTTAACTCCGGCAAATTCAATTTTTAAATTTTCTTGATCAAAAATACATAAAATATTTCGAATCGGCCTAATCCATTGACCGTAGTTCAATGAACCATCAATATTCCATTTCATTAATCTTGGCCATATATTAACTAATTTTGGTAAAATTTTTAAGATGGATTCCCTTAATATATCCTTAGTTTCAATTTTAGTCTCACTAGTTTCAAAGGCGTAATATTGATTACCTTTGTTTTCTACCTTAACTAATTGTGAAACATCTTTTAAATTTAAAGATTTTAGAAAACCATCTACTGCCTTAATATTAGCATCAACTTTAGGACCAATTTTTTGTGTCGCAGGAATTATTTGCTCATTACTGAGATTTAATATACCAAAACCAAATCTTTTTGGACTTGAAAAAATTTGAAGATTTTTTTGATCAAAGTTAAGATTATCTCCTAGCAAAACTTCACAGACTAGTTTATGAAGATCGCCAGCAGCTCTTTTTTGGAGTTTTGCAGGAATTTCTTCGCAAAAAATTTCTAAAACAAAATTTTTCATAAGTTTCTCAATGCTTAAGGCTAAAATTTAGGATTTTCGACTCTAATAAATTTAGAAGACTTAACTTTTTCAAAATCAAGACCATTTATTAATTTTAAAATCTCACTTTCTTCCTTATTTTCAATAATAAAACCTGCATAAACCTCATTTTCAGCATCAATAAACGAAGCTTGAACCAAATTAAAATTTTTGCCGATTGCTTTTTGCAGAAAGTCTCGATCTTTTTGAATTGAATCTTTTAATATTTCTAGTTTGACAAAATAATCACCTTTTCTTTTCTTAATATCTTCTATTTTAGAATCCTCAAGATCTTTAGCATCAAATAAAAAAGTTTTAGAGAAATTTTGATTGGCGATATCAGTTAAATCAGCAACAATCGCCGAAGCAGTTATTAAGCCACCTGCCCCGTGACCAATTGTCATATTCCAGCCAGCATTTGAGCAGTTTGTTAAAATGGTGTTATAGGTGCCATTAACTTGTGCTATCAATAAATTTTGATCAATTAGAGCAGGATAAACCGCTTGTTCAAGTTTTTCATTATTTTTTTTATAAACTGCTAAAAGCTTAATTTTATAGCCTAGATTTTTGGCTAATTTAATATCTAGAGCATCAATTTTATCAACCCCCTCAATATATTGACCATTAAAATTAGGCTTTGTCCCAGAGGCAATTGCCGACAAAATTGCCAATTTATGCGCTGCATCAATTCCTTTGATATCAAATGTAGGATCAGCTTCTGCATAACCCTGCTCCTGAGCCTCTTTTAATACATCACTAAAATTAGCACCATTAGTAGTCATTTTAGTTAAAATAAAATTACATGTGCCATTTAAAATACCGTAAAATTCTGAAATTTGATTTGCAGAGGAAAAATTACTTTTAAAAGATTTAATTATCGGTACGGCGCCAACTGTTGATGCTTCATAGCCAATATAGCAATTATTTGTATCAGCTAATTTGGCAATTTCATAACCATCATTTGCCAACAAAGCTTTGTTAGCCGTGATATAATGTTTTTTATTTTTTAAAGATTCGTAAATTAGGTCTTTAGCTACTTCCATGCCACCAATTACTTCAACAACAACATCGATATTTGGATCCTTGGCTAAATCTATTGCGTTTTCACAAAACTTGATCTTGCTATCAATAAAATTTTTTTTAGATTTAGCACTAACCGCAACAATCTCAAAATTAGTATTATGCTTTTTTGCTAAAGATTTTGAATCGTTTTTAAGAATTTCATAGACAGACTTACCCACCGTACCAAGGCCAGCAAGCCCTATTTTAAGAGTTTTCATTTAATTAAATTTGTATTGCCAGATAATTTTGTAAACCAACTTTTTTAATAAGATCAATTTGAGTCTCTAAAAAATCAAAGTGATTTTCTTCGCTGATTAGAATTTTTTCCAAAAGATCCTTGGTACCAATATCGCCAGATTCTTGAAAATATTTGATAGCTTTTTTTAAATCCTTAATAGCATCAATTTCAAGCGCTAAATCGTTTGCTAACATTTCTTCAACAGTCTGACCAATTCTTAAATTGCCATATTCGGTCATTTTTGGCGTACCTTTTAAAAATAATATACGATCTATAATCGCATCAGCATGTTTCATCTCATCAATTGACTCAGCTTTGGTTAGGTTAGCTAATTTATTGAAACCTTGATCTTGCATGATTTTGCCATGCAAAAAATATTGATTAATTGCTACGAGCTCATTTCGTAGTATGATATTAAGATGATCTAATGCAACTTTATCCATTTTATATACTTGATTGATGTTTTTTTAAGATTTAATTTGATCTTAACTTAAATCTATGATCTTTATTAATAAACAATAAATTTTGATGAAAGAAAATATCGCTAATAATAATACGCGTCAAAACTACTATCCGCAGCCAAATCAAAATTTAGATTTAGCAAAAATTGAAGAGCAAATTTTAAAATTTTGGCAAAAAGAGCAAATTTTCGAAAAATCAGTAAAAAATCGTGATAATAATCAAAAAAATGATTATGTTTTTTATGATGGCCCGCCTTTTGCTAATGGTTTACCACATTATGGTCATTTGCTAACTGGCTTTATTAAAGATGCAGTAGCGCGTTTTCAAACTATGAAAGGCAAAAAAGTTGAGCGTCGATTTGGCTGGGATACGCATGGCCTTCCAGTTGAAATGGAAACTGAAAAAGAATTAAGCAAACAAGAAAATAAAAATATTTCAGGACAAATCGCCATTCAAGAATATGGTATTGAAAAATTCAACCAAGCCTGTCGTGCTTCAGTGATGCGCTACGCTGATGATTGGCAATATTACGTGACGCGCCAGGGTCGTTTTGTCGACTTTAAAAATAGCTATAAAACTATGGATTTAGGCTATATGGAGTCGGTAATTTGGGCCTTTAAAACTCTTTTTGACAAGGGTTTAATTTATGAAGATTTGCGCGTTGTGCCTTATTCTTGGGCTTGTCAAACGCCACTTTCGAATTTTGAAACAAGAATGGATAATTCTTACCGCAAAAAAGAAAGCAAGGCAGTGACTGTTAAATTTGAACTTGCGCAAATTCCAGAATTTTTAAAAGAATTTAATCCCAAAAAAGTTTATTTATTGGCTTGGACCACAACTCCTTGGACTTTGCCTTCAAATTTAGCTTTGGCGGTTAATCAAGATATACTTTACAAGGTAAAAAAACTAAATGACGATATTTTTATTACCTCTAATGCTTCTGCAGAAAGTGGAAAATATGAAGGATTGGCTTTAATATCTAAAAAAAGTGATGAAGAAAATCCTGATGATGTTTCTGATTATAGTTTTTCAGGCAAAAAACTAATTGGCTTAAAATATCAACCACTCTTTCCCTACCTTAAAAATCATGAAAAATTACAAAATTGCCAAAATGCTTTTACAATTTTACATGGTGATTTTGTTACAACTGAAGAAGGAACTGGCATTGTGCATATTGCCCCAGGTTTTGGTGAAGATGACCAAAATTTAGCCAAAGCCAATAATATTGCGACCATTTGTCCAGTTGATGAAGCTGGTAAATTTAGCAATGAAATTTTTGATCTTGAAAATTTATCACTCAAAAATCGTCAAGTTTTCGAAACCAATGACGATATTATAAAATATCTAAAATCACAAAATTCTTGGTTCAAAACCGAGCAATATTTTCATAATTATCCACATTGTTGGCGCACCGATACACCTTTAATTTACAAGGCGGTTAGCTCGTGGTATGTTAAAGTTTCTGATTTTAAAGAGCGCATGGTTGAGTTAAATCAAGAAATTAATTGGATCCCTGAACATATTAAAGATGGGCAATTTGGCAAATGGCTTGAAGGTGCTAGAGATTGGTCAATTACGCGCAATCGCTTTTGGGGTTGCCCAGTGCCTGTGTGGCGAAGCACTGATCCAACCTATCCAAGAATTGATGTTTATGGCTCTTTGAATCAATTAGAAAAAGATTTTGGCGTTAGGCCCGACAATCTTCATCGTCCATTTATCGATAATCTAACCCGCCTAAACCCCGATGATCCAAGAATTGATGCCAAACACCCCGATCATCAAAATTGCTCAAAAATGGTGCGTGTCACCGATGTTTTGGATTGCTGGTTTGAATCTGGCTCAATGCCTTACGCTCAAAATCACTATCCTTTTGAAAATAAAGAATGGTTTGAAAATAATTTTCCTGCTGATTTCGTCACCGAATATATTGCCCAAACCCGTGGCTGGTTTTACACCATGATGGTTTTATCAACTGCTCTTTTTGATAAAATTCCATTTAAAAATGTAATTTGTCATGGCACAATTCTTGATGAAAATGCCCAAAAACTTTCAAAAAGGCTAAAAAACTACCCTGATCCAATTGAAATTTTTTCAAAAGTTGGTTCTGATGCCATGCGTTTCTATTTGCTTTCACAACCAGTTATGAAAGGTCAGGAATTAAAAATTGATCATGAAGGTAAAGCCATCAAAGATGTTTATCGCTTATCAATTAAACCTCTACTTAACGCCTATAATTTCTTTTGCCTATATGCCAATGCCGACAAGATCAAGGCGCAAAGGATAATTAAAACAAAAGAGTTTAAAAACATCACTGATAATTATATTTTAACTAAACTTAAAAATTGCATAACTAAAATTGAACAAAACTTGATAGAATATAACACGGTCAATGCTTGTCAAGAATTTGATCAATTTTTTGAAGCGCTAAATAATTGGTACATCAGAAGAAATCGCTCGCGCTTTTGGCAATCTGAAATCGATCAAGATAAGCAAGATGCTTATGATGTTCTTTTAACCTGCTTAATGACAATTTGTGAAGCCATGGCGCCAATTTTGCCATTCACTTGCGAATATGTGTGGCAAGGATTATCCGGAAAGCAATAGCAGAAAGGATAAATCTTTTTTCCTAACTTAAAGCAGTGTAAATCAAACTAAAAATTGCGGTAATTAGCGATAAATAAACAACTCCTACAAAAATTTTGTTTTTTAGCGAAAAGTGATATTTTAGCGATTTTTCTTGAAAATCATCAAATTCTTGGCTTTTTTTAGTCGATTTATCGCCAATTATCTCATATTCGCCATCAATTATTTTAGATTTTTTCTTTTTACCTTTCTGTCCATATATTTTATTTAAAAGGTAGCGAACCATTATATTTTGCACTACCACAACCCAAAAAAGATATGTCAAAATTGGTAATAATGCTGGCCATAATTTAAGAATTAATTTTAGAATCATAAAAAATATTATACTAATTTTAGCTTTATAACGCCAATTTACGTTTAAGAAATGAGATCAAAATTCAAAGATTTTAAGGGATTTGGCAGTTAAAATAAGGCTTAAAAGATTTTAGCTTATGTAACTAAGTGAATCTTTTAAGTCTTATTTTGACAAAAAATCACTAAAATATCTGGATTTTGGCTCATTTATTGAAAATTCTTAGTAATTCCTTGATTTAAAAAGATTAATTAATTTCTTAAGCCGAATTGGCGTTTATAGTTTAGCTTAGGCGCGCCAGGATTTTTGAGGGATTTTATGATGATTTTTTAAAATTGGCTCCGCAGTGTACCTAGATGTACATGAGGAGAAAATTTTAAAAAATCATCATAAAATCACCAAAAAGCATGGATATGCGTAAGCTAAATTAACAACAACGGTTGATTTTCTGCCATTTTCTTTGCTCTTTTTGTCTTAAAAAATCCTTTTTAGACAAAGGAGTTTTTTGGCAATTCTTTTTATTAAAAATCTTTAAATAATTTTTGTAAGCAAAATCGCCATTAATATATTCTATTAATTGTTTTAAGAAATTCATCTTTTCTGATTTTTTCTATAAATCTCCCTTAGCGCTTCAAAAACTACAATCCATAAAATTAGCATAAAACTTATTGCTAAAAAAGCTAAAAGTTTTTGATTAAAAATCATTCTTTTTGCCAACTCTAGATCTTGGCCAAATAAAAGTCCGCTATTAATATTTTGTTGCACTGAATTAGCCATCGCTAAAAAACCAATTGATGTATCTGGGGAAGATACCTTCATAATTACTGCCCAACTTGTAATCATAACCACAAAAGCCAGTGGTAAAGCGGTAATTAAGCAATATTTTTTATTTGGTGATTTGTGATAAATTGCCACCGTAGCAAAAGCCAAGGCAATTCCTGCCAGCATTTGGTTTGACATCCCAAATAACGGCCAAAGCATATTAACCCCTCCTTTTGGATCAACCACGCCAATATATAAAAAATAACCCCAAGCACTAACTACTAAAAAGCTAGTAAAAATAGCAAATAAAATATTATTTTTTGGCTTAAATTTAAAAACCTGCTTGATAAAATCTTCTAGCATAAATCTGGCAACTCGTGTGCCAGCATCAAGTGTAGTTAAAATAAAAACTGCTTCAAACATTATTGCAAAATGATACCACAGCGAAATCATACCTTGGCCAAAAGCTGAAGCAAAAATACTGGCCATACCAACTGCTAAAGATGGTGCACCGCCAGTTCTTGAAAATAAAGTATTTTCCCCCATTTGTTTCGCTAAAAGATTAACTTCTTGATTAGTTACCACATAACCCCATGAAGAAATTGTTGATGCAGGGTCGCTTCCTAAAACCGCTGAAGGCGAATTAATCGCAAAAAATATACCAGGTTCCAGAATTCCTGCAGCAATAATTGCCATCATCGCCACACAACCTTCGAGCAACATGCTACCATAGCCAATCAATCTAACATCTTGTTCATTGCTAATAATTTTGGGCGTAGTTCCTGAAGAAACTAGAGCGTGAAAGCCAGAAATTGCACCGCATGCAATAGTAATAAATAAAAATGGAAAGATTTTACCACTAAAAATTGGCCCGCTACCATCAATAAATTGTGTTAAAGCTGGCATCTTAATATCTGGTTGAAAAATCAACAAAGCTAAAGCCAGCAAAGCAATGGTGCCAAGTTTTAAAAAGGATGACAAATAATCTCTTGGCGCCAGCAATAGCCATACTGGCAAAACTGCTGCTAAAAAACCATAAATTATTACTGAAATCGCCAAAAAACGCCCTGACCTATCAAAAATTAATGATAAAGTTGGATGATTATGAATAACTTCACCAAAATATACAGCTAAACAAAATAAGGCAATCCCTGCTATACTTGCTTCCAAAACTCCATTGGGACGAATAAAATAAAGATAACAACCAATTATCATAGCAATTGGAATAGTCATTGCCACAGTAAAAGTACCCCACGGGCTATGCATCAAAGCCTTAACCACTACAAGTCCCAAAACTGCAATCAATATAATAACAATAGCTAAAGTGCCAATTAATGCAGCGTAACCAGCAAGTGGACTGATTTCATCTTTTATCATGCGTCCTAAAGACCTGCCTTGACGGCGAATCGACATAAATAAAATTACCATATCTTGTACTGCCCCACCCAAAACACAGCCAAGTAAAATCCAAATTGTACCAGGTAAATAGCCGAATTGCATGGCCAAAGTTGGACCAATCAAAGGACCAGGTCCAGCAATTGCAGCAAAATGATGACCAAAAACAATCCATTTATTTGTTGGTACAAAATCTTCACCATCATCTCTTGCAAATGCTGGAGTTGCTAAATTTGAATCTAAAACTAAAATCTTAGTAGCAATAAAAGCGCTGTAAAAGCGATAGGCAATAAGCTGAAAAGAAGCACAAGCAATAATAAACCAAAGAGAAGAAATGCTTTCACCCCTAATCAAGGCAATTCCAGCAAAAGAAGCGCCACCAGCAACAGCAATTAGTAGCCACGATAACAAAGAAAATGACTTATGAATGTTTTTTAACATTTGTTGAAAATTAAGATGGAAAAATTTTTCTACAAACTATTAAATTACCACTCAAAATAATCAACATTTCGTACAATATAGATAATATCATGATAATTTTCCCTGCAATCGACCTTAAAAATGGTCAATGTGTGCGTCTTTTTAAGGGCGATATGAATCAAGCTACTATTTATAACGATAATCCAGCCAAGCAAGCTAAAGAATTTGAAGATTTAGGTTTTAAATATTTACACATTGTTGACCTCGACGGGGCAATTGCTGGTGACTCAAAAAATAAAAAGTCAGTTCAACAAATTATTAAAAATATTAAAATACCAGTACAGCTTGGTGGTGGCATTAGATCAATTTCTGCAATTGAAAAGTGGCTTGAGATCGGCATTTCTCGAGTAATTCTGGGCACAATTGCTCTTGAAAATCCACAGATTGTAAAAGAAGCTTGTCAAAAATTCCCTGGTAAAATTGTAGTTGGCATTGATGCCAAAAATGGCTTTGTAGCAACTCAAGGCTGGGTTGAAACTAGCAAGGTTAAAGCCATTGATTTAGCTAAAAAATATCAAGATTGCGGAGTTTCTGCCATAATTTATACTGATATTGCCCGTGACGGCACCTTATCTGGGCCAAACTTAAATGAAACTCAAAATCTGGCTAGAAATATCTCAATTCCAGTAATAGCTTCTGGTGGAGTTAGTAATTTTGACGATATTTTAAATATTCAAAAACTAGAAAAAGATGGTGTTGTTGGTGCAATAGTTGGCCGCGCGCTCTATGATCAAAAAATAAAAATTACCGATTTACAAAAATTTATTTGATAAATTTGCTATTTTTTTTGAAATTTATGTTGACCTATTTCTAAAATTATTGTACATTATCAAAGAATCTTTTTTTAAGCTTTTAAATAAAATAGCAGAAGCAATCATCTGATTTGCACCTACTTGTTAAATTAAAATTTAATTTTTGATGACGATACGAATTTTAGTTATTATTTTAATTGTAATTTTAACCAAAATTGATATAGCAAGTGCCAGAACAAAAGGTCTTTACATTGAATCAAGCGTTATAAATACTACAGTAAGATTTAAATATAACAAATTTGATCAAGAAGAGACTATAGAAAATAACACCTCTTATGGCTTTAAATTAAGCTATGCATTTAATTACAAAAATCTTTACTTTGCTCCTGCTATTTATTACGATAATTATAGTGTTAATACCAATCTTCAACTTGAAGATGATGTTAAGCTTTACGGCCCTAAATCGTACATCAATGGCAATATATTAAATAGCTATGGAGCCAAGCTTAACATTGGTTATGATGCGACACATCGCTTTTCAGCTTTTATAACTATCGGCTATGGCAATACTAGAGAAAGCACAGCTAGATATTATGAAAAATTTCCTGATTTTAAAACCAAAAAAAATTCAACACTTGATACTTATATTGGGGGATTTGGCTTAAAATACTCTTTATTAAGAAATATTGATATTATTGCATCTTATGAAGTTGCAACCCTTTCAAATACCTCTAGCGACCCTAATGAAAATCGTTATAAAAAGAGTTTTGACGATATAATTAGAGGAGATGCAGATGCTTTTCCTCCAGATTTAAGAGTTGCTAGATTTGCAGTATCTTACAAATTTTAAAATTAAATTAAAACTCATTTATGAATTGTAAATATAAAGCAGCAATTATAGCATTATTTTCTACCATGCCGTCAACTTTAGTATTTTGTACAAAAAGTGGTGAGATTGGTAAGATAAGTAAAATAGCCTACCCTCAGGGAGGATTAAGAGATGAATTAAAAAATCATACTGTTATCTGGAAACCCAGTCGAGCTTTGGCCCAGCACTTAGGTGGAGAAGGTCCATGCAATAATGATCCAAATGATCCAAGATGTCAGGAAGAAGTTCCAGACATAAAAACAGATTCAACTGAATCAACTAACACGAGCGCCACAACAATTCCTGCAACTCTAGCTTCAACCACTAGTACAACAGCTCCAGTAACCACATCCGAATCTGCATTAGC
This sequence comes from Alphaproteobacteria bacterium, assembly GCA_030835905.1. Lineage (GTDB taxonomy): Bacteria > Pseudomonadota > Alphaproteobacteria > Rickettsiales > UBA1997 > UBA1997. Next base: position 17,012 of record JAURQX010000030.1, read on the forward strand.
TCAAACTACAAGCACCACTGCAACATCTCCAGTAACCACATCCGAATCTGCATTAGCTCAACCCATAACCACCCCAACAGCTTCATCATCAAATACTCCAGCAACCCAATCTTCATCAACTGTCCCAATAACTACAACAACTTCAGTAGCTCAACCCATAACCACCCCAACAACTTCAGGAGTCGATTATACAAACACTACAACACCAATACCAGAAGCACCATCTGCCACAGTTGGCACAGGTGTAATCGCAGGATCTGTTGCTGGAGGATTGTTATTGGTTGGTGCTACAGTGTTTTTCTTTTTTAGAAAGGTTACTTTAGATAAAGATAAACAAGCTACTCTTCCTTAATTTATAACGGTTAAGTGTTAAGTTACAAATAATTTCAATTCATCTCTTCCCAATAAAATAAAGGCTTCAGACGTTTATTTAAAAAGAATTCTGCTAATTTTTAAGATAAAAAAGTATTTTTTTTGCTATTTCTCAAAAAAAAAAATAGATATTTCAAAATAAGAATTCACGCTTGATACAATATTTACAAGGCTTCACGTACACTTGTAACCTCTCAAAATAATACGCTGTCTCAAAATTATAACAATTCTTGCCATGTTGATGAATTTGTGCTATTATAGATATAGGTAATAAATTTTAGATCACACAAAAATTCAAAAACTTTTTATTAATTTAATTATAAATTTTATGAAAACAAAAAAAATTCTTTCTACAATGACTGCAGCTGGTTTAGTTGTTTCTTCAAATATGGCTACTGCTGCTGTTAACGGAACCTTAGGTGCTCCTAACGGAGAATCTTTTGGTACAAAACAAATTAGCGTTACTATTCCTAAACGTATTAAAATTACTGGTTTTGAAGATTTTATCTTTGGAGACTGGGATATAGAAGGTGATGCTGATATTGATAATACAGACCACCTTTGTGTTTATTCAAACAGTGCCGAAGGTTATAAAGTTAAAGCTAGTAGTTTAAATGGTTTATTTGGACTTGACGCTGACGATGCTACAGTTGTCGACCATATTATACCTTATAAATTATTTTGGATTAATGATGGTGTAAGTACAGCTAATGGAGATGAGTTAGTTTACAATACTGATTCTGCTGTTTACAATAACCATAATAGAATCAGTGCTAGTTGTGCCGGTTCAGATAACTCAGGTCTAAGACTTTTAATTACCGCCAACGATTTAAAAGCTGCACCAGGTACTGATACTGCATATATAGACGTTGTGACAATTACAGTAGTTCCTAACTAGACTGTTAAAAGTCACTCCTGACTTTCTTAATCTCATCAATGCCTTAGTGGTATTGGTGAGATTTTTTTTGCATTACTTATGAAAGTTTAAATAATACTTTCTCAAAAAAATGTTTCATTATTGGAAACTTTGATTACAAATGACAAATTCTTCTTGCTGCTGTTGTTACATGACACAATTTATGCTATATATTTTATGTATAGGAGATTTTTGATATTTAAGATTTTTTGCTTCTGTTTAAATTAGTTGCATTCAAACTAATTAGAAAAAAACAAATTATACTTTATCACAAAACATTTGAGTTAAAATAAATTTTTTAGATATGAAAATGCCAATAATTGCATCTATTATAATTGGATTTATATTTTTTATAACATCAAGCATGTCGTTTGCTGCAAAAGATGGCGATCTTTCATTAGATTTAGGATCGACTGGTAAAAAGACTATTACCATTAATGTAAAAAAGAAAATTAAAATTTCTGGACTTGAAGATGTGGAATTCGGTGATTGGAAGATTGGAGATGGCGACCAGATAAATGAGAATCAAATTTGTATATACTCAAATAGTGCTTCTGGGTACCAAGTTATTGCAAACAGCACTAATTCAGATGTTGATGGTGAATTTGCAATGACTTCCGATACAGACACAAAAATTAAGTATGAACTTAAATGGTATGATAATACAGCAAACTCTTTAACTCCTGAAGGAATATTGCTAACAGAAGGCAGTGCTACAACAGAATTTTTTAATGCAGAACGATATAGTGTTGATTGTGCTAGCGGTAAAAACTCTAAACTTGAATTAAAGATTGCAAGTTCTGACTTGGAGCAAGTACAAGGCAGTGAAACTGAATATAGCGATACTTTAACACTTACAGTTTCTCCAAAATAAACTAAACATTTATCTGATATTTTTGGTAATTTAAATTATTGCACTAATGCTCAAAATATACTATAATTTATATAGAAGAGTATTAATTAATGCATAAAATACTCGCAAAAGTTATTATAGTTCAGATATATCATGAAATTTTTATATAAAATTTATACAATTTTAATTAAAAAATCATCTACATTAACTTTTAGAACATTAAGTAAGGTGACAAAATTCAAAAATTATTTGGCTTTTTTATTGATTTTTTTGTTACCACAAAATTTAAATGCCGCGATCGATGGACTTTTAGACTCTTCCTCTTCTGGCGAGGTTAATGTTAATTTGGTTTTAAGAAACTCAGTAAAAATTAGCGGAGTTGACAATCTTGATTTTTCAAGTTGGGATGGTACTGGAGATATGGTAAGCAATGATGATGTATGCATCTATGCAAACACAGCAACATATCAAATTACAGTTAGCGGAACCCCTATGATAAATGATCCAAATAAATTCGCTGTTACCAGTACAAATGCTACAACCTTAGCCACATATTATTTGCCATTTCTAGTATCGTGGAGCGACAATGCTACGGGCATCAACTCAGTTCAACTCACCCCAAATCAGACAATAATCAATCAAGAAGGCGCTGATAATCGCTTCCTTGATTGTAATGGCGGATCGAACGCCATGATAATCATTTCTTTTGCCCAAAATGATCTTGCTCAAGCTATTGCAGGAGATTATGGCACATCCATAACACTATCTATATCACCAGAGTAAATAGACACTGTTAACTAATTATTTCATTCTCAATTCAAATTGAAATTGATTTTAATTTTTTCTAACCTTAATAAGACCTCTGCAAATCAACCAATTTTGAGGAATTTTTAGGCATTTTATATTTTTTAAATTTTAGCGTATCAAGATATACGTGAATTTAAAAAATTAAAATAACAACAAAATTACTAAAATTCGTTGATTTGCAGGGG
>JAURQX010000031.1 GCA_030835905.1 Alphaproteobacteria bacterium
ATCAGATTAATTGATTAATAATCAATTAATCCATCAAATCGGCAATTATTTTTTAAATTTTAGCGTATCAAGATATACGTGAATTTAAAAAATTAAAATAACAACAAAATTACTAAAATTCGTTGATTTGCAGGGGTCTTTATTATTAATAATCATATGCAGTTTAAAGCCAAGAAACCAACCATAAGAAGATTTACCAATCTCAGCTAAACCTTTAAAAACTTTATGCGATGAAGTCCTTTTTTTATGACAAACTTCTAATTTAGTAGAGTCAATGAAGTAAATGCCTGTTTTTTGACCTTTTATAATGTAACTCAATATAATTGTGGGCACTAATAATTTAGGCATAACAGTAATAAATCTGTCATAGCTGATTAGATTAGGAAATAGATGACGATATTGCATACCAATATAGTAAATATAGTAGTGCTTAAATGTTTTGAAGTCTGAAAAATGAAAACATATCATAATAGTCATCATCTCTGCTAGAGTTATTTTACAATCTCTTGCTCTCTTTTGATTACATTTTATCATTTTCTTGATTTCAGATTTTTTATAAATTTTTAAAAAATCATCTACAAAAACAAAAACTGAAGTTATAATATTTATCGTAAAGCTAGAATTTAAGTTGATATTACGGCGTTAGAACCAATATCTGACTTAATTCTAGCTTTTTTTGTATCAATCAAAATTTAAGAGCTTAAACGAAGTTGGCGTTATTATAAATATTTGAATTCAACAGACCCATTAAGCGCAAATTGGTGATTGAAGAAGATTGCTGAAAATTTGAGGCTGCGCTAAGGTCTTTAAATTCTATTTGACATTCCTAATTTATTTCCTAATTATTCCATAAATTTCCATAAAAAACCAAAATTTTCCAAAATATTTTAAACGAAAGTGGCGTTATTTCTTTCGACATTTACCAATAAAGTTGATGCAAAGGGCAGGGTTTCTGTACCTTCTCAATTTCGTGCATCTTTGGTAAATGAAAATTTTTCGGGAATGATTGTTTATGAATCTTTCGTTAATGACTCGATTGAAGGTTGCGATGTTGAACGCATTAAAAAAATTTCTGAATCAATCGATAATTTAGAACCATTTTCGGAAGAAAGAGAAGCTTTTGCTACGGCAATTTTAGGTGGCGCTATGCAATTAGCGATTGATAGTGATGGTAGGGTGATTTTGCCTGAAGAGTTGCTTAAAAAAGCGCAAGTTAAAGATCGCGCTGTTTTTGTTGGTAAGGGATCAACTTTTGAAATTTGGAATCCTGAAAAATTTACAGCTTACATGGCCAAGGCAAAGAAAGATGCCAAAGAAAAGCGTAATTTGTTAAAATTTAATAACAAAAAATCTGATGGATAATTTAGCTTTCCACAATCCAGTTTTGTTAAAAGAAGTTTTGCAGCATATGAATTGTTGCGATCAGCAAACATACATTGATGCAACTTTTGGTGCTGGAGGCTACAGTAGAGCGATGTTAGAAGCTGCTAATTGTAATGTGATTGCCTTTGATCGAGATGCCAATGTCTTAAAATTTGCTAATAATTTGCAGCAAAAATTTGGTGAGCGATTTCGTTTTTTTAATAATAAATTTTCGCAAATTGATGAAGTTTTGAAACAAAATCAAATCGATGGGATAGATGGTGTAGTTTATGACCTAGGAGTTTCTTCAATGCAACTTGACGATAAAAGTCGCGGTTTTTCATTTGATAGTGATGCTAGGCTTGACATGAGAATGGATCAAGAAAATCCATTAAGCGCTTTTGAGGTAGTTAATGAGTTTGATCAAAATCAGCTCACACAAATCATAAAAGATTTTGGCGAAGAAAGAAAAGCTAAATTAATAGCTGCTAAAATTATTCAGCAAAGATCTAAGCAAGAAATAGTAAGTTGTAAAGAGTTGGCCGATATTGTACGCAGCTTTTACAAGGGTTATCACAAAATTGATCCAGCAACTAAGACTTTTCAGGCGATTAGAATCTTTGTTAATCGTGAACTTGAAGAGATAAAAGATTCACTACAACAGTCTTTAAGCTTTGTGCATAGTGGCGGCAAGATTGTTGTGGTGTCTTTTCATTCTTTGGAAGATGGTTTGGTAAAAGCTTTTTTTAAGAAAGAGTCGGGCGACGATGTTTCATATTCTAGATATCAGCCAATTGCAATCGATGATTGTCAGAAAAAAAATCTTAAAATTTTAACTAAATCAGCCGTTAAGCCAAGTGATGAAGAGATTAGAAATAATTCAAGATCTCGTTCGTCGCGTCTTAGGGCGGCAATCAAACTTTAAATAAAAATGATTAAAATATCAAAGCTAAGTTTTTTAAAAAAATATTTGATCAGAGCAATATTTAGTGGTTCTGCTTTTTTTAGTATTTTATTTCTTTTTTTAATTCAGTTTAAAGTTGATGATTTGCAAAATGATCTTAATCAGATTGAAAATGAAATAGCATCATACAACCAAGAAATTGAAATTTTAGATACTGAGTGGGTTTATTTATCAAGGCCAGAAAGGTTAAGAGCTTTAGCAAGTGAGTATTTGCAAAATGATGATTATTTAAAAGTTTCACAAATTAAGGATGATCAAAGTTTTAGGTCTTACAATATGGCAAAATTCAAAGAAGCGCAAATTCAAGAAATGGCGATTAATTTGAAATAATGACTCTTAACAACGCCAAAATTAATAAATCACAAATTTTTAACTATTCACTTTTTGCCTTTCCATTATCTTTTGTTGGCTTGCCAATTTACATCAACATTAGTGATTTTTATGCTAAAAAATTTGGTTTAGAATTGGCGCTAATCGGCTTAATTTTGATGGTTGTTAGAATAATTGACGTTTTACAAGATATTGCGGTTGGTTATGTTTCTGATTTTTTAGCAAGAAAAAAATTTTATCGACAAAGAATAATATCGATTTCCGCAATTTGTCTTTGTTTCTTGTTTTATGTTCTTTTTAATCCGCCAAATATTAGTGGTAACTTTTTAATTACAATTTGGTTCTTTGCAATTCTAACCCTAACTTACACTTTTTTTAATTTTGCGGTAATAAATTACGAGGCAATTGCAGCATTAGTTGCAAAAAATCAAAGCCAAAGAATTGCGATTAATTCTGCAAAAGAATTTGTTGGGCTTTTGGGTTTTTTGGTGGCAACAATTTTGCCATTTGCTTTAATGCAAATCAATAATAATAGCCTTGAAGATGGTTATTTTTCACTGAGTTTGTTTTTTGTGATGAGTATTTTGGTAGCAAATTTTTTTGGCTTGTCTAAAGTTAAAATTGATCATAGCTACCAAAAAAATATGGCTAAAAAAATTAATCTTAAAGCGGTTTTCTTTCAAAAAGATTTTTTAATTTTTCTGATAATTTTTTTAGTCAATTCAATTGCGGTAAGCTTACCAACCGCAACCATCATTTTTTATGTTGAAGATGTTTTAGATTTAAAAGATAAATTTGGCTCTTTTTTAGGGGTTTATTTTGTTTCAGCCATAGTTTTTATGTTTTTTTGGAAGGGTATTTTACAAAAATATGATAAAATTAAAATTTGGATAATTTCAATAATTGGCAGTGTTTTAACCTTCTTTTTGGCATTTTTTCTTGATGCTAATAATGCTCAATATTTTTATTTAATTTGCTTTTTTTCTGGGATATTTCTTGGTCCAGATCTAATTAACCCGCCTTCAATAATTGCCGATTTAACCCAAAAAAATAAAAATGAAATATCATCTTTTTTTGCATTGTACAACATGACCTCTAAAATTGGCTTGATGTTAGCTTCTTCAATTAGTCTATTAATACTTGGAATTTATGGCTATCAACCTGGTGAGAAATCTAATGTTGGGCAAGAAATTATTCCTTATCTCTATGCTTTTGTACCTTGTATTTTAAAGTTGATAGTTGTTGGCTTGTTAATAGTTAAAAGCTATGCACGTAAAAACTATCAACAGTACCATAAGGGCTTTGTCTAAATTCACATTCAATAATTTGTTCTGGTGGAATTTTAACCGAAAAAGATCTTCGATCTTTTAGGTAAAAAATTGTTATATTTCTTTTTTTATCTCCTTGTCTATCGCGAAGATAATCTCTTATTGCGGCATCTTTAAGTTCTTTTGAGGTAACAAACTTTACCAATATTGAAGGACGAAAAGGGCAAAAAATTTCTGTGTTAAATGGAATTGCATAAGGGTTTTTTAAAATATTTTTACAGCTAACAATAATCAAAAATAAAGATAGCAAAAAAGCTTTTATTAATATCGCGCTTTTTGTAATATTTGACATAATTACTTTTTATGATCTGCTTTAGACACTATTAACTAATTATTTTGGCTAGTTTTTACTCCTTTTTTTGTAAAATTTTTCAAAATATGACCTGATATTTTTAAAAATTTTGCAAAAAAAATCGCTAAAAACTATCTCAAAAACTAAAATAAAATAATTAGTTAACAGTGTCTATCAAATTTACTTACCTAATTAATAAAGCTAAAATAGTATCGGTATTAATTCGGTGTAACTTGACCAATATTGCTAAATATGGCTTTGAAAAAACCTGGCTCTTTATGACCCTTAACCTCGGTAAATTTGTGCGAAAGGCTGATTTGATTTTCATCAAGTAGCGAGAGTTTTTTTAAATCTTTAATAATATTACTTTCGTCAAACTTAACCACCAATATTTCACGATTAGTTATTTTGGGCTTAAAAAAAAGAAAATTCTTAACATCTTGCGCTAAATAAACCCAACTATTATCAAAAGCTTCATTTTTAATAGTGGGTGAACCCATGATATAAAATACTTCATCTTTTGAGCTGATGTTTTTTCTTAGATATTGTAATTTTTCTGCTTCAAACATGTAGCCATGCTTTGTTTTTCCATCAAAGCAAGAGCTGATAAAAATTATTGGCAAGATAAATAATAAGTTTTTTAGCATTTATTTTAAAGCAAAAGATTAGTTGATAATTTATAAAAAGGTTAATAAGCTTTATTAAACAGTGCACAAACTATGTTAATTTGTAACTTCATAAATTTACTTTTATTTTTTGTTTTTCAAAGCCAGAGTAGTAATAAGTACTATGGTTTCTCAAAACAAATCTAAAAGAAAACTTATTTGGTTAAAATTAAAATAGTTTGTGTACTGGTTAATAATTTAAAATAATTTTTTTTCATCAATTAGTTTTATATATTTTAAATGGCAGTTCCTAAGGCTAAAACGTCTCGCTCTAGATCTAGAATGAGAAAAAGTGGTAACGGTTCTTTTAAAGGTGACTTACCTAATGTTGTTACCGATTCAACTACCGGAGAATTTAAATTACCACACCATATTTCTCCAGATGGCTATTACAAAGGCAAAAAAGTTATAGCAGATAAGGTAAAAAAGCAACCTGAAGAATCAAATCAAACAAGTTAAAAACTCTTAAATTTATATTTAGTGAAAGAAGAGATCAGAATTGCACTTGATTGTATGGGTGGTGATAACGCTCCGAAAATCGTTATTGAAGGCGCCAATATTATCGCCTCAAAGCAAAATGATATTCATTTTTTACTTTATGGTGATAGTAGTGAAATTGATCTTACATTAAATAACTTTCCTAAGTTAAAAGTCAAATCAACAACCATTCATACTGATCAAGCAATTAGCTCGGATGAAAAGCCATCAATTGCGCTCAGGAGAGGTACTAAATCAAGCATGAGATTAGCTATTAATGCTGTAAAAGACGGAGATGCTGATGTTGCGGTTTCAGCTGGGAATACCGGCGCCTTAATGGCGATAGCCAAGATTGTTTTGCGGCCTTTGCCATCAATTGAAAGGCCAGCAATTGTTACTTCAATTCCTAACCAAAAAAATTCTGGTACTGTATTGCTTGACATGGGAGCAAATGTTGAGTGCGACTCCGATGTATTATATCAGTTTGCAATTATGGGTCATGCCTTTGCTAAAATTGCTCTTAAAATCAAAAATCCCAAAATCGGTCTGTTAAATATTGGCTCAGAAGATGTTAAGGGTAATGATGCAGTTAGAAGTGCTGCGGCTTTACTTAAAGAAAGTGAATTAAAAGATAATTTTTATGGCTATGTTGAAGGAAATGACATAACTAATGGTACGGTAGATGTAGTTGTAACTGATGGCTTTACAGGTAATGTATCTCTTAAAGTTATCGAAGGTACAGCAAAAATGGTTAGCGAGGTTTTAAGAAGTGCTTTTTCTAGCTCTTTTATTTCTAAATTAGGATATTTACTAGCAAGGCCAGCCATAATTAAAGCAAGAAAAAAAATGGATCCTAGGTTGCATAATGGCGCAATGTTGGTTGGTTTAAATGGAGTGGTGGTTAAAAGTCATGGCGGTACAGACGCCATTGGTTTTGCTAATGCTATTTCGGTTGCTATCTCGTTAGTAAAAGACAAAATTAATGAAAAAATAAGCAATGAAATCAAAATTGCAGATGAGTAAAGCTTTTTAATGTTGGCAATTTGATATTTTACATATTGTAATTATTATCTAAATAACCCCAGTTTCGCTTTTTTAATAGTAACTGAATTTCGGCTATTTTTTGCTGCAAATAAGCTAATTTTTACCTAAATATGCTAAATATTAAGGTAAAAATTAACTCATTTTCGCTAAAAAACATCTCAAAATCAGCAATATTAAAAAAGCGAAGCTGGGGTTAAATAGCTTTTTACTTAAAAATTATCATGACTAAATCAAAAATAGTTGCCACAGGTTCTTATCTTCCTCAAAAAATTGTTACCAATGACGATTTGTCGAAAATGGTCGATACTAGTGATGAATGGATCGTAACTCGAACTGGAATCAAATCTCGTCATATTGCTGATGATGCAGAATTAACCTCTGATTTAGCTAAAAATGCGGCTTTAGATGCAATTAATTCAAGTAATTTAGATATCTCTAAAATTGATGCGATTATTTTAGCAACTACCACTCCTGATTTAACATTTCCATCAACAGCAGTAATTACTCAAGAAAAGCTAGGAATCAAAAACGCTTTTGCCTTTGATGTTCAGGCGGTTTGTTCGGGTTTTGTTTATGCTATGCAAATTGCTGACAGCTTTATTAAGGCCAAAAAAGCCAAAAATATTTTAGTAATTGGCGCAGAAACAATGTCAAGAATTGTCAACTGGGATGATCGCAATAGCTGTGTGTTGTTTGGCGATGGCGCGGGGGCAATAATTTTATCAGCGCAAGAAGCTGGCAATAGTGATTTTTTGGCAACAAATTTACATAGCGATGGTTCATTTGTTGATATTCTTAAAACAACAGGTGGCACCTCATTAAATAAAAATTCTGGCTTTATTGAAATGCAGGGCAGGGAAGTTTTTAAAAATGCAGTTGAAAAAATGTCAAATTCATTGCTAGAAGCAATCAAGCAGGCAAATCTTAAAATTGAAGATATTGATTGGCTAATTCCGCACCAAGCAAATTTAAGAATTCTTGACAGTGTTGCCAAAAAAGTTGGTATTTCGCAAGAAAAAGTAATCATAACATTGCAAAATCATGGCAATACCTCAGCAGCTTCAATTCCTCTGGCTCTTGATTTCGCTAACAAAAATAATAAGCTCATTAGAGGACAGCATATTGCCTTTGAAGCTTTGGGTGGTGGCTTAACTTGGGGTTCTATCGTCCTTGTCTGGTGACAAGACCTTCTGCTGACCCATTTTGCAAATTTCTACTTAATCCAGAAATCATAGGGGATGTATTGGGTGATCTAGGTGTTGTTTGTGGAGCAAATAATGAACCATCTGCTTTAGAGTTAATCCCGCATTCCATAACTGTAAATGGCACTCTTCCATGCGAATTGTCAGAACCTAAATCGCCAGTTACATCAGTTACATTTTGATGAGTATTATTGCTATTTTCATTAATTTTTAGATGATTATCTGGCATAGATTTACCAGCTTCAGTTTCGTCATCTTCAACTTGTAGCCCTTCTACTGTTAGTGACGGCTCGACATGATTTTCTCTATCATTAACAACCGATTGATTGTAAATATTTCGTGACTCATTAATTAGGGTAATGTAGTCAGCATAATGCAAATAGAATGGTTTAATTATTTGGGTAATGAGAAGGCTACGATCGGATTTTTTTAATTCAAAAAAATATTTAAGATGGTTTATAGTCTCTTCGTCAATTAATGAATTCTGTAATTCTAATAAGTGATATTCTTTATCTTTGTATAGACCTGCAGGAGCTTTTTCATTTTGACTACAATGATGATCGAATTTTTCTAAAAATTTTATTAATCCAAGTGATTTTGCATCTAGGTGCTGATTTTTTACAGCTCCTTCAACATATCTTAATATATTGTATTTAATTTCTGTGCTATTATCATCATTCTCTAAATATTGCAACGTATCATAAGCTGCCATCAAAATGATACGATCAGTCATTTTCTTGATATTTCGGAAAAGTATTTTAAAAGCCTCAAGTCTTTCTGGATCATCATTGTCTATTTGGCTAAATTTTTCTAGAAGTTCATTAGATTTAAGGTGAGAAAAGCTAAGCTCATAAGTTTTTTGATTATCATTATCGTACCAATATCCGTCACCAAGGACGGCAAAACTTATTTTTCTGTCATTTTGAGCGGTTGCTTCTATCGCAATAAAGCTTAGTCCATTTGTTTCACTGGGATCGTTAACTTGCAATCTATACTCTTTTAATGAATTTAACTCAAAATCTTTTTCTTCTTTTAAAGGTATTAATCTAAAAGTGTTTACAAAAATTTCATCTCCACCAAGTTGAGATATTCTTTGTTCTAGTTTTAATTGGGGGTTTGATCCTTTAAAGATAGCAAATGCTGCCACAGCTGATTTTGCTTTTGTTAGCTGTTCTTGACTTCGGTTTATATCTACTACTTGTTGGCTATTTTTTTCTCTTAATGTGCTAATTTCTTTAACAAGTCTTTGTCTTTCTTCGTTTTGTTCTTCTAGCTCTCTGTTTTTTTCTTCTAGTTCTCTGTTTTTTTCTTCTAGTTCTTTTTGCAATATAGTTATTTGATTGCTGAAATATTCAGCCTGATTTATAATTTTATAGTTTAAATTTTTAACTTCTAGTTCTTTTAGATCTAAATCATTTTTAAGGTTTTTAATTTGCATATCGAGTATTGGTGATAAAGAACTATCTCCTACTCCTCGAATAGGAGGATGTGAAGTGGATGTAGTAGGCGCATCAAATCTTCCATCTTGTTCATTCGCAACGACAAGGTCTGCCGTTAATTTTGAGATATTAGAATAAGTTGAATCATTTGTTCCTCTTTTAGGATGATCTGTTTGTGATAGATTTTTTGAAAACATATTATTGTAAATATTAATTTGTAGCTACTAAATTTAGTATCTTGAAGACAATACTTCTATTGACATTCCTAAACCAGACCTAAAACCTTCTAGATTTTGCTCTTCACTAGAGGTAGCATCTCCGTTACTAGAAATAGATTGATTATCACCATTAGGGTTACGAACTTTAAAGCCACGATATAAAGCTTGGATTTTTATTGCTGCTTCTTTTTCCCTAACTATTGGATCAGTTCTTGGTGTCTCAGCATGTCCGTTTCTTGAACCTAGGAGTTGCAGTGGTGGAGTGGTCAATATCCCCTGATGATTATGAGTAAATGATGTATTATTATTTGGTAGCTGTGATAGCTGTATACCTGAACCACAAGAACTCAATGCCGGAGAAGATTTAAAACTAGAATCACCAATGTATTGTAAGCCAGGTATTTCTAATGTAATTCCTTCACTTTTTAAATTTAAGTTGCCGTCATCGGGTGGAATTTTTGAAATATGGCGCTTAGTTCTCATACCTAAGTCAGTATTCTTAGGTGATTTTAACTTATTTAATTTGGCTTCATCTTGAGTTTTTCTTGAAGTTACTCTCATCAAATAATAAAGTGCTTTAACGATATTATCGATATTATCATCTACTCCTCTTGTAAAACCTAGTTTATAAAAATTTTGTTTAAGATCTGATTCAATATTTTTTGATCTATTTTTACGACGGGTATTTAATCCTTGATATTTTTCAGCACATTCTAAAATTAACTCTTTTAGATTTTGTCCATTTTGATTGAGCATATTTTTATTAACAGCAAATGGTTTAACAACATCTCGGTAATCAATGTTGTAGTTATTTCTAATGGTTCTTCTAACTATAATATCTGCATCTTTAAGAACTTCAATTAATTGTTTTTCAAAAATTTCATCATAAGTTATTGCTATATTAAGACCTCTGCAAAACCCAAAGATTTTCCTGAACATTTAAACAATATTTCCTTGCACTAAACAGTAATAAAGCTAGTATTTGTCTAGTTTTATCACTGTATTTTTTGTTTAATGATTATTGTTTTAATATGGTTTCATTTG
>JAURQX010000032.1 GCA_030835905.1 Alphaproteobacteria bacterium
AGACCACTGCAAATCAACGAATTTTAGTAATTTTGTTGTTATTTTAATTTTTTAAATTCACGTATATCTTGATACGCTAAAATTTAAAAAATATAAAATGCCTAAAAATTCCTCAAAATTGGTTGATTTGCAGGGGTCTTAAATTGCCAAAATTTGTTGATTTGCAAAGGGTCTTTTTAATGTTAAAACTTAATTAAGAAAATATGTCTAACATAATAATTTATTCAAAACAAGTTTGTCCATATTGTGTTCAAGCTAAAAATTTACTTAAGCGCAAAGGGGTAACTAAATTTTTAGAAATTGACATTACTCAAGGCAATAATAAAGAAGAGATGATAAAAAAATCTGGTGGTCGTATGACAGTTCCTCAAATTTTCATTAATGATCAACATATTGGTGGTTTTGATGATTTATATGCGCTTGATAAAGCTGGAAAGTTAGATGAAATTCTATAAACTCAATTTGCGTTTAAGAAGAATAATTTTGTTTTTAAGATATAAATCGTAGGAAGTAAGATAAAATCTTTAAGTCTTATTTTAAGTGCCAAAACACTAAAAATCTTTGAATTTTGATCTCATTTCTTAAACGCAAATGTCGCTATAAATAATTTAAAAATTTATTAATTTTTTTAATTTAACCACTTGTCAAAAATATAAAAGTTATTAAATGCAGCGCTAAATGAATTATTTTATAATCTTAAAGCTTAAATTTAAGCTACTAGAATTTATATTAATTAAAAAATCTAAACTATGAAAATAAAACCATTAGAAGACAGAGTTGTTGTTGAAAGAGTTGAAGCTGAAAGCAAAACTGCTGGCGGCATCATTATTCCCGACACAGCTAAAGAAAAGCCAGCTGAAGGAAAAGTTGTTGCAATTGGCAATGGCGCCTTTGATGATAAAGGTCAAAGAATTCCACTTGATGTTAAAAATGGTGACAAGGTGCTATTTGCAAAATGGGGTGGCACTGAAATTAAAATTGATGGTAAAGAATTAATTATTCTTAAAGCTTCCGATATTTTAGCGGTTATAGAATAATATTAGTATCACTGAATTTGTTAATTTAATAACTTAAAATTTAAAATTATGTCAAAAGAAATTATATTTGGAAATGACGCCAGAGTAAAAATTGTTGAAGGTGTCGATAAAATTGCTAATGCAGTTCGAGTTACTTTAGGGCCAAAAGGGCGTAATGTAATTTTTGAAAAATCTTTTGGTGCACCGAGAGTTACTAAAGATGGTGTTTCGGTTGCTAAAGAAATAGAATTGAAATGTAAATTTCAAAATATGGGCGCGCAAATGATCAAAGAGGTTGCTTCTAAAACAAATGATGCCGCTGGTGATGGTACCACAACATCAACTGTTTTAGCTCAAGCAATAGTTCGTGAAGGTATAAAATCAGTTGCTGCTGGCATGAATCCAATGGACTTAAAAAGAGGAATCGACATAGCTTGTGAAAAGTTGGTTGCTGAAGTAAAAAATATGAGCAAAAAAGTAAGTGGTAAAGAAGAAATTGCTCAAGTTGCTACTATTTCGGCTAATGGCGATACTGAAATTGGTTCAAAAATTGCCGAAGCCGTACAAAAAGTTGGTCCTAATAGTCCAATAACTGTTGAAGAAGCTAAAGGTTTAGATTTTGAAGTTAATGTGGTTGAAGGTATGAATTTTGATCGTGGTTATCTATCTCCTTATTTTATAACTAACGCTGAAAAAATGACTGCTGAATTTGAAAATGCTTATATTTTGCTTTTCGAGAAAAAAATAACCAACTTACAACCTATGGTTCCACTACTTGAAGCTGTTGTTCAATCGGGTAAGCCATTATTAATTATTGCTGAAGATATTGAAGGCGAAGCTCTTGCGGCTTTAGTTGTCAATAAATTAAGAGGCGGTTTAAAAATTGCTGCAGTTAAAGCGCCAGGATTTGGTGACCGAAGAAAAGATATAATGGAAGATATTGCAGTTTTAACTGGTGGTCAGTTAATTTCTGAAGATTTAGGTATGAAGCTTGAATCTGTTGAATTAAGTCAGTTAGGTCAAGCCAAAAAAATTATTATTG
Source organism: Alphaproteobacteria bacterium (assembly GCA_030835905.1). GTDB lineage: Bacteria > Pseudomonadota > Alphaproteobacteria > Rickettsiales > UBA1997 > UBA1997. The sequence continues at coordinate 2,059 of JAURQX010000032.1, forward strand.
ACAAAGAAAACACTACTATTGTCGATGGTAAAGGTTCTTCAAGTGATGTCGAAGCTCGTTGCAATTCAATTAAATCACAAATTGAAGAAACAACTTCTGACTATGATCGTGAAAAACTTCAAGAAAGATTAGCTAAGCTTTCAGGCGGTGTTGCAATAATTAAAGTTGGCGGTACTACTGAAGTTGAAGTTAAAGAAAAGAAAGATCGTGTTGATGATGCTTTAGCAGCAACTCGAGCAGCAATGGAGGAGGGTATTGTTGCTGGTGGTGGTTCAGCTCTTTTATATGCATCTAAAGTTTTAGAAAATATTGAGACTGAAAATGCTGATCAAAAAGCAGGTGTTGCAATAATTGCTAGAGCAATCAAAGCTCCAATCAGACAAATTGCTGAGAATGCAGGCTTTGATGGTGCAGTTGTATGCAACGAAGTGACTCTTAAAAATGATCCTAAATATGGTTACGATGCCCAAAATAACCAATATGTTGATATGTTTAAAGCTGGTATTGTTGACCCTGCAAAAGTGGTTAGAACAGCTCTTCAAGATGCATCTTCAATTGCTGGATTATTAATAACCACTGAAGCTGCTATAGTTGAAGAAAAAGATGAATCAGATAATTCTGGTTCAGCTGCAGGTGCTATGGGTGGCATGGGTGGAATGGGTGGAATGGGAGGTATGGGCTTCTAATTTCATCTTAATATTTTTAAAAAACCGAGCATCGGTTATCTGGTGCTCGGTTTTTTATTGTGCGCTTTAAAAATTTGTTTTTCTTGTAATTTATAAATCGTAACTTTAGTGATAAATGGTTTTTTAAGATATGTCTTTATTTAGCTCGGATAAAGATTGTAGAAAATCTTAAAAATTTGTAGTAATAACAAAGTATATACATGTCAAAAGAAGACTTATTAACAATGAACGGGGTAGTGGTAGAAGTTCTGCCAAATACCATTTTTCGTGTTCAACTCGAAAATGGCCATCTTATTACAGCTCATGCATCTGGAAAAATTAGAAAGAATAAAATTCGGGTTTTGAAAGGAGATAAAGTAGAGGTTGAAATGACAACTTACGATCTTACCAAAGGAAGAATTGTTAGAAGAAATGTATAATTATAATGACTAATCTTGTTATTGTTGAATCTCCAGCAAAAGCTAAAACAATTGCTAAATATTTGGGTAAAGGATATGAGGTTATGGCATCCTTTGGGCATATCAGAGAATTGCCTAGTAAAAATGGATCAGTTGATACCGGTAATAATTTTGCCATAAATTATGAAATATCTCCAAAAGCAAAAAAACAAGTAAGTGCAATTGTTGCTAAAGCCAAATATTGCGATAAGTTGATCTTGGCACCGGATCCAGACCGAGAAGGTGAGTCAATAGCGTGGCATATTTTAGAAGTATTAAAAGCCAAAAAAGCTCTTAAATCCACAGCCAAAATTGAAAGAGTTGCCTTTAATTCAATTACTAAATCTGCTATATCTGACGCCATTAATAACCCGAGGCAAATCAATATGGATTTAGTTAATGCTCAACAAGCAAGAAGAGCGCTTGATTACCTTGTTGGTTTTACATTGTCTCCAGTTTTATGGCGAAAATTACCTGGCAGTAGATCTGCTGGACGAGTTCAGTCTGTAGCACTTAGGTTAATTTGTGATCGTGAAGATGAGATTGAGAAATTTGTTAGCCAAGAATATTGGTCAATCAAAGTTGCGCTTTCTAATAAAAAAAATGAAGAATTTGAAGCTAATATTGTTGAGCTCGATGGCAAAAAACTAGAAAAATTCTCAATTACTGATCAACAGCAAGCGCAAAATATAAAAAACAATTTAGTTAATAAGCAGTATAAAGTTTCTGACATAAATAAGAAAGAAGTAAGAAGAAGGCCTCAACCGCCATTTACTACATCTTCAATGCAACAAGAAGCGGCTAGAAAGCTTGGATTTTCTTCAAAAAAGACCATGATGGTGGCGCAAAAGCTTTATGAAGGAGTAGATATTAATGGCTCAACTCAAGGTTTAATAACTTATATGCGAACCGATTCAATTGAAGTTGCTCCAGAAGGTCTAAAAAATGCTCGACAAGCTATTCAAAAAATTTACGGCGAGAAGTATCTTCCAAGTCAACCAAATCATTTTAATAAAAAAGTTAAAAATGCTCAAGAGGCTCATGAATCAATAAGGCCAACTGATTTCAATCTTGAGCCTGATAGTATTAAAAATAGCCTAGATAATGATCAATTTGCATTATATAGTCTAATTTGGAAACGTATGATTGCTTCGCAAATGAATGATGCTATTTTTGACCAAATGTCAGTCGATATTATTACTACACCAAATTATGCCAGGGCAAGAGCAGTTGGAACTAAAATTAAATTTGACGGATTTTATAAAATTTATCGCGAAGATCAAGATGACGAACAGCCAGAAGATGATAAGCAAAATTTACCACTTTTAGAGATAAATCAAGATCTTAATTTGCTTGATGTAAAGCCTAATCAGCATTTTACTGAGCCACCTCCGAGATATTCAGAAGCTAGCTTAATCAAAAATATGGAAGAGCTAGGCATAGGACGTCCTTCAACATATTCAACCATAATTTCTGTAATACAAGATAGAGGTTATGTCAGAATTGACAAAAAAAGATTCTTTCCAGAAGAGAGGGGTAGACTAGTAACAACATTCTTAAAAGAATTTTTTGCTAAATATGTTGAATATGGATATACAGCTGATTTAGAAAATGAACTAGATCATATCTCAAATGGTGATATTGAGTGGCGTCAGTTTTTGAATAATTTTTGGCAAGATTTTAATGGTAATGCTGACTTGGTGGGAAAAAAAACATTTCAAGAAGTATTGGATGTTTTAAACGAAAAAATTATTGAAAGAGTTCTTGGTAGAGATGATAGCGGCAAAATTAAAGATTCTTGCTCTTGCTGCCAAAATGGAAAATTATCACTGCGTCTTGGTAAATTTGGTTCTTTTATAGGTTGCTCAAACTATCCAGAATGCAAAAATAGTCATAAAATTTTTGATGGTGACGATTCATCTGATAATGCTAAACAGGGATTTGAACCAAGAAATCTAGGTATTGATACCAAGACTGGCTTTGAAATTCAAGTAAAGTTAGGACCATATGGACCATATATAGAATTATTGGGTAGTGAAGTTGCAGTTGGTGAGGAGTTAGTTGACGGTAAAAAGAAAAAAATTCGTGCAAAAAAACCAAAAAGAGTAGCTATTCCAAAAAGCATGAATCCAAGTGAAATAGATTTAGAAACAGCTTCAAAGTTACTGACGCTACCAAGAGATATAGGTCTTCATCCAGAAGATGGTGAAAAGATTATAGCTAATATAGGACCTTTTGGCCCTTATTTACTCTATAATAAACAGTTTTTTTCAGTTAAAGATGATAATATTTTGGATATTGGTCTAAATCGTGCTATTGACATTATAGCAACGTTAATTGAAAAAAAGAAAAATTCACCCAATTCAAGATCAAAAAAGAGCTTTAAGACAAAATCAAGATCAAAAAAATAATTTTTTGCTCATATTTGAGGCAGAAATTCAATTTAATATATTGATGAAAACTAATTAATTTACTTTATCGGTAATACGTTTAAGCCAAATGAGAGTTTGATATATTTTTAGGTATTTTAATCATCAATATCCAATTGAATGGGAGCTGAATTTTTAAATATTACAAAAGGCTATTTTTTTCAGAAAAGAATGCTTGATGAGCATAGCAATCTTCATATCAGTAATGATGAGTTGGTAAAAATTCAACAAAAAGACCCAGTGCAAATTGATTTTTTAAAAAACGCAATCAATATTATTGATAACAGGCAAGAAGCTACGATTTTATGCCAGTCTAAAGTAAAAAATCCAAACTTTTTTTCTATTATTCATTCAAATGCTGTATTTCAAGATTTATTTGATGTTTCAAATAGTGAGGTCTTGGGTAAAAGTTACGATTTTTTGTTTGAAGAGTTTAATCTTGATTATTCTAGTGAAGATCAAATTGAATATTTTAGGCTTATTAAAGATGTTAAAGATTTCCATCCTTGCTCTATAGTTGTTAACTTAAATGATAGAACAAATATAAAATCCAGAGAAAAATATAAAATTGATTTTGAGCCAGATACTTTTGTTGACGATTTGGGAAGAAGGCATGCAAGTTTTACATTTCAGCCAGTTTCAAAAGTAACTCAAGAAATTAAAAAGAAGGAGACTGAAGAAGCTGAGTATCGTGAAAAAAATGATCGTGAAATATCAAGAAGAAAAAGCGAGAGTTTACTCAAGGGTATGGAAAGATCACTTCGTAATGAAAGATTGTTAAGACAAATATCCTCGGTTATAATCTCTGACTTGCCAATTGATAGAATCTCCAAAGAAATTGCCAAGTCAATATGCCAGCATTTTAGAGTTGATCGTTGTATAATTCATGATTTTAGAGATTCTGAAACAAATTTTGTTGTTGAGTATTGTGACAAAAATGTTAATAACATGCTTGATAGCAACAATCCAAAAAAAATTAAATTACTAACCAAATACATAAATTTTCAAAATAATTTTTACAAAAGAAGAGCAACTGAAAGCGATAAAAGTTGGGTTTCAATTGCTGAAAATATCGCTGATGATAGTAATTTTGAGTCAATTAGAAGTATTTGTGAAGATTTTAGAATTGGCTCGCAAGTATCAATTACCTCGGTTTTTAACGGAAGAGTCAATGGTGGAGTTTATATTCATCAGTCACAAAGTAGAGCTTGGTTAGCTGACGAAATTGAAGTAATAGAAATGATAGCCGACCAAATATCTATAGCATTTGATCGCTCAGTTTCGGTTGAGAAAGTAATGATTAGTAATCACGAATTGATGGAAAAGACAATTGAGTTAAGAAATGCTCTAAAGAAGGAGCAGGAAATGAGAAAAATGCAAAATGAATTTGTAGCCCTTGTCTCGCACGAGTTCAAAACTCCGCTACAAATTATTGATGGAACAAGAGAGCTATTATACCGAAAAATAAAATCTCTTGGTGACAACGAAGAAACAATCGAAAAGTCTTTTGAGCGCATTAAATCTGGTATCACTCGTATGAACGGCTTAATCAATAGCACTCTTAATCTTGCCAAAATGGAGAGCAATGATGGAAAGATTAATGTCGATAAGAACGATTTCGATATCGCTAAATTTATTAATGAAATAATTGAAAAAAATTCAAATTTAGCGCAAAATAGAAATATTAAGTTTCTGGTTAATGTCAAAGACTTGCCAGCTGTTTTTAATGGTGACATTAAGCTTTTAGAGCATTCGTTTAATAATGTAATCTCAAATGCTATAAAATATTCAAAAAATGATTCTGCAATCAAGGTTTTAGCAAAGTCAAATGACAAAAAAATTGCAGTAAGGGTTATAGACTCAGGAATTGGTATTCCCAAAGATGATATTCAAAACATTGGTAAAAAATTTTATAGAGCTAAAAACACCTTGTCAGTTGCTGGCACAGGCATTGGATTATATCTTTCAAAGCATTTTATTGAACTTCATGGTGGTAGCTTAGATATAAATAGCGAGGTCAATGTCGGCACTTCTATTACCATTACATTACCAAGGTATTGACTAATACCAAATCCCACCAAAAATACCATTTCAACTTTCTAATTGACCATTTGGTTTTATCTTTTGACCTAAAATCTACTATAAAAAACATGAAGTATATCAAATACATCGGCGCTTTTTATAGTAAGTTTTATCCTCAAAATATTTATCCAAATGGTCAATTAGAAAGTTGAAATGGTATAATTCCATATAGCTACTTTGTCTTTTTAGTTAAAAATCATCATAAAATTTAGCCATGTATATCAAGATACAAGGCTAAATTTTCTAATAATTTTTCCCTTAAAAATACTTTGTATCTATATGGAATTATAGCTGGGATTTGGTATAATTGCCTTTTAACTTTAAATACCGATTTGCGTTTGAGAAACTAATTTTGTTTTTTAAGATAAAAATCGTAGCAAATAAGCCAAAAACCAAATTTCTTAAAATCTTTCTCCTTATCACTTAAATTCAAAAATCCTTTATCCAAATGTAAGACCCCTGCAAATCAACGAATTTTAGTAATTTTGTTGTTATTTTAATTTTTTAAATTCACGTATATCTTGATACGCTAAAATTTAAAAAATATAAAATGCCTAAAAATTCCTCAAAATTGGTTGATTTGCAGAGGTCT
>JAURQX010000033.1 GCA_030835905.1 Alphaproteobacteria bacterium
AGACCTCTGCAAATCAACCAATTTTGAGGAATTTTTAGGCATTTTATATTTTTTAAATTTTAGCGTATCAAGATATACGTGAATTTAAAAAATTAAAATAACAACAAAATTACTAAAATTCGTTGATTTGCAGGGGTCTTAATAATCTAAAAACGCCAATTTGCGTTTAAGAAATTAATTAATCCGTTTAAATTAAGTAATTGCTAACAATTTTCAATAAATAAGCCAAAATCCAAAGATTTTAGCTCATTTCTTAAACGCAAATCGGGGTTAAAACAACCGACAACTTGTGTTTACTTGGGTAATAACTGGGTTGACTAATAAAAAGCTTTTTTTACCATGTAGTCATTAATCATCTTGTACTAGGATGAAATTATAAGTATTTTATTTTTTGGTGTCTATTAGCGTTTACTTAACGTAGTCGCTATTTCAAACTCTAGAGTTTTAGATTGAAAAATACTTAAATTTAACCAAATTAATCCTTATTTAAATGACAAAAACAAAAACTACTGAATTCGCATTGCCGAAATTTTCTATTAGACAACTTCTTGAAGCCGGAGTTCATTTCGGACACAAAACCATGAAGAGAAACCCTAAAATGTCTAAATACATATTTGCTGATAGAAATAATATTAGTATAATTAATCTAGACAAGACTGCAGCCCATCTTAACAAATCTTTATCTATAGTAAAAGAGGTTGCAAAAAATAACGGTAAAATTTTATTTGTTTCTACTAAAAAGCAGGGCATGGATTCTGTAGCATTAGCAGCCAAAAGATGCGGTCAGTATTACGTTAACTTTAGATGGTTAGGTGGCATGCTTACCAACTGGAAAACTGTTTCTCGCTCAATCAAAACTCTTAAAAATATCGAAGAGCAACTACAAGATAATGAAATTGGCTATAACAAAAAAGAAAAACTTGATCTTGAACGTAAAAGACAAAAATTAGAAAAAACTTTGGGTGGCATCAAAAATATGGGCGGTTATCCAGATTTAGTTTTTATCATAGATATCAATAAGGAATCAATTGCACTACTTGAAGCACAAAAGCTTAACATTCCAATTATGGCAATTGTTGACTCTAATTGCAATATCGATGAAGTAACTTTTCCAATTCCAGGAAATGACGACTCAACAAAGTCAATTAGATTAATTTGTCGTTTAATTTCTGATGCAGCAATTGCAGGTTTTAAAGAAAATCTTGCTAGCTCAGGTGTTGATATCTCAAAACTAGAAGGAGACTACGAAAATGTTATACAAAACACTAAATCTCCTGCTAATGATGGTAAAAACGCAGAAATTAAAAAATCTCTAGAATTTAAGAAAAAAGACGATTCATTGAAAGATAAAAAGAAAGAAAGACCTAAAAAAGAGATCATCAAAAAAGAATCTAGCGAAAATAAAACTGAACCCAAAAAAACAAAAAAAGATGACAATGATTCAGCAAAAAAAGCTGAAAAGAAGGTAGAAAAAAAAGAAGAGAAAAAATCTCCTTCTAAAAAGTCTGAATCATAATCTAAATGAGTAAGATTATTTTAAAAACAGCTTAAAGCTAGTTAATTAATACCTAATTAATAAAAATTAATAAGAATAATGTCTAATTTATCACTTTTAAAAAAACTTCGTGAAGAAACTGGGTGCGGTATTGCAGATTGTAACAAAGCATTAAAAGAAAATAATAATGATTATGAGAAGTCAGTTGATTGGCTAAGAAAAAAAGGACTTTCTTCAGCAGCTAAAAAAACTGGCAGAGTTACTTCTGAGGGTGCGGTTGCTGTTAATATTGAAGGTAACAAAGCTTCAATAATTGAAGTTAACTCTGAAACTGATTTTGTAGCTAGAAATCAAAAATTCCAAGATTTCGTAGCAAAATTATCTAAAGAAGCTTTAAAATACGGTAGTGACGTTGAAAAATTTAAAGCTGACAAAGATGAAGAGGTTAAAGAGCAGATTGGTGTAATTGGAGAAAACATCAATATTAGAAGAATTGGTCAAATTGAAGTTAAAAAAGGTTTGGTGGTTAGTTATATTCATAACAAAATTGCAGATAATTTGGGCAAAATTGCTGTAGTTATAGCTTTAGAATCTGATGCTAACTCACAAAATCTCGAAGAATTAGGTAAACAAATTGCAATGCACATAGCTGCGGCAAAACCTGAATCTTTAGCAATTGAAGACGTTGATTCATCTAAATTAGAAAGAGAAACTGAAATTTTAAAAGAACAGGCTAGAAGTACCGGAAAGCCAGAATCGATTATAGACAAAATGATCCAAGGTCGAATCAGAAAGTACTATGAAGAGGTTGTGCTATTGGAGCAGTCTTTTGTTATGGATGATAAATTAAAAATAAAAGACTTGCTTGATAATTTTTCAAAAGAAAATTCAAAAACTACTATTTCATCATATAAAATGTTTGTCTTAGGAGACGGCATAGAAAAAAAAGAAGATGATTTTGCAGCTGAAGTAGCAGCAATTACAAAAGGTTAGTTTAATAATTCTAATGACTTCGAAATTAGTCTTCAAAAGAGTTTTGTTTAAGGTTTCAGGAGAGGCTTTGATGGGAAGTATGACTAATGGTCATGATCCTAAAGCTATTGACAAAATTTGTAATCAGATTATCGAAGCTCATAATTTAGGATGTGAGGTTTGTTTAGTTGTTGGCGGTGGCAATATATTTCGTGGCATTTCTCATAGTGAAGTTGGCGTTGATAGAATTAGTGCCGACTATATGGGTATGCTTGCAACATGTATTAATGGCTTAGCTTTACAAGGAGCTCTTGAAGCTAGGGGCTTGGCTACTAGAATGGTTTCTGCTATTGCAATGAACACAATTTGCGAGCCATATATAAAAAGAAGAGCAGCTCGACACCTAGAAAAAGGTCGAATTGTAATCTTTACTGCGGGAACCGGCAATCCATTTTTTACAACTGACACAGCAGCAGTATTAAGGGCTGTTGAAATGTCGTGTGATGCTATTTTAAAAGGAACGCAAGTTGACGGCGTCTATTCAGCAGATCCTAAAAAAGATAAAAATGCAACTCGCTATCAAAGCCTAAAATATATTGACGTTATCAAGCAGGACTTAAAAGTTATGGATCAAACTGCTATAACTTTGGCTAAAGACAATAAATTGCCAATTATAGTTTTTTCAATATCACAAGAAGATGCATTGAAAAATGTAATAAATGGCTGTGGAAAATTTACTATCATAAATTAACAATATTTATCACATTAAATTAATTACAAACTTCAATTTTTATTCTAAGAATATGTTTTCTATTTAATGCTCGGATTAATATAGTTGTGTTATCAACGATTTTTATAATAAAAAGGTCGCTGCAAATTACCAAATTTACGATTTGCGAAGGTCTTAAAATAATAATAGTATATGTTTAATAGCTACTTAGATAGATGTCGCAATAAGATGAGTGAAACTCTTGAGTTTCTCAAGCGAGATATTGACAGTATATCAACTGGCAGAGCAACCCCAAACCTGCTAGATCCAGTTAAGGTTGAGCTATATGGTAGCTTAATGCCTTTAAATCAACTAAGCAGCATCTCAGTTCCGGATGCCACAACATTAGCCATTCAAGTTTGGGATAACTCTAGTATCAAAGCTATAGAAAAGGCAATAATTGACTCAAACTTGGGTTTTTCACCGGCTGTCGATGGATCGATTTTGCGTATCAAAATACCTAAGCTAAGCCAAGAAAGAAGGCAAGAAATGGTAAAGTTGGCAAAAAAATACGGAGAAGATAAAAAAGTTTCAGTTAGAAATATTCGTCGTGATATTATTGATTCATTTAAAAAAGAAGAGGGAGATTCAAGTAAAGATAGCGTGCATTCTTTCACAGATGCGGTTCAGAAGGTAACGGATGATTTTGTTGCTAAGATTGATGAGATAGTTGCTAAAAAAGAGAAGGATCTAATGTCAATCTAGCTCCCCTAGTTAAAATTATTGTTTTAGTGAATAATAAAATATTAAAATCTCCTGATCATATAGCTATTATTATGGATGGTAATGCTAGATGGGCTAAAAAAAATAATCTAAGCTTATTCACAGGGCATAAGCAAGGTGTTGAAAATATAAAGGAAATAGCGCAGGCCTGTATTGACTTTAAGGTTAAATACCTAACACTCTATGCTTTTTCTTCAGAAAATTGGCAAAGATCCAAATCCGAAGTAGAAAATTTACTAAAATTACTCGATAACTATTTGGATAATAATTTAAAGCCGCTAGTTGATAATGATATCAAAATAAATATATTTGGCGACTTTACTAAAATTCCAAATAAAATTCTTACAAAAGTAAAACAGGCTCAAGAAAAAACCAATAATAACAAATCTTTAATATTAAATGTTGCTTTTAGCTATGGTGCAAGACAAGAGATAGTCGAGGCAACAAAAAAGATTGCTTTTGGCGTTCTCAATAATCAAATAGAAATTGACAATATTAACCAAGAGCTATTTAGTAAAAATTTATATAATCCAAATTTACCAGACCCCGATCTCTTGATTAGAACTGCTGGAGATCTTAGGGTTAGTAATTTTTTACTATGGCAAATAGCTTACAGTGAATTATTTTTTAGTAACGCCTATTGGCCAGAATTTAATAAAAAAAATTTGGAAGAGGCAATTTTTGACTTTAATAAAAGAGAAAGAAGATATGGAAAAAGAAGGAAAAATGGCTAAATTCAGCCAAATTTTTAGAAAAGCTTTTAACTCAATATATGATTATATAAAGAAGTTTATTCCTAATGAAAATCTAAGAAAAAGAGTTTTGTCATCTGCAGTCTTGGTTCCAATTGCAATCTATGCAATGTTTTTTTCGATAAATCTCTTTTTTTTGATTGCTTTATCAATTACAATTATGATGACAGTAGAATGGGTTGATATTATAAGAAGCGCTAAAAATCAAAGAAAATGGCGACTTATTGGCTTTTTTTATGTCTTAATTCCTGTTTTTTGTGTAATTAAAATCCGCTTAATTGAACCATATATATTATTATGGATGTTTGTTATAATATGGTCTACGGACATTTTTGCATATTTTGCTGGTAAGGCAATTGGTGGGCCAAAATTAGCACCATTAATCAGTCCAAATAAAACATGGTCCGGACTAATAGGTGGCGTCTTAGCTTGTTCTTTAATAGGCTTAATTAGCTCTTTATTATTTTCAGGTAGTGCGTTATTCTTTATTATCGCAAGCTTTGCATTATCGATAATTGAACAAGTTAGTGATTTGACTGAATCTAAAATTAAAAGAATATTTAATTTAAAAGATTCTGGTAATATCATTCCAGGTCACGGAGGTATTATTGATAGACTTGATGGAATGGTTCTAGTTGCTCCAGCTGTACTATTTTTGATCACATTGTTTCCTGCTAATTTTTTTAGCTAATTTACCATGAGTGATGATATTCTACAAATCGCAGATTATAAATTTACTTCACGCCTAATAATAGGAACTGGCAAATATAAAGATTTCAATGAAACTAAGCAAGCTTTAGAAGCTAGCGGAGCAGAAATGATAACTGTAGCAACAAGAAGAGTTAATATTGAAGAGAAGAATCAGCAAATGTTGCAGGATTTTATTGATCCTCAAAAATATATTTATTTGCCAAATACAGCTGGTTGTTTTACTGCACATGATGCAATTAGAACTTTAAGATTAGCTAGAACTGCAGGAAATTGGAATTTAGTAAAACTTGAAGTTTTATCAGATCCTAAAACTCTTTATCCTAAAGTTACTGAAACTATTAAAGCTGCAGAAATACTAATAAAAGATGGATTTGAAGTAATGGTTTATACATCAGATGATCCAATCGTAGCCAAAGAGCTAGAAGATATTGGCTGCTGTGCGATTATGCCATTGGCTGCCCCAATTGGATCTGGATTAGGTATTCAAAACCCTTTAAATATAGAATTTATTTTAGAGCAAGCAAAAGTACCAATCATCGTTGATGCTGGTGTTGGTACTGCATCAGACGCCTCAATTGTTATGGAAATGGGTTGTGACGGGGTCTTGATGAATACAGCAATTGCTCAAGCTAAAAACCCAGTTTTAATGGCTAAGGCAATGAAATTAGCGGTTCAATCTGGTAGGCTGGCTTATTTGGCTGGTAGAATGCCAAAAAAGAAATATGGCAGTGCCTCCTCTCCAGATGAGGGTAAAATTAAAACAGCTTAATCTAATAAAATGCATAAATTTAATTCTTCAATTCTTCGCGCATACGATATTAGAGGTGTTTATAACCAAACACTATTTGACCAAGATGCTTTATATATCGGCAAATCACTTGCAAGTGTTTTGGCAAAAAAATCGCAAAAGAAAATAGCAGTTGGTTATGATGGACGTAAAAGCTCGCCGACACTTAAAAATAAGTTGATTGAAGGTTTAGTTGCTTCAGGAGTCGAGGTTTGTGAAATCGGGGTTTGTCCAACTCCAATGCTTTATTTCGCAGTCTTTCATTTAAATTGTGATGCTGGAATAATGGTTACCGGATCGCACAACCCAAAAGATCATAACGGTTTTAAGATTGCGCTAAAAGATCGGCCATTCTACGGAGAGGATATATTAAACCTAGAGAAAATATGTCAAAATCAAGATTTTGTAGTAGGTCAAGGGTCTGTAAAAAATTATCAAATCATTGAAGAATACACTGATAGAATCATAAAAGACTTTATTGGAAGCAAAAATACTTCAAAGCTTAAAATAGCTTGGGACTGTGGTAATGGAGCAGCGGGTGAGGTTATAAAAAACATCACTCAAAAAATTGATGCAAATCATATATTGCTCTATGAAGAAATTGATGGTACTTTCCCAAATCATCATCCAGATCCATCTGAAGAAAAAAATATGCAAGATTTGATTGATACAGTTAAGGATAATAATTGCGATATTGGTATAGCTTTTGATGGCGACGGTGATAGAATTGGCGTGGTCGATAATGAAGGATGTATTATATGGGGAGATCAACTAATGGTATTTTATGCCAGAGATATTTTGCGAGAAAAGCCAAACTCTTCAATTATCGCTGATGTCAAAGCAAGTAATATCTTGTTTAGTGAAATTAAAAAATCTGGAGGAAAGCCGATTATGTGGAAAACTGGCCACTCTTTAATTAAAGCCAAGATGAAAGAAGAAAAAGCGGTTTTAGCAGGAGAAATGTCTGGTCACATTTTCTTTGCTGATAAATATTATGGATTTGACGATGCAATTTATGCAGCTATGCGAATTATAAATATTTTAATCAAGTCAAATAATAAGATTTCAGAATTACGCAAATCATTACCTAAAACTTTTTCAACTGCTGAAATTAGGGTGCCATGTAACGATAACGTGAAATTTAGTATTATAGATAAAATAAAAGCTAAATTAGATAAAAAAGGTCTAAATTATAATAGTGTTGACGGTATAAGATTTATTAAAGATAATGATTGGTGGTTGCTTCGAGCTTCAAACACTCAACCGGTCTTGGTTGCGAGATGTGAGGCAATTAATCTTAATAGTTTAAATATTCTTAAAAAAGAGCTATCCGAAATACTATCTGATTGTAACATAGAAATTCCACAAGAGTTAAAAAATTAATCTATGCTTATTTTGGGTCTATCTGGAGGGATTGCTTCTGGCAAAAACTTGATATGTGAAGTTTTTTCGCAATATAATTCAGCAATTTTTGATGCCGATAAAATTGCTCATGACCTATTGCAAAATGATCAAGATTCTATTAATCAAATAGCAATAAAATTTCCGCAAGTTATAGAAAATGGTGTAGTTAATAGGAAAGTTTTGGCTGACTTTTTATTTATAGATTACTCAAAATTTTCCAGTAAAATAAAAATTCTTGAAGAAATTTTGCATCCTAAAATTCGTCAATCCTATAAAACCTTTTTAGAGCAAAATAATAGAAAAGATTTAAATTTTTTAGTTCTTAATATTCCTTTGTTATTAGAGACCAAAGCCTATAATTATGATAAATTAATTACTCTTAAATGCGATGAAAAAATTCGTTTAGAGCGTTATTTAACAAGGGCAGGATTTGTTTTGGATAGCAAGAAAATAAATTTAAATGAATTGGAAAAAAGATTCAAAATGATTAGTGATAGACAGTTGAGTGACCAAGTAAGGCAGGAAAGGGCTGATTATATTATAGACAATAATAGTAATATTTTTGCAACTATTCAGCAAGCTAAGTCAATTATTCTAGAGCTAATACCAAATCCCATCTATAATTCCATATAGCTACTTTGTCTTTTTAGTTAAAAATCATCATAAAATTTAGCCATGTATATCAAGATACAAGGCTAAATTTTCTAATAATTTTTTCCTTAAAAATACTTTGTATCTATATAGAATTATAGATGGGATTTGGTATAAAAAAACTTTAAACGCCAATTGACGTTTCAAGCTTAATTTTGAAGTTTTTAATTTTTAAGTCTAGATTCTAACTCATCACGATTAATTAAATTTATCAAAGTGGTAATTTCGGGGCCATGTTCTTTGCCGCTAAAAGCAAGGCGTATTGGCATAAAAAGATCTTTGCCTTTGCGATCAGTTTTTTCTTTGATATTTTTTAGCCAAATCTGCCAACAATCTTGCGATTTAGTATCATGAGGCATAAGGCTGGCCACAAGTTCTAAAAATTCTTTATCTTCTGCTTTGTTTTTATAACTAAAATCTTTGAAGCATATATCATGCCATTCTTTAATTTCATGAAGGTAATTAAGGTTTGGCTTTATTTTTTCAAAAAATTCTTGGGCTAAATTTTCATTAATTCCATAAGACAAAATCCTTTCTTTAACTTGGTTAAAATCAATTATTTGAAGTAGTTTTTGATTGATGATATTTAGCTCACTAATATCATATTTAGTAGCTGATTTGGAGAATTTATCAAAATTGAAATCTTTGATAATTTCATCAATATTTTTATGTATTTCTAGTGATTTTGAGGTACCAATCTGAGTTAAAAAGTTAATCAAGGTCATAGCTTCAAATCCTTGCTCTCTTAAAGATCTTATATCAAAACCGCCAATTCTTTTAGAAATCTTACCAGAAATTGCTTGTACTAGAGCTAGGTGGGCGAATTTTGGCACTTTAGCACCTAAGCTTTCAAAGATTTGAATTTGAATTGCAGTGTTAGTAATATGATCTTCGCCACGAATAATATCGCTTATCTGATGGTCAATATCATCAATAACCGAGCAAAAAGTATAGGTTGGACTGCCATTTTCACGCACCAAAACTGGATCAGAAAAATGCCGACCTTCATAAATAATCTTGCCTTTAATTTTATCGTCCCAAGCAGTTTTTTGATCCTGAAGCAAAAAGCGATAATATGGCTTGATACCAGAATCTATTAATTTTTGTTTTTGTTCTTTGGTTAAATTAAGGCTGGCACGATTATAAATTGGTTGTTGTCCTGAAGCGATTTGTGATTTACGTTGAATATTAAGCTCGCCTTGGGTTTCAAAGCATTCATAAAGACGACCCGACTTAATTAATTGATTTTTACATTCTTCATAACGCTCTAAATTATCCGACTGCTTAAAAAGCTTATCATATTTAATGCCAAGCCAGGCTAAATCTTCAATAATTGCTACTTTAAATTCTTCTTTAGTGCGTTCAAGATCAGTATCGTCAAAGCGCAAATAAAACTGACCACCTTTTTTTTGGGCATAAAGATAATTTATTAAAGCAGCTCTAACATTACCAACGTGCAAAAAGCCAGTAGGAGAGGGGGCGAAGCGGACTTTTATAGTTGAGTTGCTATTCATTTATTTTGTGTAGTTATTGCTAATAGGATATCTTCTTTCTAAATCAAAAGCCATTTTCGAGATTTTGGCCCCCAATGGCGCTTGTTTTCTTTTATATTCAGATTTGTAAAAGAGGTTGGTTATTTTTTCAACTAACTCTTTATTAAAGCCAAGTTCAATTATTTGTGACAATGATTTTTGTTCTTCAATTATTTGATATAAAATTTGATCTAAAATTGCATAATCAGGCAAAGAATCACTATCTTTTTGATTTTCACGAAGCTCGGCAGTTGGCGCTTTATCGATTATATTTTGTGGAATTAAATTGATATTTTGATAAATTGAAATTGCTGGTATATTTTGGTTTCGCCAATTGGCTAGCTGATAAATTTGGCTTTTATAAAGATCTTTAATTGGATTAAAAGCTCCGCACATATCGCCGTAAAGCGTAGCATAGCCACAAGCTAGCTCTGATTTATTGCCAGTTGAAAGCAAAAGTGCTCCAGAATCATTTGATAAAGACATTAAAATATTGCCACGAATGCGCGATTGCATATTTTCTTTAGTCAAAGCTGAAGAATTAGGTAAAGTTTCCAGCATTTTTTGAAAAAGTGGCTCAATTTCAATTATTTTTAATTCAACTTCCAAATTTTTAGCGCATTTTTTGGCATCAACCATCGAATTTTCGCTATTAAATCTACTTGGTAAAGCATAAAGCGCAACATTTTTACTGCCCAAAGCATCAACAGCAATAGTTGCAACCATTGCAGAATCAATCCCGCCAGACATGCCAAGCAAAACTTTAGAAAAGCCATTTTTGTAAATATAATCCCGAAGTCCTAAAATGCAGGCTTGATAATTATTTTGGGCTGTCTTTTGGCATTTTAAATTGAGATCATGAAGCTTTTCGCTAAATTGAGAAAAATTACTTTTATAGTTTTTAGGCTCCAAAACCTTAACATCGTGAGTGTCTAAGATTTCAATAACTGCAAAATCTTCCTCAAAATTTTTCATTTCTAGGATTTTTTCACCATATTGCCCAGTTACAAAAGAATCGCCATCAAAAACCAAAGAGTCTTGTCCACCAACTTGATTAAGATAAATTAACGGTTTTTGGCATTTATCGCTAAATTTTTTGGCTTTTTCAAAACGAGTTTGCTCCTTGCCAATAGAATAAGGCGAAGAATTGACAGCAATTGCAAAATCTATTTGATGCTGACTTATTAAAAATAAATTTTTATTTTCCCAAAGGTCGGCACAGATCATTAAGCTAAAACTAAAGCCATTCAACTTATGAGTACTTAGTGCTGATGAATCAGTGAAGTATCTTTTTTCGTCAAAAACCTCGTGATTCGGCAGATTTTTTTTATTGGCAATTTTTTCAATTTTACCATCTTTAATAAAAATTGCTGAGTTACGAAAAATAATAGCTTGATCGCGATCAAGATCAGTTATTGGCGATCCGATAATTAAAGCACATTTCTTGCCTTTGCTTAAATCGCAAATTTGCATGATTTTTTCTTGGCACGATTTTACAAAATATTCTTTTTGCCATAAATCTTGAGCAGGATAGCCACAAATAGTCATTTCTGGAAAAATTATTAAATCACAATCTTTTTCTTGTGCTTTGTGAAATTGCTCTTCAATCTTCCTAAAATTACCCTCAAGATCACCAACTTTAGTGTTAATTTGTGCTAAATAAATTCTAATTTTACTCATGAAACTAGTTATTTTTGATCAAGATTTAAGAATAAGCGACAATTCAGCTCTATATGAGGCTATAAAGCAAGTAAATTTAGAGAACAAAGCTTTGTCGGCAATATATATTTTTGATGAAATTAATAAAAGATCAAGAGGAGACGCGTCAAAATGGTTTTTACATCACGTTTTAGATGAATTATCTAAAAATTTAGCCAATAAAATTGGTTGCCAGCTCAATATTTTTAGGGGTAATAGCTTAGAAATAATAGGTAAACTATTAGAAGATTTAAAAGTTAGCGAAATTTACTTTAACCAAAATTTTGAGCCGCAAGCAAGATTATTAAATGAGAAAATCATTAAATTGGCCAAAGAAAAAAATATTACAATTTTTGTTGGCGAAGCCAATTTATTATTTGAATCAGGTAAAATTTTAAACAGCTCGAACCAATATTTTAAAGTTTTTACGCCTTTTTGGAGGAAGTGTCTCGAAAACGAATCAAAAATTGCTAAACCTTTGCCAATTTTAGCTTTAAAGAATCAAAATTTAGCTAAAAATAATCTAAGAGACTCAATAAAATTAGCTGATCTCAATCTTTTGCCAAAAATTTCTTGGGATAAAATTATGCAAAAAACTTGGCAATTTAGTGAAGAACAAATTTGGCAAGATTTCAATAATTTTATAGCTAAAAAAATCACTAATTATAAACAAGCTCGTGATTTTCCTGGGCTTGAAGCCACTTCTAAATTATCACCATATTTACATTTTGGGGTTATTTCAGTTAGGCAAATTTTTGCTAGAGTTAGATCATATCAACATCAGTATCACCAATTACAAAATAATAATATAAATCATTTTTTGTCGGAAATTGGCTGGCGAGAATTTTCTTATAATTTGCTACATAATTTTCCTGAATTACCAAGTAAAAATTTTAATCAGAAATTTGATAAATTTCCGTGGTATCAAAATGATGAAATTTTACAAAAATGGCAAAAAGGTTTGACGGGATATCCAATTGTTGATGCAGGTATGCGTGAATTATGGGCAACGGGTTGGATGCATAATCGAGTGCGCATGATTGTCGGCTCGTTTTTGGTTAAAGATTTGCTAATTGATTGGCGAGTTGGCGAAAAGTGGTTTTGGGATTGTTTGGTCGACGCTGATATGGCAAGCAATACTGCTAGTTGGCAATGGATTGCTGGCAGTGGTGCTGACGCTGCACCTTATTTTCGAATTTTTAATCCAACCTTGCAAAGTTTGAAATTTGATCCTGAAGGAATTTATATCAGAAAATGGGTGCCAGAAATTGCTAAATTACCTAATAATTTAATTCATGAACCAAGCCAAGCTAATATTTTTGAGTTACAGCAGGCTAAAATTGAACTTGGAAAAACCTATCCACATCCTTTAGTTGATCATAAAAAAGCTCGTGATATGGCAATGATGGCTTATAAAAGCTTGAATTAAATTATTAGTAATGCGACAGCAAGCCATAAATCGCATTTAAGAATGGAGTATTAATTTGTTTGTTTTGCGCAAATCTAACGGCATTGCCTAAAATTGCCTCAATTTCTAAGGAACGATTATTTTCAAAATCAAGAAGCATGCTGGTTTTATAAGGGGTCATGCTTTCGGTATAGCTGATCATTTGCTTAATAAGATTTTGATCTAGATTACAGCCATCGCTATTAGCAAGTTTAATAACATCTTGCATCACATTAACAATTAATTGGCGGCTATATCTATTATTGAGTAATTCCTTAGTGGTGGCGCCACAAGATAAAACTGAAATTGGATTAAAAGGGGCGTTCCAAACTAACTTTTTCCAGATTTCTTGATTGATGTTATTGCTAATTTTGCACTCAATTCCTGAATTTTGCCAAAATTTAGCAATTTGATTTACTTTTTCTTCAGCTCCTTGTGGAAATTTGCCAATAACTATGCGGCCAAAATCCTGATGGTCAACAAAATATGGGGCGGGTTTACTAACGCAAATAAAGGCTAAACATCTAATAATTAAGTTATTTGGAAAGCTTTTTACCAAATTTTTTTCGATGTGAATGCCGTTTTGAATTAAAGTAATTGCAGTTTTTGGCTTGAGGACTGGTTTAAGCATTTCAACCAAATCAACTTCAGGCAAAACTTTAGTAGCAACTAAAATATAATCAGCGGTCTCTTGATAGTCTTCTATTTGATTAATTACTTTTGGCGTAAATATTAACTCCTCATTAATACTTTTAATTTTTATACCATGGGTTTGTACCTGGTCAAATTTTGTACGAATTACAGCCACCACTTCAGCGCCTGCCTGTTGCAATTTTGCGCCATAATAAGAACCAATAGCGCCGCAACCGATAATTAAAACTTTCATATTTTTATAGTTTGAAGTGAATTATTTTCTAAAAAATTTTGAGGAATTAAATCTTGCGAAGTGGCGCTAAAAAAAGACTGCAAGTTGGTGTCAACAATTTCTAGAAATAAATCATTTTTTCTTTTCTCGTCAAGATGTGAAACCACCTCATCAAAAATTAAGATAGTTGGCAAACTTTTGTAATTTGCTGAAATTTTGGCTCGAGCTAAAGTAATGCCAATCATAATTGCTTTTTGTTCACCAGTTGATGATTTTTGAGCTGAAATATTTTTTTCACTAAAAATTGCATCAAAATCACAGCGATGAACTCCAAATGAAGTTTTAAAGCTTTCTAAATCATTTTGGCGGTTAATTTTTAGGGTTTGCTTATAAAAATCTTCAATTGCAACAGCTGGTTTTTGTCCAATCATTTCTTCTATCTCGCCAATTACTTGTAGTTTTGGTTTAGGGAAGTTTGAATTAAATGTTAGAATTGCTTTGTTAAAAAAATCTAAACCTTCAACTCTAGCGCTAGCAATTGCTACACCTTGTTCTACAATTTGATTTTCAATTATAGTAAGCCATTTTTCTTGAGAAGATTTATCATTGGTAAATTTATATTTTTGTAAAATTAATAATCTTTCTTTGATAAGTTTTTGATAATTATTGAGTCGTGAATTATGGTTTTCATCAATATCACAAACAATTTTATCTAGATATTCGCGCCTTGAGCTTTTTCCTGAGATAAAAAGCTGTTCAAGTTGCGGAGTTAGGGTAATAAAATTAATTAAGTGGTTCTTGATATCACTTTGTCTCTTTTGATTGATGGGTTCTTGATTTATTTGTAATATCTTTTTTTTAGAAATTTTGTCATAAGAAATGGCAATTTTTTCAATAAAATCATGATCTAATAACTCGCTATAAATTACAAAATTATTTTCCAAATAATTGCTTTGGTTGCAATAGATCATCTCTTCAAACTCAGCTTTACGAAAATTTGAATTATTGCCAATGAGTGTTAAAGCTTCTAGAATATTGGTTTTACCAACGCCATTATTGCCATAAAGCAAAACCAGCTTTTTATCAAAAATTAGTTTATTAGTTAGAAAATTACGAAAATTAGTTAAAATTAACTTTGAAATAAAGGCCACTGATTTGATAGCTTAGCTGTGAATTTAAATTCTAATTGGCATGATTACAAACTCGCAATTCATGTTTTCTGACTCAATTAGTGCAGGGGACATACTGTCTTTGAGTTTTATAGTTAAGTTTTCATTATCAATTTGTGATATAACATCCATTAAATATAGTGAATTAAAGCCAGTAACAATTTGCTCACCTTTATAGCTGATTGGCAAAATTTCATGAGCAAAAGAACCATCATTAGTACTAACTTCTAAGTCCATTTTATCATTTTCTATGGTTAATTTTACCGATTTATGCTTATCATTGGCAACCGTTGAAACGCGATCAACACAGTCAAAAAATTGCTTTTTATTAATTTTTATTATCTTGTCGTTAGTCTTAGGTAAGATTTTATTATAGTCCGGAAATTCACCATCAATTAGCTTTGAGATTAGAATATTTTGGCCAGCGCTAACTCTAATTTTTACTCGAGAAATGGCGATTTTAACAGTTTGAACATTTTCAATAACTTTTCTAATTTCATTTACTGATTTTTTAGGAATTATAACTCCAAAAGCATTTTTAAATTTATCAAAATTAACGCATGAAAAAGCTAGCCTATGGCCATCTGTTGCCACATTACATAATTGGCTTTTATCATTGTTTTTGTTGGTGTGTAAGTAGAGTCCGTTCAGATAATAGCGCGTCTCATCGTTAGAAATTGCAAAGCGGGTTTTATCAATCATTTTTGCAAACTCCTTAGCATCAACTTCAATTTCTTCTTCAATTTCTTCTTCTTCTAGATTTGGAAATTCGCTAGCAGCAATGCAAGGTAGATTATATTTTGCATCACTATACCTAATGTTGAGTATAGTATCATTCTCATTTTTAGCAGTAATTTCTTTGTCGTCTGGAATTTTACGCATTATATCAAAAAACATTTGGGCGTTGACCGTTGTCTCACCTTCTTGCAAAACTTCGCACTCAATTGTGGATTTAATCATTAGATCCATATCTGTGGCATATAAATCAAGTTTATTATCCTTGGCAATAATCTTAATATTTTGAAGTACAGGAATTGTGTTGCGCCTTTCAACAGCACCATTTACGATTGATAATGTTTTAAGCAATTGTTTTGATTTAGCTTTAAATTGCATCTTTTACCTGTAAATTAAGTTAATATTTTGATAATAAAACTAAAATAGTATAACCAACAAAAATTTAATCATCAGCTATATTTGGTGCAAAAATATCATTATCATTTTTTTTGCTTTTAGTCTTTGTTTGTCTATTATTTTTAATAATATCTTTACGAATATTTTTTCCTGCAAGCAATTCAGTAATTTCTTTGCCAGTTAATGTCTCGTATTTTAGAAGATTTTGCGCCAATTTTTCTAAATCATCACTTTTTTTAGTTAAGATATCTTTAGCTCTTTTAAGTGAAGAGTCGATAATTTTCTTAACCTCAGCATCTATTAATTTTCCAGTTTCTTCCGAAAATGGCTTATTTGTGCTGTATGGATTAGAGCTATCATCTCCATAGTCAATTGCACCAATCTTGTCGGATAAGCCCCATTTTACAACCATGGCTCTTGCAATTTTAGTTGCTTGTTCAATATCTGAAGAAGCGCCTGTCGTAACTTTATCATAGCCAAAAATTAATTCTTCCGCAGCCCTGCCTCCCATGGCAACTACCAAATCATCATGTAGTTTTGCGCGCGATACTGAAAGTCGATCATTTTCTGGTAGGCGCATAACCAGTCCTAAAGCGCGACCCCTAGGAATGATTGTTGCTTTATGAATAGGGTCGGAATTTGGACAATTAATTGTAGTAATAGCGTGACCCGCTTCATGATAGGCTGTTAATTCACGCTCGGCCTGTTGCATAATCATTGATTTGCGTTCTGATCCCATTAATATTTTATCTTTAGCATCTTCTAAATTCTGCATAGTAACCATTTTTTGATCCTTTCTAGCAGCCATCAAAGCACCTTCGTTAATCAAATTTGCAAGTTCAGCACCTGCAAAACCAGGAGTACCCCTTGCAATTACTTTTGGATCAATATCAGCAGCTGCAGTAATTTTTCTGAGATGAACTTTTAATATTTGCTCACGACCTGAAACATCTGGGTTTGGTACAGTAACTTGACGATCAAACCTTCCTGGACGGAGTAGGGCTCGATCAAGAACATCAGGTCTATTGGTAGCTGCAATTATAACCACCCCTTCATTTTCAGCAAAGCCATCCATCTCGACAAGCAGTTGATTTAATGTTTGCTCTCTTTCATCATTACCGCCACCAACACCACTGCCTCGGTGTCTACCAACGGCGTCAATTTCATCAATAAATACAATACAAGGAGCACTTTTTTTTGCTTGAGCAAACATATCACGAACACGGCTGGCACCAACGCCAACAAACATTTCTACAAAATCTGAACCTGAAATCGAATAAAATGGCACATTAGCTTCTCCAGCAATAGCGCGTGCTAAAAGTGTTTTACCAGTTCCGGGTGAGCCAATTAACAAACAACCTCTAGGAATTCTAGCGCCAAGCTGAATATATTTTTGCGAGTTTTTAAGAAAATCAACAATTTCACTCAATTCTTGGCGAGCCTCATCTATACCAGCAACGTCATCAAATGAAACTTTATTTTTATTTTCTTGAAGTAGTTTAGCTTTTGATTTTCCAAAACCAAATGCTCCACCACCCTTGCCACCAGAAGCTCCTCTAGCAAGATAGATCCACAGTCCAATCATTAAAATAAAAGGAAGCCAGCCTAAAATTCCACCTATTATTTTTTCTGATTTTGAAATTAAGGGAACGGCTTCTACGGCGACATTATTTTTCTCCAAGATTTCAACTAATTCTGGGTAATCCGGTAGATATGTAAAAAACTTTGATCCATCAGCATTTATACCATTTAGTTCGCTACCTTTAATATGAACTTGTTTTACTTGGCCAGATTCTACTCTTTCTAAAAAATCACTAAAGATTATTTTTTGTCCGCCAAGATTGTTCGAGCTATCTATCAGGTTGCTAATAGTTAAAACTATTATGAAAATTGCAATCCAAGTTATAAAATTTTTACTAGGTAAATTTTTCTTCATTAAATTGATATTTTATAAATTTTTAATCAACTTGACAGTTTTTAAGAAGTAGAATAATTTAAATTATATTCTCGACATATGTTGAAAGATAATTAATTACTACAAAAAATTATTCAATATATAAAAAATTGCCATAAGGACTCATTAATGCTTATAAGAGTATAAATCTTGATATATAAAATACCATTTAAATCAAATTAAATCAGATTTATGCCATTTCTATAAATTAAATTCTCAATTAGGAAGTATTTTTGTTTTTAGATTTAGATGTATAAATTGTAGAATATTTTAAACTTAAATTGGTTAAAAGGCAGTGAATTGGCAATTTTTATAAAATAAATAATAAAAATATTTTGTTTTGCTTATGATCACAAGTTGTAATCTTTTAGCTTATAAATTGTTCACGAATAATTCTTTCTTCTAGTGAATGATCTGGATCAAAAACAATAATAAAAGGTGAATTTTTATCCTGAGACACTTGTATTTCTTTAACATTTTTTACCTCGCTATAATCTGCTGTAGCCAGTGCAGGGCGTTTTTCATGATCTAGAATTGTAAATTTAATTCTGCTAGTAGATGGAATTAAAGCACCATGCCATTTTCTTGGTCTAAAAGGGCAAATTGGGGTAAGAGTAAGTATTTTGGAACCAAAAGGAATTATAGGGCCACCGGCTGAAAAATTGTAAGCAGTACTACCAGCTGGAGTTGCAACAAGAACGCCGTCAGCTGATAGGTTGGCAATTCTTTGTTGGCCATTTATTTCAATTGCAATCCTTACAGATTGGCTGGATTTTCTTGTTATAGCTACCTCATTTATGGCAATATGACAATGTTTTTTTCCTTTTACATCAATTGCTTTCATTTTGAGGGGGTAAATTTTTGTTTGAATGCTAAGAGCTAATTTTTCTAAAAGATTATCATTTTCGTTAAAGCTATTCATCAAAAAACCAACAGTACCACAATTAATACCATAAATTGGAATATTGCAATCTTGATATTTGTGTAAAAGATGAAGAATTAAGCCATCACCACCAATTGCAATTATTAGATCAAACCCCTTGGGTTTAATATTATTTTTAGTTAGATCTACAAAACTATATTTTTTGACCAAACTATCTTTAATTGAAATAGCTTTCTTATTGCTAAGAGCAGCTATTATTGCAATTTTGTTATACATTGTTTTTGTCCAATATAAGGTTTTGTTGCTTCAAATAGTGCTATAGAAGCAGCATTTGCAACATTCAAACTCTCAACATTTTGACAAATGTCAATTTTTAGTAAAACATCGCAATTTTTTTTAACTAACTGTCTTATTCCTTTACCTTCGGATCCTAAAATTAGAACTTTATTATCAAATTTTGTAATTTCTGAAATATCTTGCGAAGCTTCGCCAGCGAGCCCAATATTCCAATAGCCAAATTTTTTTAATTTTATTATCAGATCGCTAATATTATCAGCAATAAAAGGTTGAATAAATTCTAAATTTCCAGCTGAAGATTTTGCAATAATGGAATTTTCCTGAATTGAATTATGACGACTAAAAACTATAATATTAAAATTAAACGCTACTGCACTTCTTATGATGGATCCAATATTATGCGGATCAGTTACTTGGTCCAAAATTAGGATATTTGGCATTTTACTTGACGAGCTCTTGTTGGCTTTATTCTTTAAAATTTCTAAAAGATCAGATTGGCCCTTAATTACAATCTTTGAAGTACTAAGAACAATATTTTGATGATTTTGATCCTTGCCAACAATTCTATCTAAATATATTTTATCAGTTTTATTAATTAAGCTTTCTAAATGTAGAATTTTGTTATCTTTTAAAAAAGACAAAAGCTCATCGTGAGAGTTTTTGGTAGTAAAAATTTTATATATTTTACGATTTTTATTGAGTAGCGCTTGATAACAAGGATGTTTACCAAAAATTAAAGTCCTGTTATAATTATCACTGCTTGCATTATTTATTTTGGCACTTTTATTAAATGCCTTTTTTTTACTTATATGCCTAGGCGTTGATTTATAATCCTTCCTCTTCGTTTTGCTCGAATTCTTCATTTTCTTCTAAATCATTAGGATTTTCTTCAATTTCTAGATCTTTGTTATCTAAAGAATTCATCTCATTATCAGATTTAGATTCGATCAGAATTTCTATTTTAGCATTGTTAAACAAGTTATTTTTAAGATTAGATATTTTTTCTTGTATTAGTTGGCTCTTAATATTGTTGCGAACTGCTTCTAACGCCAAAGGTTTGGCATCTCTTACATCGCTATACCTTACAATATGCCATCCAAAATTTGTTTTTATTGGTTTAGAAATTTCATTAATTTTAAGATTTGGTAAAGAATCGGAAATTTCTGGAGAAATTGCCGTTTCAATTACAAAGCCAATTTTGCCACCATTTTTTCCAGATTCAGTATCAAGAGAGTATTTTTTAGCTTGTTGAGCAAAATTTTTTGGATTTCTTGACAGATTTTTGTATATATCATTTGCTAGAGACTCTTCCTTAACCACAATATGTGAAAAATCATATTCTTTCTTACCATTGATTTGATTGCTTAAATTAACATATGTTTCGCTGATAACTTGATCATTAACTTCATTTTCAATTATATAATCAATATATCCTTGATTTATAATAGCTTTTTTAACTTGAGCAATCTTTTGTTTAACCTCTTTCTTTTTGTCTATTCCTACTTTTTTTGCTTTTGCTAAAATCTTTTTATCGGTATAAATCTCACGTAGGACAATTTTAAGAATTTCTTGAGGAACTTCACTTAAATTAGGGGTTTGAATCGAGCTATTTCTTGAGTTCTGAAATATTTCATTTAGCTTAGATTCAACATCAGTTTTATAAATGTTCTCTTCACCAACGCGAGCAACAACTTCTTTTTTATTAGAAAAATTTGAGAAGTAAAAAATAACAAATATTACACCTACCAAAATAGATGTAATAATAAAAAAATTAGTTACTTTACTATATTTTGATCTGGATATGGATTTTTTTTTCATAATTTTAAGTTTGATATTATATAATTCGGGAAAATATTTTGCTCTTTACAGAGATTATCTAATTTTTTTGGATCGCAATCTTGCCAATATTTTATTTTAAAAAAGTTAGACAAAAGACCTCCGGTAATAAGCAAGCTATCAATTTTATTATTCAAAGCTCCTAAAATATCAGTCTCTAAGCCATCACCAATTGCGATCAAAGAACTTTTTTGACTAGTATTAAACAAATTGCAAGCTATTTCGTAAATTGCTGGGTAGGGTTTGCCGTAATATTCAACTTTGCCGCCTAATTCTTGATATTGTTTTGCAATTAATCCAGCACAATTCATACTTCTTCCATCCTTTTTAACCACTTTTAAATCAGGATTAACACATATCATCATTAGATTATGTTTTGCACATTCTTTAATTTGAGATAATTTTTCATCTTCACTTGAATTATCATTATCAAAACCAGTATTAATCACAAAGTCAGCATGACTTGCATTTTGCACGATGTTATAGTTTAGTCCATGAAGTAAATCTTCATCTTTTTTAGGGCCGATATAGAGATAATTTGAACCAAGCTTTTTAAAACCATTTTCTTGATTTTCTTGCAATTTTAAAAATGTAACTTCTCCCGAAGTAATTACGAAGTCGTATAAATCTTCTCCAATTCCAAATTTTTCTAATAGCTTGGCAACTACAAATTTTCGTCTCGGAGCATTAGAAACAAAGCAAATTTTTTTATTTTTACTTCTTAGATATTTTATCACCTCTAAAACTCCGTCATAGGCAGATTCGCCATCATGAATTACTCCCCAAATATCAAAAATAAAATACTGATATCTGTAGGAAATCTGATTAATATTGTTGATGAACTGAGGCTTTTGTGTCATTTGGAGTTATTTTTTAGAGGTATTGTCCAAATATATTTCTGCAATATCTGCCGAAACTTCAAGAATCTTTCCTATACTTTTAAATGTGCTTGAATGTTTTTTACTAAAGCTTTCTTTGTAAAATATTTGCAATTTATCACCTAGTCTTATTTTATTTATATTTTCTTTATTCTTGATAATAATCCATGAATTTTTTGGATCTATTTTGTTGCTGACTCTGCCAGTAGCTACTATTTTTTCCTCTATCTCTTCTTCCCCAGTTAATGGATTTTGAATTTGGTACTTCGCTATTATATTAAAATGATCTCCTTCTTTTATTCCATCATCCTTGCCTAAATTAATTTTAAAAATTGCCTTATTTTTATAAGCTCTTTTTTCTATAATATATCCTATCTTAGCAAAGACATTTTGCAATTTTTCTGATATATTAAATAAAGCATTTTTTCCAGCTCTCCTGACCAGGCCATCATTTCTTTTTCTACTTTCTGACTCCTTACCACCAATTGATATTAGTCCAATATTAAGACCACCGCTTTTTTGAACATTTTCACTTTCGGTTTCTTCGCCATTAAATTCTATAATTTTAACAGTTTCAAGGGAAGGAACTTCTAATATTTTTATATTACCGTTAACCTGTGATATATATGTAAATTGAGGCGGTGTGTAATTATAAGTTCCGGTATTTTTATTATATTTATTCTTTTCCGCTTTATAAGTTGAGCTAAAAGTTGCATTAGAAATTGTGCCGACTATAGCATAATCAGATATTTTTGGTCCATCATAAGAACTGTTATTATTAATTTCGGCTAAAGATATTTCTTCTTTGAGTTTAATTCCTATAGAGCGATCAACAATTTCAGCTAAATTATTTTGAGATAAAATATTTTCAATATTTTTGGCAAGTGATAGTCCAAGCTCGGATTGAGTAGCAATCTCGATATTATTTTCTTCAAGTTGAAAAACTAGAACTCGAGGTAATTTTTGATTATATTCTTCAGTATTAGGTATAAATTGGCTTTTTGGTATAAGTTGAGTTTGATACTTTTCAAAATTTCTAATTTTTGTAGCGCAAGAAATCGTGGCTAACAAAATCAAAAAAATTGCTATAAATTTATTAATTTTTTTAAAAAACATTTTTTAATCAATGCCAAGAATATTAAATATGCCTTGATTATTAATCATATTCTCAAATTTTCTTAAAGCCGATTTTCTTGCTAATGAGTAATCAGATGCAGAACTGCCAGTAACCTCAATATTATTATTTTTAACCAGTTTATTTTTGGCAAAACTCTCAAGTTTAATTGTTAAATTATTCATATATTGGCCAAAAAGTTGTTTGCGATTTTCTAAAATTGTTATTTTTACTCTTACACTATTGTTAGAATTGGTATCTTGCATGATAAGTTTTATATTTTGTTTGCTAATTGCTTGAGAAACAATTGCACCGATATCTTTCGGCGATGATTTGTCTATATAAAATTCAATCACTAAATTTAGTGAGTCTTTTTCTTGGTTAAGTTTTTGGAGATTTTTAAGTTTTTCTGAAGCTAGGGCTTTGCCACCAAGGCTAGACAAAACAGATTTATAAAAGTCTATTTTGTTAGATAATTCAGATATTTTCTTAAGCAATGAATATCTAGAGATAATATTTTGATTGGCTGAATTGCGATCAAGATCAATTATTTTTTGATAGAGTTTTTCAATTTCCTCTCTGTAAAATTTTACAAATTCAGATTTTTCAATCTCAATTTCAACATAAAAAATGGTATTAACAACCTCGCTATTAATAACCTTATAGTTGTTAAATTTTATTTCTGCAGAAGTTTGTTTTATATTTTGTCTTATTTCTTCATTGGTGCTGTAATTATTTTCTTCTCGAATAAGATTGGTTGTTGCAGAAACGGTGCTTGATAACCTTGAGCTAGCTTCATACAAGGCAGCTGTTTTTGCTTCGTGAAGGTTGTATCCTTGGGCAACTCCATAGAGAAACTGACTATTATTTTGCTTAGGATTTATATACCAAGAAGGTATTTGATTTAATGCTTGATTAGTACTGGCACAAGAATTGATAAATATTGAAGCCAGTACTAAAATAACAGGTGCTAATTTTCTACTCAAGCTCATCAAAGGTAGATTTAGAGTTTTGCTCAGAAGAGTTAATTCTGCTTGAAGCAGCAATTGACTCAATGCTCTTAACTCTTTCTTTGTTTAAAGAAGATAGGCATGATGAAAGGCTTGTCAGAAGAAATATGATAAGAAATAATTTTTTCATTTTATCAATATTTATTGTTTTATTGATTGTCAAGTTCATCAAATAAAGCCTTTGTAGCTTCTTGAGTTTTTTCGATATTATTTTGACCTAAATTAGAACCTTTAAGCATTGATTCAAAAGTTTTTTGACCATTTTCAATAAATGCTGTATAGTCCTTATTGCTCAATAGCATTTGTACATATAATGTGCCATCTTTAGCACGATATGTATTGATTCTTCTAACGCCAGACATTGGTAAATCTTTTACAACTTCTTTAGTTGCTTGCGCAAAAAAACTTTCAACATCTTCATTTTCATTAACGCCAGCTGATCTTAACGAGCTTTTAGTTAATCTACTGATTTTAGACTGAATTTCAGAAGCTATATTTGCCTTACCATCTAATTCAGCTTTTGGAATTTGAAATTGAATACCGCCTCTAGATGGCGCAGCAATCCCAACAGCGGTAACACCTTCATCTGATTGTGGGCTTAAAACCCAGCTTGGCAAGTCTGATAAATCTCCAGCCATATCTTGAACTTTTGGTTCTTCAACCTTTCCTGAGCAAGATGCAAGCAATAATACTAAACTAGCTAAAGCTAATAAATTAAGTGATATTTTTTTCATAGTTATAATTAATATTTTATTAATGATTGGTCAATTATGGCTTTAGCTAAAAAAGCACAATCAATTATCCAAATAATGATAAAGATAATACCTCAAAAAACTTTAAACTCAAGATAACTTTTGATTTTTTATGATATTTCGACATCGATAATAGAAGTGATATTTTTTATCTTATTTACATCGCTTTGGTCAAGTAAGTATCTTTTTCCAAGCTCGATTTTGGAAAATTTTCCTTGATTAAGGATAGAAATGATTACTCGACTATTTTTTGATTCATCAAATGCAAATTTTTGTGATAAAAAAGATTTAAGCGATAATATTGGTGCACGATCTTTGATAATAATCTCTATGTTCTCTATAACATTCTTGGCGGGTAATTCTGTATTATTTCTAGAAATTTCATCATATATATTTTCTTTTTCTTCTTTAAGAAAAGTCACTTCTTTGTTTTTACGTCTTGTAAGTTGTTTTTTAATATCCTCAAATTCCTTGTCTTTAGCCTTATTATTTTTTATAAATTCTTCTAATTTTGTAACATTTCTAGTTAAGATTCGGGTTCCACCATCATCTTTTTTAACAAGGCACTCAAGCACTACTAAAGTTCCATCTGCCAATATATCGCGAGCTGAGTTTATTAGAGCTTCGTCAAAAATCATCGCTTCAAAGATTCCATAAGGGTCTGATATAGTTAGGTAGGCAAATCTACCTCTAGAGCCAGATCTATGTTTAGAAGAACAAACCACTCCAGCAATATTTACCAAGCTGTTATCTTCAAGATTCTCATCCTCAATTTTAGTAGAAAAAATTACTCCTCTTTTTTTTAAATTATCAAGATAATCATCTATTGGATGCTCGTTGAGAAAGAATCCAAATGCTTCAAATTCACCTTGAAGCTTTTCTACTTTACTCCAATCGTGGGTTTTTTTGAGATCTGGTTTGTCATTTATGCCACTTGAAGCTCCAAAAAGACTCATTTGATTGCTCGAGTTCTGCTCTTTTTTTTGATTAGCATAATTTGAAAGTACATCAAATGATTCAGCAATTTTTTTACGATTATTATCTAACTCGTCAAATGCTCCTGCTTTCGATAAAGCTTCTATTGATTTTTTGTTTATTGATTTGGCATCAAGTCTTTCAGCGAAATCATAAATATCTTTGAATTCACCATTTTTTTGACGATTGATAACCGCATCTTCCATCATTTTTAGACCTACTGCTTTTATTGCGCCAAGGCCAAATCTAATTGCGTATTTTTGCTGCGTTTGATTCATACAATTAAGAATATAATCAAGACTCCAATAATAATACGATATATAGCAAAAATTGTGAATTTATTTTTTGTTACATAGTTAATAAACCATTTAATAACTATTATAGATGAGATAAAAGATGATAACAAGCCAATTACTATAATCTTGATATTGGAAATATCTAATGAGTCAAGATTTTGCCATAAATCATAGGCGCTGGCTGCAAAAATCGTAGGAATTGCTAATAAAAATGATAATTCAGTAGCTAATTTTCTATTTAAGCCGCAGATCATGCCACCAATAATAGTTGCCCCTGATCTTGAAACACCAGGTATCATAGCTAAACATTGAAAAAACCCAACTTTTAATGCAGTTTTTGGGGTAACTTTATTAAAATTGTCGATTTTATTTATTTCAGGTTTCTTTTCTATGATAATCATTACTAAGCCACCAAAAATTAAAGCTAAGGCTATCACTAGATTAGAAAAAAGATAGGTTTTTATAAAGCCATGCAAAAAAAATCCAATTACTGCAGCGGGTAGAAAAGCAAGAAATATATTTAAAGCAAAAAATTGTTGCTCTTTATGTTTTATATTTATCAATAGATCAAATAGTTTTTTGCGATAAATTACACAAATTGCTAATATTGCACCGCTTTGTATTATTATTTCAAAAAGATTATTTTGTACTGAGTTGAAATCAATAATTTCAGATACCAATAGCAAATGTGCTGTAGAAGATACAGGAATAAATTCAGTGAGGCCTTCGATTATACCAAGAAAAATTGCCTTGAAAATATCAAAAGAATGCACAATTAATTAAAAAAATGGTACCTCTGGTCCGACTCGAACGGACACGCCGATGAAAGCAACAGATTTTGAGTCTGTCGTGTCTACCAATTCCACCACAGAGGCATTATAGAAAAAATTTTAAAAACACATATAAAGACCTTTGCACAACCTCGAATTTAGGTAATTTTGTCGTTATTTTGATTTTTTAAATTCACATATATTAAGATACGCTAAAATTTAAAAAATAAAAATGCCTAAAAATTACTCAAAATTGGAGGTTGTACAAAAGTCTTATATAATTCTTATATAATATATTAATCAAGTTAAACAAAAAATTGTCAACTAAGATTTTACCAAAAACATTTTGTCAGCAAGCTGTAATAGATTTTTTATTTAGTTTTTTAAATTATATTGAGTCACAAAAAAGATATTCAGTCAACACTTGCGAAGCTTACCTTAACGACATTAATAATTTTCTAAGCTTTATTGCTAATAAGTATAATAAAAAGATAGATGTTAAAGATTTGAAAAATTTAACTGTTGCTGATTTTAGATCATGGCTATCATTTAGGCTTTCAAATCATGTGAATCACTCAAATGCTCGCGCTTTATCGGCCTTAAGAAGTTTTTTTAAATTTCTAGAAGCTAAAAAATTAGTTATAAATGACCAAATAGTAAAAGTTAGAACTCCAAAAATTGCTAAATCGATTCCAAAGTCAGTTGATAAATTTGATATAGATCAGATATTGCAAGCTATAGAGAATTTTCATGATCAAATGTGGCAAATCAAGCGAGATCAGGCTTTACTAATTTTGATATATGGTTGTGGTCTAAGAATTTCAGAGGCTTTATTGATTAAAGCAGCTGA
Organism: Alphaproteobacteria bacterium; assembly: GCA_030835905.1. Lineage (GTDB taxonomy): Bacteria > Pseudomonadota > Alphaproteobacteria > Rickettsiales > UBA1997 > UBA1997. The sequence continues at coordinate 27,722 of JAURQX010000033.1, forward strand.
TTTTGGTCAAGATTTTTTAATAATAAAAGGTAAGGGTAATAAAGAAAGGCTGATACCGGTGATCCCAGTAGTCAATTCAAGTATATTAGCATATTTAAAACTATCTCCATATGCTATTAAAAAGGATCAATTTTTATTCATATCAAATAAGGGTAGTGCAATAAATCGCCGGTATGTTAATGAGTTACTAATAAAAATTAGACGTAGCTTAAATTTACCAGAATTTATAAGTCCTCATGCCTTGAGACACTCTTTTGCAACGCATCTTTTGGAGTCTGGTGTTGATCTAAAATCAATTCAGCAAATGCTTGGTCATAAAAACCTAGCTACAACCGAAAGATATACTAAGGTTAATAAACAAAAATTATTAGAGTCTTATAATAAATTTCAAATTAGATAAACTTTTTCAGAAATTCTCTAAAAATGTATGCAAATTTTTTTACTAGCTCTATTTATTTAAATTAAGCTTGCATTGTAAAATCATAAACTTAGCTCTCAATAGATAGCTTAAAATGCTTCAACTTTTCTTAAGTTGATAACATAATATAATATTATTCAACATGAAAATTAATAAAACTAATATTGTTGCCTCAACAATTGCTTTAGTGCTATGGGGAGCAAATGCAAATGCTGCCGGCTATTCTACTATGCTAACATCAACCTCAGGGGCTGCAAACTCATATGCTGGGTCAGCTGCTGGCAGTCATGATATAAGTGATATGTTTCAAAACGCTGCTACAATATCAAATTTTGATAAAGGTCAGTTTGTTTTCTCTTTAAGCTATCTTGATTTAAGAATTGACCCAGATAACGTTAAGGTAAATGGCAGCTCAACTGGAAATGAACTAGAAGATGCTGGTGAAAATGCTTTTGTGCCAGCTTTATATTTTTCAACCCCGATCAACGATCAATTTAGTTTTGGTTTAGCGGTTAATTCGCCATTCGGCTTAGCAACTAAATATTCTGAAACATGGGCAGGAAAGACTGAATCATATGAAAATAAGATTGAAACATTTAACTTCAATCCAAATATTTCGTTTAAAGTAAATCAAGATTTATTTTTAGCAGCTGGCTTACAGGCTCAATATGCAAAAGCGGTATTTACTAAAATTCCAGGGGCTACCGGAGCTCTTGCCAAAACTCACGGAAGTGATTGGGGATATGGTTATAATTTTGGCTTAAGGTATAATTTGAATGAAGATATTAAATTAGGATTAGGTTATCGCTCTAAGATAGCCCATAAATATTATGGTGTAACAAACGCTCCAGGAATTGGCAGTTCTGACGTACCTTTTAAAACAGACACTCCAGAATCATTAACCGCTGGCGTTGCTTATCAAGCAAAAGACAATCTTGAATTAGCTTTTGATGTTACTTGGACAAGGTGGTCTAGGCTGAAATATATCTCATTTAATCACGACAGCAACTCAATTTTAGACTCGACAGTAGGTTTTAAAATGGGTGATTCATTCTTATATTCGCTTGGCTTAAACTATGATCTTAATCAAAAAACAAAGTTAAGATTCGGAACTGCTTACGAGAAAGCAGCAGTAAATACCTATAGAAACTTTGCAATTCCTGTAAGTGATAGAATTTGGGCTTCAACTGGCTTAAGATATCAGTTAAAAGACGACCTTGCCTTAGATGCAGCTTATGTTCATCAATTTTATAAAAATGCTACTGTTAATACCGCTGGTGCAACTGGTGTAGCTCAGAATACCAACATATATGGCCAGTTCAAAACCAGAGTTGATATTTATTCAATTGGTTTGAAGAAAGATTTTTAATCAAATTTTCAACAGCTACAACCTCAAATAGTAAGTTAAAATTTACTATTTGAGGTTTCTGAATCTAAATATACCAAAATATTATTCTTGTAAATTTCACCCCTCCTGACTGCGTTAAAAAAAGAAACAAATAAAAAATAAAAATAATATTAAAATATTCTTGCTTTATAAATTATGGTTTGATTAAAATGCACGATCTATAAATTAATTTTTAATATTTGTGGAATTGTTTTAAGGTATACTTATTCCTAAAGTTTCACTTGATTTTTAAGCTGTTTATCAATTTGCGGTTTTTTAACTGACAAGGAAGTTTTTCAGCTTCCTTTTTTTATTTGTTAATGATAAAACTTTTTAAGTAATATAAAATAATATTTTAAACAAACCAATTTTAAATCATGTCCAAACAAACTTTTAATCGTACTAAACCACATGTTAATATAGGTACCATTGGTCACGTTGATCACGGTAAAACAACATTAACTGCTGCTATCACTACTTACCTATCTAAATCAGG
>JAURQX010000034.1 GCA_030835905.1 Alphaproteobacteria bacterium
GAAATTTCCAAAATTTGGCAGTTACGAAAGAAGTCTTTTTAAATTTGTTTTGAAAAGTTGATATAGTTTATCTATTTCAACTTTGAGAAACAAAGATTAAAAGGAAAATACGCAGTATTTGAGTTTTAACAAAGAGATTTTTCTTTTAAATTTGTTTTGAAAAGTTGATATAGTTTATCTATTTCAACTTTGAGAAACAAAGATTAAAAGGAAAATATCGCAGTTAAAACTAGCCTTTCATTGACGAGATGTTGCTAACCTCTATATCCTTACTATGATTAAAGTAAGTCACCAATATTGCCAATCCAATTGCCGCCTCGGCGCCAGCAACGGTTAAAACAAAAATTGCAAAAACCTGCCCTACTAAATCATGCATCTGAGTTGAAAAAGCAACAAAATTGATATTTATTGCCAAGAGCATAAGCTCAATTGACATCAGAAGTGATATAACGTTTTTGCGGTTAAGAAATATACCGCTAATACCGATACAAAATAAAATTGTTGCTAATGTTACAAAATGTATTGTTTGAATCATATATCTAAATTTTGTCCAGATTTTACTTTGACCATCTCAACTGATTCTTGCCTTGAACGCAAAACCTGATTTGAAATGTTTTGTTTTTTTAACAATCTATTTTCATCCTTAATTGTTAGAACAATTGCCCCAATCATTGCCACAAACAATATTGCCCCAGCCATTTGAAAAGGTAACACAAAATCGGTGTACAACACATTACCAATTGCTGAAACATTTGATATTTTACTATCTATTGGATATAAATTAGTCTTTTCGTAAAACTTGACTGACGAAAACTTACTGACAATAAATATTTCAGCCATTAGCACCAAAGAAATCATCATCATTAACGGCCTTTTGCGACTCACTTGATTTTGCTCAAATCCCCCATCCACATTAAGCATCATTACTACAAACAAAAACAAAACCGCAATTGCTCCAACATAAACCACGATTAACAACATCGCCAAATATTCCGAACCACTCAAAATAAAAAGACAAGCAGCATTAACAAAAGACAATATCAAAAACAGCACAGAATATACTGTATTTCGTGTTGAAACAACAGCCAAAGCTGACACCAATAAAACTGCAGAAAATAAATAAAAAAGACCTAATTGCAAAGTCATAATTTTTAAAATATCAATTAACGCTGATCACCATCAGCTTCAATAGCATGGTTTAGCATATATTCATAGCGCTCACCATTGGCCAACAATTTTTCTTTATTATAATATAGTTCTTCTCTGGTTTCAGTTGAAAATTCAAAATTAGGACTTTCAACAATCGCATCAACCGGACAAGCTTCTTGACATAAACCGCAATAAATGCATTTTAACATATCAATATCATATTGAGTAGTGCGACGACTGCCATCTTCTCTTTCTTCAGCTTCTATAGTAATAGCCTGAGCTGGACAAATTGCTTCGCATAACTTGCAAGCAATACACCTCTCTTCTCCATTTGGATATCTTCTTAGAGCATGCTCACCACGAAACCTTGGACTAATTTCACCCTTTTCATAAGGATAATTAATAGTAACTTTGCGCTTAAACATATAATAAAGCGTTAAAAGGTGACCAGTAATTATCTCTCTTAAGAAAAAATTTGAAGCCTGTTTTAAAAAACGCATTTCTTAAATATTAATTTACAAAAACAACATAAGCCGATGTTAAAATCACCCAAACCAAAGATAAAGGCAAAAACACTTTCCATCCCAAGCGCATCAGCTGATCATATCTATATCTTGGTAAAGTAGCGCGCACCCAAATAAAACAAAATAACAGAAAAAATATTTTAATAAATAACCAAATTGGTCCAGGAATTGCAGAAAAAAACTCTCCCTCAAATGGCGGTAACCAGCCACCTAAAAATAGAATCGAAGCAAATGCAGAAATTAAAATCATATTAGCATATTCGCCTAGGAAAAACATAGAAAATGGCATTGAGCTATATTCAACATTATAACCAGCTACTAATTCAGCTTCAGCTTCAGGCAAGTCAAATGGATGACGATTTGTTTCAGCTAAAGCTGAGATAAAAAATAAAATAAACATAGGAAAACATGGCCAAACAAACCAAACTTTTTTTTGCGAAAGTATAATGTCTGATAAATTCATCGAGCCAGCCAATAAAACAACTGAAATAATAATTAAGCCAATAGAAACCTCATAAGAAATCATTTGTGCTGAAGATCTAATCGCTCCTAAAAATGCGTATTTTGAGTTACTTGCCCAGCCAGCAATAATTATGCCGTAAACTCCAAGTGATGAAGTGGCCAATAAGTAAACTACACCTATATTTAAATCCGATATAACAAAATCTTTAGAAAATGGAATTACTACCCAACCAATCATTGCTAAAAAAAATGTGACAACCGGAGCTAATAAAAAAAGCTTTTTGTTAGCCTGATTAGGTAAAATAACTTCTTTTAACATCAATTTTAAACCATCTGCTATAGGTTGCAACAATCCAAAAGGCCCAACCACATTTGGCCCTTTACGAAGCTGCATAGCAGCAATAACTTTTCTTTCCATTAGAGTCAAATAAGCTACCGCACCTAGAAGTGGCAAAATAATAACCAGAGCCCAACCAAAAACTGGTAAAATCACTGAAAAGAAAATATTCAAAAATTGCGAGGTAAATTGATTCATTAAATTTTTAAAATTTGATTCACCAGTTAGTTTAAAATGTTGGTAGAAAATTTTACAATTTTTATTCTTGTAAAAAAAGTAATTTTACCAATAGCATAGCTCTTCAAAAAAAATATTTAGCTAATTATCAATGTCAATTAATTAACCTAAAAATTAAACCCCAAAATAGCTGATAAGTAAAAAATTAAGATAATAGTTATAGCACTAAAAACTCCAGCTAAAATATCATCCAAAAATACTCCAAAACCATTTTTAATTTTTTTGTCAACATATCCTATTAAAAATGGCTTATAAATATCAAAAAAACGAAATAGCAAAAAAGAAAGGAGCAAGAAAACAAAATAATGCAAACTGTTTTGTACAAATTCTACTCTAAAAAACCCCAGCATAAACAATGATAGCTGAATTGTAATAATTTGTCCTACAACCTCATCAAGCACAATTGATTTATGATCAATTGTTTTAAATTTTTTTGAATATGACTTCACCATTAGCGAACCGATTATAACCAGCAATATTACAAATATTAACCAACTTAGATTAATAAAAATATCTACAAAAAAAAGATAAAAGATTATATCAAGACCATCTTTATATGAAAATAACAAATCTATTATACTAAGATGTGATTGATCAATTAAAAACCACAGCAAAACTCCAGCGACAGAACCAAAAGTTCCAGGAGCTTTTTTGATTTTTCCAACATAGAAAAATGTTAGAATCAATTCATAAATTTTTACAAATTTAGACATTCTGAATAAAAAAATTATTAGTAATTAAATCAACTTGTTATTAAAGATATTAGCATTTTACTAGTCACTGTTAACTAAATTTCGTATTTAGAATCAATAGACACTGTTAACTAATTATTTCATTTTATTATTTTGGCTAGTTTTTGCTCTTTTTTTTTAAAATTTTTGAAAATATGACCTGATATTTTTAAAAATTTTGCAAAAAAATCGCTAAAAACTATCTCAAAAACTAAAACAAAATAATTAGTTAACAGTGTCTAAGAGTTTTTTGATTTTAAATTCAATCTCTTTACAGGCATCAAAGCCTAAACTTTTAATAAATTTTAAAATGTTAAATAAATTAAATAATACTATATTTTTAGCTCTTATAGCTCTTGCAAACTCATCATGCTCTTTTGATATTCCATTTATTCCATTTATCTAAAAATATAAATACATTTAGTATTTTTTTAATATATCAAGATAGGTATCTTTCAATTGAGTGATTTCTAGAATCTCACTATACTCGTCAATTTTATGAGCAGTTTTATTAATTAATCCAAGTTCGATCATATCTTGGCAGTAATCTTTAATAAATCTAGCATCTGAAGTTCCTCCTGTGGTACTAAGTTCTGGAGTTATTCCGGTTATTTTAATTAAAGATTCTTTTGCTAAATTCGCCAATCTTTTTGGCTCGCACAAAAAAGATTCACCACTAATTCTTGATTTTAATTGGTAATCTGATTTCGCGCCCTCAGTCACTGTCATCGATTTATCACAAACATATTTTACCAAATCAATTATATCTTGCCCACTATTCTTATCATTAAAACGAACATTAAAATTGGCACTAGCGTGACTTGGTATTACATTTTCACCAAGATTTTGCGATTCAATAGCGGTTACCTCAAGATTTGTTGCATCAAAAAACTCGCTATCTTCATTAAACTTATGATCTTTTAATATTTTTAGGATATCAATTAATATTGAATTTGGATTAATTGCAATATTATGATAAGCGACGTGACCTTGCTTTCCGGTAATTTTTAGAGAAAAACTAACTGAACCCCTTCTGCCAACCTTCATCATCTCCCCAAATTTACTTGGATTTGTAGGCTCACCAACAATGCAGCTGGATATATTATAATCATTTTCTTGCATCCAAGACAAAACTTTTTTAGTTCCATTTACGCCATCAGATTCTTCATCATTAGTAATCAAAAAACCAATCCCAAAATCAGGCTCTTTATTTTCTTGCAAAAATTCTTTAACCGCCGTCATAAAACAAGCAATAGCACATTTCATGTCACAAGCACCTCGACCATAAAGCTTGCCATCCTTTATTTGACCAGCAAAGGGATCAAATTGCCAAGAATTTTTATCACCTTCATTCACTATATCGGTATGACCTGCAAAATAAAAAATATTTTTAGAATTTTTTGGATTAAAAACTGCATGAAGATTATTCACCTTATAAGAATCATCTCCCTCATAACATAAAATATTACATTTAAATCCCAGTTCTTCCAAATAATCTTTAATAAAATTGATAATTTTTTTATCATAACCACTATAGGAAGGGATTTTTATTAATTCTTGTGATAGAGTTATTTCGTTGAGACTTTTTACTAACATTTTTTCTATTTTATTTATATATTGCATAATTTAAAGTTTAACTCGGTACTTCTTTTGTCAATATTAATTTAGAACATGCTTGATATTAAACTGATTCGTCAAAACCCTCAAAAATTTGACGAATCCATGCAAAAAAGAGGCTGCGATGTAAATTCACAGCAAATTCTCAAACTTGACGAAGAAAAACGTCAAAAAATTGTCAATCAACAAGAACTTCAGGCGCAAAGAAATGACTTAGCTAAAAATATTGCTTTGGCCAAAAAATCTGGAGATAAAGCTGATGATTTAATGGTAAAGTCAAAAATAATTAATGAAAATCTTAAAAAAATAGAAGATGAACTAGAGCAAGTTGGTGATCTTGAACAAATTTTACTGAATTTACCAAATATTGCCGATGATTCTGTACCTTTCGGCCTAAATGAAAATAACAATCTTGAAGTTTCAAGATTTGGCACCCCTAGAGCATTTGATTTTACACCTAAATCTCATGATGAAATTGGTGAAAACCTTGGATTGCTTGACTTTAAACAATCAGCCGTAATGTCTGGGGCTCGTTTTTCAACCTTGACTGGTGATTTAGCTAAATTAGAGCGCGCTTTAAGTAATTTTATGCTTGATGTTGCTCTTGAAAATGGCTATCTTGAGGTTTCGCCACCTAATCTAGTTAAATCTGAGGCTATGCAATTCTCTGGACAATTGCCAAAATTTGCTGAAGAAGCTTTTAAAACCACCAATGATTATTGGCTAATTCCAACTGCTGAAGTATCTTTGGTTAATATGGTTAGCAAAACCACACTAAAAGAAAGCGATCTACCAATTAGATTTACCGCCTACACTCCTTGCTTTCGAAGTGAAGCAGGATCTGCTGGCAAAGATACCAAGGGCATGATCCGTCAACATCAATTTAAAAAAGTTGAATTAGTTTCAATAACTAAAACTGATGATTCTGCAGCCGAACATGAGAGAATGACAAATATAGCTTGCTCGATTCTTGAAAAACTCAATTTATCTTATCGCAAAATGCTTTTATGTAGTGGCGATATGGGATTTTGCGCTCAAAAAACCTATGATTTAGAAGTTTGGTTACCATCGCAAAACAAATATCGTGAAATTTCTAGCTGTTCAAATTGTGGCGATTTTCAAGCCAGACGAGGCTCAATAAAATATAAGGATAAGGATGGTAAAAATCAGTTTGCACATACGCTTAACGGCTCTTCTTTAGCAGTTGGCAGAACTTTAATTGCAATTTTAGAAAATTATCAAAATCAAGATGGCTCTGTTAATATTCCGCCAATTTTGGTTAAATATATGAATGGTACTGAAATTATCAAAAAATCCACTTGATTAATTTATTGATTAAATATAGTTTGTGATGCTTTATTTATCTTAATTATTTTTATTAAATGGCCAATAAATCAGCAGCAAAAAAAGCAATTAGAAGCGACGCTAAGAAAAAATCAGTGAATTACGCAAGAAAAAGCCGTATCAGAACTTTTATCAGAAAAGTAGAAGATCAAATAAAAGCTGGCAATCAAGAAGAAGCCAAAAAAGCTTTTAAAGCTTTAGAGCCTGAACTGATGAGAGGTGTAACCAAAAAAATCTTTAAGCTTAACACCGCAGCTAGAAAGCTATCAAGAATTTATACTGCTATAACAAAAATTGGTCAAAACAAACCAGCAACTAAAACTCTTAAAAAGTAACTTAGTTACCTATTGCACAAACTTTAAGTTTTTCAATAGGCTTCTTTCGTAACTGCCAAATTTTGGCAATTTAGTCGTTATTAAAAATTTTTGAAATTCACGTACATCAGTGTACGCTAAAATTCCAAAAATTTTTAATGCCTACGAATTACTCAAAATTTGATTGTTTCGAAAGAAGTCTAATAGCTTCAACTTAACCACCTTCCAAAATTTAGGCAGTTTTATATTGCTTTGATATTTATTAGCATTTTAAGTTGCTGAAAATGGTTTTTCACTAAGTGGTTTTTCATTAAAGTTTATCAAAATTATTTTTTATAGAATAAACTAGCTAATAAATTGCTAAAATTCATGAAATTACTATCAAAAATTCGATCACTTCTAAGTAATACCGACATTAACTTTATGAGATTACATAAAATTAATGTTTCGATTTCAGGTTTTTTAATTATAGCATCAATTATTTTAATTTTTAGCAAAGGTCTCAATTTTGGTATTGATTTTGCAGGCGGAATTTTGATTGAAGCTCGCTTTGAGAACGCAACAACAGCAAGCTTAAGAAAAACTTTAAGCAACCAAATTGAAAATATTCAAATCCAAAACATTGATAGTACGGATCAAAAAAAATCTGACTTCATAATTCGCATTCCAAGTTCAAATCTCGAGCAAGAAAAAATAGTTTCTGCAATCCAGCAGATGCTTAACGAGAAATTTAGCAACATTGAATATCGAAAAATAGATTATGTTGGCCCTCAAATTGGTGCTGAACTTATTCAAAAAGGCCTCTTGGCTTTGAGTTTATCATTCTTTTTTATCATGGTTTATATTTGGATTCGTTTTGATTGGCAATTTGGGGTTGGTGCTATTATCACTCTAATTCACGATGCTATTTTAGTTTTAGGATTTTATTCAGTTACCCAATTAGAATTTAACTCGACCTCAATCGCAGCACTACTGACAGTAATCGGCTACTCAGTAAATGACACTGTGGTTATTTTTGACAGGATTCGTGAAAATTTACGTCGCTTTAAAAAGATGGATCTTTCTAACTTGATTAACTCTAGCATTAATTCAACTTTAAGTAGATCGGTTTTAACATCTGGCTTAACATTATTATCACTAATTGCCTTAGTTTTTTTTGGCGGAAAAGTTCTATTAAGCTTTAGTTTGGCAACTTTTTTTGGAATTTTAATTGGAACTTATTCTTCTATCTACATCTCTTCTCCACTACTTCTAAAATATGATCCAAGAATCAAAAAAGATAAAGAACATAAATAGCAATAGCAAATCTTAAACGTCAATTTGCACTTAAGAAGTTAAAGGATTCTTTTAAATTTATACCAAACTTCATCTTTAATGGTACATTTGGATAAAGAATTTTTGAGGATTAAATTTAAGAGAAAAATTGCTTGTATCACAGATATACACAAGGTTTTTCTCTTAAAAAGACCCCTGCAAATCAACGAATTTTAGTAATTTTGTTGTTATTTTAATTTTTTAAATTCACGTATATCTTGATACGCTAAAATTTAAAAAATA
>JAURQX010000035.1 GCA_030835905.1 Alphaproteobacteria bacterium
CTGTTAAGATATTCAGTTCCCAATAATGGAATCCTAATTGCTTTTTTATCACCAAATCTTACAAGCCCCATAATTTCAGAATCTTTTATCACACCACCAATAGCAATTAAGCTAGTCCCTGGCCCCATGGTAACATTTCTAAAAACTGAATTCACAAATATGCTATTAATAAAAAAATTATCACTATTAGATCCAGACAATCTTGCATCCGATATTTCGCAACCACCAAATATCCATAGATCACCTTGCGTTAGACCACCTTGTGTTATTGTTACTTTAAAATTTGCAAGCTCATCTTTGCTACTATCATTCATATATTTTAAATTACCCCCGAATAATTGACAGCTAGGGCTTAATAAGGTAAAACTAATATTCTTACCTGACCTGCGAGAACAAGATGGAGCTGGAGACATCAAAAAACTAGCTAGCAGGGTCAATAATCCCCCTTTTTTGTAATATCCTGTCATAAAATATATATAGATAACAATCTATCCCAACATCAAAAGCAATATTGCGTCAAAAGACGCCTTTGACTTGGCAAGGCTAATATTTATTATGACATAATTTAAGGTGAATATAAAGAATATTAGATATTTTTATTCAAATAGATAGTGAGCTATATTATTTTGAAACCATCTTTAATAAAGGTCTTAAAAAAATGGCGCACTCGAAAGGATTCGAACCCTTGACCCTCTGATCCGAAGTCAGATGCTCTATCCAGCTGAGCTACGGATGCACAAAAAAATCTCTAAAATTTATTAGGCTTCTTTCGAAGCAATCAAATTTTGAGTAATTTTTAATAACGACGAAATTACCAAAATTTAGTAGTTAAGAAAGAGTTCTATTCAACAACCCCTTAGCCATAACTTTTCTTTCTTCAACTGCCGGCTGATCAAAAGGATCGATATTTTTGGCGTAAGCAATCAAAATTGTTTCTAAAAACATTTGCATCATTAATCCACCCAAAATTTCTTCATCAAATTTCGGCAATTCAATAATTCTAATTGGCAGATCTTTCTGACTTAGACATTCAATTGTAGTATCTTGCTCAATTTTTACAATTTCACTCAAATTCTTACCACCAAAAATTGTTGAACAGTTTTTAATATCTTCAACTAAAAAATCTAAATTATGATTTTTATTAACAATAAAGGTAAAAAACTTATCTTTAGGCCCTGCCATATAAAGTTGCAATTGACTGTGTTGATCAATTGTGCCCATTGAGTTTATTGGTGTTGAACCAAAACCATTTTTACCCAAAGATTCAGCCCATAATTGACGATACCAATCAGTAAAATTTTTTAGATCATCAATATAAGGCATTATCACGTTACTAACAAAGCCATCTTGATAAAAAGCCAGCTGATTATAGCATGATTGCTTTATCCAATCTTCATTTAAAAAACTATCTAAAATTTTTCTTGCCCCAACCCTGATTGCTTTGGCATCAACCCCCGCTAAGATAGACGGCAGCATGCCAACAATTGAAAAACACGAATATCTTCCCCCGACATCATTTGGATGATGAGCAATTTGACAATCTAACTCATTGGCAATTTTACCAATCGAATTATTTAGATCTTGAGTTACAAAAAGAAATTTTTTGGCAAAATCTTTAACGCCCTTATCTGCTAAATATTTTTTGACAATCAAAGTTTGGCAAATTGTTTCAATGGTTTCTCCCGATTTACTAATTATTACAAAAAAACTTTTAGCAATATCAATTTTTTCTAAGATGTTATTAATTGCTTTTGGATCAATTGATTCAACAAACTCTAGCCTATCATCATTGCCAAGAACCGACAAAGTTTTACCCCCCAAACTTGAACCGCCGACTCCCAAAATATAAATTTTGTTAAAAGACGCCAAATCTTGAGCAATTTTTTGAAACCCCGCCAAATCACCTTCTTGCTCTACAACATTAATAGGCGCAATCTTTTTGCGCAAAATATCGTGACGCAAATTTTGGTAAGAAATATTTATAGCTTCTTCGCTAATTGGATTTTTTGAAGCGTTATAGCCAATAAATTTTTGCGAATATAAACTTGTCATTAAGCTATTAAAACCAAATAAATTTTGAATTGTTGCATAATATTTATTATATTTTAAAAGTATAGTTTCGCTTTGGCTGGGTAGCAAAGTGGTAATGCAGAGGCCTGCAAAGCCTTTATCGCCGGTTCGATTCCGGCCCCGGCCTCCATCTATTCTAAGGCTCATAAAGCTTTCAGCTATTTTTTCCTCTTTTCAATTTTTGGCTTTCTTAAATAAGACATTTCTAAGCTTTGTGAATTTTGGCTCATCTTAGTTTGAAGTATTGCATATTTAGCAATATCAACTGCATCAATTTGATCATAGCCGTTGCACAATATTTGACAATTTGTATCAAGTTTTGCATTAATCAAAGCCTTTTTGGCGTTACCGCAGACCAGAATTGAAGATGAGTATTTATTGATAACACTACTAACCTCTTCTAATTTACAGATTTGCGTTTTTTGTAAAATTTGCATCTTATTTTCTTCAACTAGATAACCCGCAACATAATATTCACCTAGAAAACCATCCATTATCACAAAAATATTTTTCTGATCGGTTTTTAAATTCTTAAAAGCCAAAACTTGAGTCGCATCCAACAAAGCCAAATCAACATTTAATGATAATTTTAAAGTTTTGGCCGTTACCAAAGCAATTCTTGAAGAAGTGAAGCTTCCAGGCGTTATGGTTGTTGCTATCAAGTTAAGATCTTGATACCAAACACCAACTTTATTTAATAAATTTTCAATCTCACAAACTAGCAACTCTGAATGTCTACTTTTTTCTTTAATAGCTTTTTTGAACAAAACTTCTTCATCTTGCAAAATAGCCAAAGATAGAAATGGTGACAAAACATCAAAAGCTAAGGTTAGCATCTCAAAACCTATAAATTATGCCAATAGTAGTGCGCCTGGATACTCGATTGATTGGCATTTTTCTTTTAGTATCATCTTCATAGCGCGTTTGTTCATAATCATGAGTTAATTGCAAAGAAATCTTGGAATCAATTTTATAAATTAATTTAGTAATCAACTCATTATCAATCGATTCGTGATCGATGAAGAAAAAGCCTCTTTGCACAAATTGCAACTTATCAGTCAAATCAAATTTTACCCGCAAAGATGGTATAACATTCATAATATTTCCATAATTTTTTACATCACGATAGCCCAAACTTAAATCAAACTGAATATCTTGGTCTTTGAAAAAACGACCAAGTCCGACAGCCGTTCTGAGATCATAATAATAATCTGACATATCATCATATTGAGTTCGATGATAAAGGGCTACATAATTTTTTTGCTCTAAAATTCTGATTTTGTCTGATAAAGTCACATCATAAAGTTCAGAATATTTAGTGGGAACACCCCTTGCTACCTTTACCTGAATTTTATATCTCGACTCATGTTCAAATTTAATATAAGCAACATTTCTATTGCTTGTATATCCATAACGCCCCGATAGATTGTAATCTTTTGAGTTATAATCAGAGTCACGATAGCCTGATAATGCCATAAATTGCCTTACCTTATTATTGCGATCAAAGGTACGATTCTTTTCGCTGGCAATCGCTTTACGTTCACCAGGAGTTTCTTGGTCAATCGCCAAACATTTATCTGCTATAAAGATAAAAAAAATGCAAATTAAACAGGGTGTTGAGGCTTTCATGTTTTTGGTGAATGGGCTTTAATTTAGATAATTCTATTCAGCTTTGACTAAGTTTATTATTCAACATCCTCTTCTTGGATCGATTCTTGGCCATTGGGCAGCACTCCCCCAACAGGACGATTATATGATTTTGGCAATTCCATTTCTTGAGCAGATTCAAACATCCAGCTAAACTGATCTTTAATCGAATTACTATATTTGATTCCAGCTATAAAGGAAAACAACATCAAGAAAGCTACCGAAACTAGAGCTAAAGGTGAAGGCATTTCAGTTCTATTTAATGTTTAACAATTTCAACAATTATATAAAGCAACTAAAAACCAAGAGTAATTTTAATATCGATTAAATCAACATTAAAATTGGATTTTCGACATAGCTTCTAAGCGCCTTTAAAAACTCAGCGCCAACCGCACCATCAACCGATCTATGATCAGAAGATAAAGTGACATTCATCATATTGGCCACCGCAATTTCACCATCACGAATTACCGGCTTTTCAACTGCCCTTGAAACCGCCAAAATACAACTTTGTGGCGGATTAACAATTGCTGAAAAATTATCGATACCAAACATCCCCAAATTAGATATGCTAAAAGAGCCTCCTTGGAACTCTTCAGGTTGCAACTTGCCTTCTCGAGCTTTTTTGGCCAAATTCTTCATCTCAATTGAAATATCTTGGATCGACTTTTGATCAGCATTTTTAACGATTGGCGTAATCAGCCCACCATCAATTGCCACAGCTACCGAAATATCAATATTATTATAAACAATGATTGCCTCATCATTCCAACTAGAATTGGCCTCTGGCACTTTTTTAAGTGACAAAGCTACTGCTTTAATGATTAAATCATTGACCGAAATTTTGTAAGCTGGCTTACCATTTTCATCTAAGCTAGCTGCGCCATTTAAAGTAGCTCTTAGCTCGCTAAGCTTAGTAATATCAAATTCACAAGATAAATAAAAATGCGGAACGCTTAATTTTGACTCAAGCAATCTTTTAGCAATAACTTTGCGAATATTGCTATTTTTAATTTGATAAAATTCTTGCGGATTTCTCCTAACAATTCCTTTGCCACTACCACCACTTTGTAAGAATTCAATAACATCATCCTTAACAATTCTGCCTTGTGGTCCAGATCCAGAAACGCTATATAAAGAAACATTTTCTTCTTTGGCAATTCTTTTAGCTAGCGGACTGGCTTTAATTTTATTAGAAAATTTATTAGTTTTTGCTTCTTTTATATCTGGCTTTACAACAATTTCTTGCTTTGCAATTGGCGCTACAAAAGTTTCAACTTTTTTAACTTCTAGCGTCTTTTCTTCTTTTTGCGCTTCTGATTTGTTGTCATTGGCACTTTCAACCTTATATTTATCTAGAGCACCCTTATCTTCGCCATCTTCTAAAATTAAAGCGATACATTTATTTACTGCCACATTTTCAGTGCCTTCATTAATTAAAATCTTACCTAAAACTCCTTCATCAACCGCCTCAACCTCCATAGTTGCTTTGTCGGTTTCAATTTCGGCAATAACTTCACCAGCACTTATTTTATCACCTTCTTTTTTAAGCCATTTAGCGAGATTGCCTTCGGTCATAGTTGGCGAAAGCGCAGGCATCAAAATTTCAATCGGCATTTATCGAATTATTAAGTTATAAAAATTGCTTTTATCCAAGCATAATATAAATTGAGTTTTTTTTGTAAATCATTTTCTTGAGTCAAAAGCATCTCTTAAAGCTTCTCCTATAAAAACCAGCAAAGTTAAGATAATAGTTATAATAAAAAAACCAACCATCCCGATCCAATAAGCAGCAATATTATTTTTACCTTGTGCCAAAAGCTCACCCAAAGATGGCGAGCCAGCTGGCATGCCAAGCCCTAAAAAATCAAGGGCGGTTAAAGTGGTAATCGAGCCGGCAATTAAAAATGGCAAATTAGCTAAAATTATTGGCGAAGCGTTGGGCAAAATATGACGAAATATTATGTAATAATCTCCAGCGCCCAAAGCCTTGGCCGATCTAACAAAATCAAAATTTCTAAGTCTTAAAAATTCAGCGCGCACAAAACCAACCATCCCCATCCAGCTAAATAAAAGCATCAAAAATAATAAACTAAAAAATCCGGGCTCAATGATTGATGATAAAATTATCAATAAAAACAACATTGGCATGCTCGACCAAATTTCCATGAATCTTTGAAATAAAAGATCCAAAAGCCCACCAAAATAACCTTGAATCGCCCCAAAAAAAACACCAATCACACCCGAAAAAAACGATAAAATCAGCCCAAAAATCAACGAGATTCTTACGCCATAAATTGCTCTACCTAAAATATCTCGACCTTGATCATCAGTGCCCAGCCAATTAATATTATCAGGCTTTGAAGGCGCTGGAGAAGTCATTGAAAAATTTATAGTATCATAAGAAAAAGGTATAATTGGCATAATCATCCAACCTTTTTGCTCAATTAAATTTTTAACAAATGGATCGCGGTAATCAGTCTCGGTTTTCAACTCTCCACCAAAAAGAGTTTCAGGATAAGATTTAAGAATTGGCGAGTAATATTTGCCGTCGAATTTAATCAATATCGGCTTGTCATTGGCAATAATTTCAGCAAAAAAAGTTAAAATAAAAATAGCCAAGAAAATCAGCAAAGAATAATAGCCTCTTTTATTTTTTTTAAATTTTTGCCACATGATCAATTGATTTGAATAAATCAGACTTCTACACTAAATACAATCTGTTTAACTTTCATTAAATTTATGTCAAATTTACAAAAAATATCGCGTTGCTTAATTTCAGTTTCTGATAAATCTGGAATTATTGAATTAGCCAAGTTTTTAGAATCAAAAAATATCGAAATTATTTCAACTGGTGGCACTCAAAAACTTTTATCTCAAAACAATATTAAGGTTAAAGATATTTCGCAGTTTACCAATTTCCCTGAAATTATGGATGGTCGCGTTAAAACTCTGCACCCAAAAGTTCATGGCGCACTTTTAGCCTTAAATGACGATCCAAGACATCAACAACAAGCTAAAGAAAACAATATTTCCTCAATCGATTTACTTATTGTCAATCTTTATCCATTTGTTGAAACGGTTGCAAAAACCAATGACCAAGCCGAAATTATTGAAAATATCGATATTGGTGGCCCGGCGATGATTCGCTCGGCATCTAAAAATTTTGCCTTCAAAACTGTAATTACCAATGCAAATCAATATCAAGAGTTGATTGAAAATTTACAAAATAATCAAAATCAAACCAATCTTGATTATCGTCAAAAATTAGCCGTTCAAGCTTTTAAAATGATAGCTGATTATGATTTGGCAATTGCTAACTGGTTTGAGGGCGTTAGTTTTAGCCTTAATTGCTCACTAAAACAGAGCTTGCGTTACGGTGAAAATTCACATCAACAAGCCAAATTATACGCAATCGGCAATTCTGGAATTGTTTCAGCCAAGCAATTACAGGGCAAAGAATTAAGCTATAACAATATCAATGATGCTGACGGCGCTTACAATTTGATTTTAGAATTTGAACAGCCAGCTTGCGCTATCATCAAACACGCCAATCCTTGTGGGGTAGCAATTGCTGACGATATTTTGCAAGCTTATCAAGAAGCTTTGTCTTGCGATCCTAAAAGTGCTTTTGGTGGCATTGTGGCTTTAAATGATAAAATTGACGAAAATTTAGCGATTGAGCTTTCAAAAATGTTTTTTGAAGTGATAATTGCCAAAGAAATTGATGAAAAAGCGCAAGAAATTTTAGCACAAAAAAAGAATTTACGCATTTTAATCGCTGATTTTCAAAAACCAACTCAACCACAAATAAAATCAGTTTCTGGCGGGCTTTTAGTGCAAGATTTAGATCAAAAAATCATAGATAAAAATGATCTTGAGTTAGTTAGTAAAAAAACAGCTGATGAACAAGAAATTCAAAATCTAGTTTTTGCCATGAAAGTGTGCAAACATGTCAAATCTAATGCAATCGTAGCAGTACAAAACAACAAAGCAATTGGCATTGGCGCCGGCCAGATGAGTCGTGTCGATTCTTGCCAAATTGCCTGTCAAAAAGCATCAGATTTTATTAAAAACAACAACTCGCAAGACTCTTTATTTATGGCCTCTGATGCCTTTTTTCCATTTGCCGATAATATCGAAATTGCTCACAAATTTAATATCAAAGCTATTATTGCCCCAAGTGGCTCAGTGCGCGATCAAGAAGTGATTGATAAAGCTAATGAACTAGGAATTGCTCTTTACTTTATCAAAACTAGGCATTTTAGGCATTAGCCACAAATTCATTAACCAAAGCCAAAGCTGAGATTATCGCGGTATCTGTCCTTAATATTCTTTTGCCCAAAGAAATTGCATAAAGATTTTTAATTTCATACATCATCTTAAATTCGTCTTGGCTGAAGCCGCCTTCAGGGCCGATTAAAATCACTATTTCTTTATTCTTTAGACCTAATTTGCTCAAAACTTCGCTAGCTTTTTTAGCATTTCCCGACTCATCGCAAAGTATCAAAATCTTATCATCTAAATTCTTGTCTTTAAAAAAATCGCCCAATTTAGTAATTTTTTGTAAATTTGGCACATCATTGCGCCCGCATTGTTCACAAGCTTCTTTAATGTTGGCCAAAAATCTTTCATTATTTATTTTATCAACTATTGTTCGCTGAGTAATAATTGGCCAAAAATTAACCACTCCCATTTCACAAGCTTTAGCTGCCACAAAATCAATACGCACATTCTTAACTGGCGCAAAAGCTAGTGTGATTTTGGGTAAAATTTCAAGATCAGCAATTTTTTCAATAATCAAAATCTGTAAATCTTTTTTAGCAATTTTACAGATTTTCACCAAAAATTCGCCATCTATCCCGTTAAAAATTAAAATAGTGTCGTTGATTTTTTGTCGCATGACTTTAATTAGATAATTAAAATCTTTATCAGTGATTTTTATAATATCGCCGATATTAATTATTTTTAGATCCAAATATAATCTAATTTTTGACATAGTTTTAAATATTTAATGAGTCTTATTCTACTGTTTTTAGCTACCATCATCATCTTGTCGCTAATTTTAAACAAAAAAATTAAAAAATCGCGCTTTAAACGAAGAGACCAAAAATTTAATTCTTTAGCCAAATATTTCAGCTATTGTTTTATTTTATGGTCTTTATTAGCAACAATAATTATTTCCATAACACCTTTAACCATATATATCAAAATCATTACAATTACATTATTTTATGCACTTGGATTTTTTTTACTTAAGAATTTGCAACAAAAAAATTTCAATGCAAAAAAGCATATTGAAAAATCAGGAGAAGTTGTTTTATCAATAACTGCAGGGATTGGTATTTTGATTACAATTATCATAACTGCCTCGATTTTTTTTTGAAGCTTGGCGTTTTTTTGAAAAAATATCTTTTTTTGATTTTATTTTTGGCCTTCAATGGAATCCACAAATGGCAATTAGTGAAGATCAATCAGTTGGTCAAAGCGCATTTGGATTTATTCCTGTATTTTTAGGCACACTCTTAATTGCTACAATTTCGATGTCAGTAGCCATTCCACTTGGAATTATGGGTGCGGTTTATTTAACGATGTATGCCAAAAACTCAACCAGAGATGTTTTAAAGCCGATTTTGGAAATTTTAGCAGGAATCCCAACGGTAGTTTATGGCTATTTTGCAGTAACTACCATAGGGCCATTTTTAAAAAACCTTTTTGATCTATTTAGCATCAAAATTGCCAGTGAGAGTGCCTTAAATGCTGGTTTTGTAATGGGTATTATGATTATTCCATTCATCTTGTCACTTACTGATGATGCCCTAAAAGCGGTACCTCAATCTTTAAAGGATGGAGCTTTAGCAATGGGCAGCACTAAATCAGAAATGATTAAAAAAGTGGTTTTACCAGCTGCTACGCCCAGCATTGTTGGTGCGATTATTCTGGGGGTTTCCAGAGCAATTGGTGAAACCATGATTGTAACTATGGCTGCTGGTTTGGTTGCCAATCTAACCTTTAACCCCCTTGACTCAGTAACAACAGCTACCGCTCAAATTGTAACTTTGCTTGTTGGCGATCAAGAGTTTGACTCGCCAAAAACTCTAGCAGCTTTTGCTTTGGCCTTGACGCTTTTTGTTTTGACTTTTATCTTTAATATTGTTGCCTTATCAGTAATTAAGAGCTATAAGAAAAAATATAGCTAGGAACAGCGTCTAAAAAGATTATTTAGTTAAAATTTGCTAAATTTTAGCTTATTTTTTTAATAAAATTATGACAGAAAAAATCCACCAAACCAATTATAGCCCGGCTCACATAGCTAATTTCTTCATTTGGAAAGCCGATGAAGAAGATATTAAAAACATCACTTTGTTAAAACTAATAAAGCTGGTATATTTCGCCTATGGCTGGTATTTAGCAGTTTATAACAAAAAATTATTCGATGAAAAAATCGAAGCTTGGCGTTATGGCCCTGTAATTCCTTCAATATATCATGAATTTAAAGAATTTGGCAATTCACCAGTTTGTCGCTACGCTGTCGAGTTTGTACCCGAAACTGGAGAATTTGACTATCCTATAATCGATAAAAATGATAGTGACGCTATTCAAGTTTTAGAAGCAGTTTGGAATGTTTATAAAAATCGCGACGGCACCCAACTTAGCAGACTTACCCACGATGCCAATAGCCCTTGGTCTTATTCTTATGTCAAAGACACAAATAAAGAAATTAGTGATTCCTTGATTAAAAAAAGAGCCAAAGACGCTATCTTAAAATATCAAAATTTTAATAATTCGGATAAATCTCAATAGTTAAGCGATTTTGATGACTAAACAACAACAATTTAAACAAGTTATTGCTCAATTAAGCGGTTGCTATCCACAACAAAATTCTAGCAATATAAAATCAAATGCAACCCTTAACAAGGAGCCTATTCATCCTAAAATTCCTAATGCTTTTGATTTACAAAAAAAAGATGAGGAGCTGAGGCGCAAAAAAATTGAAAACGATATTAGCGAAAATGAATTAGCTCTTAAAAAAGGCATTTATTTTTGGGTTAAATGGGTGGTTACTATATATTTATCTTTTGTTGCTATTACGATTTTGGCATTATTTACTGGCTTTGGTAGCTTAAGTGACAATGTTGTTATCGCGCTACTCTCAACTACCACAATCAATATTTTAGGTTTACCTTACATGATTATTAAATCGTTATTTCCTAATAAAAATAACTCTAAATGACCAATACTAAAATCAAAAACCTAACCAAAAGAAATAAAAAGGAAAAAAGATTTAAAATATATGGCTTATCGGCCATAGTTTGCGCCATGATCTTTTTAGCTATACTTTTATCAACAATTTTCATTCGTGGTTATAGTGGGTTTTTTTACAGTAAGATCGCGCTTGATATTGACTTAAGTAAAAATCATGAAATTTTACAAATTGATTATCGTCAAATTATCAAAAAAGCTTTGCGTCACAAATTCCCAGAAGCCCAAGAAATTAGTGAAATAAATTCACTTTATCAACTAATCAGCAAAATTAGTAATTTAGAACTTAAAGAAAAGATTGCCAACAACCCAAATTTACTTGGTAAAAAATCTAGAATTTTTCTTCGTGCTTCATCAATTTCCGACATGTACTTTAAGCACAATCAAGACGCATCACTGAATAATAATCAAAAAAAATGGCTCAATCAAATAAAATCTGAAAATTCTTACGAAATAAAGTTTAATTGGAGTTTTTTTACGATTGCTGATTCAAGAGAAGCAGAGATTGCAGGAGTTGGAGCTAGTTTGACTGGGTCTTTTTTTATAATTTTGATATTTTTAATTTTAGCTTTCCCAATTGCTATAATGTGCGCTTTTTATCTAGAAGAATTTGCGCCTAAAAATCGCTTAACTGACATTATTGAAATTAGCATTAATAATTTAGCCGCCGTGCCTTCAATAATCTATGGCTTACTTGGCTTAGTTATCTACTTACAATTTATGAATTTACCACGCTCTTCAGCTTTGGTTGGTGGTATGACGTTATTTATGCTAGTTTTACCAGTAATAATAATTGCCACCCGTAACACTATTCGCTCAATTCCACAGTCCATTAGAGATGGCGCCTTGGCTATCGGCGCTTCAAAAATGCAAACTACCTTACATCATCTTTTACCCTTATCTATGCCTGGAATTATGACTGGTACAATTTTAGCAATTTCTCGAGCCTTGGGTGAGACAGCTCCACTTTTAATGATTGGTATGGTAGCTTTTATTGCCGATATTCCTCGCAATTTTTTTGATCCAACTACCGCTCTTCCAGTACAAATTTATCTGTGGTCAGATTCTCCAGAATCTGGCTTCTTAGAAAAAACTTCAGCAGCCATTTTGATTTTATTAATGTTATTAATTCTGTTTAACATTTTTGCCATAGTAATTCGTAAAAAATTTGAGAAAAAGTGGTAAAATTAGTCGGCATTTTAAATATTACACCCGATTCTTTTAGTGATGGAGGCAAATATTTTTCACTTAAAAACGCACTAAACAAGACCCGTAAATTGCTTGAAGACGGTGCTGATATAATTGATATTGGCGCCGAATCAACTCGTCCTAACGCACAAATTTTAAGTGATGATGAAGAATGGCAAAGATTAGAAAATATTTTACCACAAATCATTACTCTAGTAAAAGATTTTAACCAAAAAAATAATAAAAAAATTCAAACCAGTATAGATTCTTATCATTTTTCTACTATTAAAAAATCTTTCCAACTTGGAATTGATATAATTAATGATGTAAGCGGTTTAATTGATGAAAATATTATAGAATTTATTGCCAAAAACAATATAAAGACTGTCTTAATGCATAACCTAGCAATTCATGCCAACCCCAATATTTTAATCAATCAATATTTAGACATAAATCACGAAATCATAAAATGGACGCAACAAAAAATTAAATATTTAGAAAAATTTAGCGTTAAAAAAACTCAATTAATTTTCGATCCAGGTATTGGCTTTAGTAAAAACGCCAAACAATCAATTCAAATTCTCAAAAATATTAGCAACTACAAAATTCTTAAGTTACCAATTTACGTAGGACATTCGATGAAAAGCTTTTTAGATAGTATTGATATTTTAGGAGATAGAACTAGTAAAACTCTCAAGATATCAGAATTTCTTATCAAGAATAAAGTTGATTATTTAAGAATTCACGATGTTTTTTCTCATCAAAAATTAATAAAAAACATCAAAAATTAATGAAAAATCTAGAAATTGATATCTTAATAAGATCAAAAAAATGTTTTCTTTATTTCAAAGATGAAAAATCATTCCAAAAGAAAATTGAAGAAATTTGCCAAAATTTATTTAAACAAAGTCCATTAAAAGAAATCCTAAAAAACAGTAAATTTACTACTATTGCCTTTACTTTCACCAATAATCAGCAAATTAAAAAAATAAACCAGCATACCAGAAACAAAGATAAGTCGACCAATGTTTTATCTTTTCCACATTTTAGTAGAGATGAAATAGAAAAAATTATTTACAAAAATATTAAAAATAACTATACTTTCCTTGGTGATATCATAATATCGTGTGAAAAAATTGACCAAGAAGCAAAAAAGCAAAATAAAATTTTTAAAAATCATTTGACCCATTTGATTTTACATAGTATATTACATCTTCTTGGCTTTGATCATGAAAGTGAGGCAGAAGCTATAGAAATGGAAAATCTAGAAATTAAAATTCTTGAAAATCTTAACATAAAAAACCCTTATATTAATATTTAATTTTTTTAATGAGTAATAATTCAAACTCCGAAGACTATCCCAAGAGTAAAATATATAAAAAAAGACTCAATTTTATAAGATTTTTTAACTTTTTCATAAATCTTTTTGGCAAAAAAACCAAAAAATCATTTTCCTCTGTTTTAACTCATCTTGTTGAAGATTATCATAAAGAAGGATTAATAAGCCTTGAAGAAAAAATAATGTTTAAAAACATCGCTAATTTTGGCGATAAAAAAGTTTATAACATTATGACCCCACGAACAGATATCATTTCCGTCAAATATAACTCAACCTTAGAAGAAATTAAAAAAGTTATTAATGAAGATGGTCACACCAGAATACCAGTTTTTAAAAATAATAATGAAGAAATTGCTGGCTTTATCCACACTAAAGATCTAGCCAGATTTTTATGTAAAGAAGATCAAAATTTTAACATCGATAACATTCTTCGAAAAATTCTCTTCGTTCCAGGATCAATGAGAATTAGCGATGTTATGCTTAGAATGAGAATCGCTAGAGTTCATATCGCTATGGTTCTTGATGAGTTTGGTGGTATTGACGGCTTAGTAACCATTGAAAACGTTGTTGAAGAGATAGTTGGAGAGATTGAAGACGAGCACGATATTATGGAACACGACTCATTCTTTTGTATCAGAAAAATAGATGACGACACTTTTCAATTTGGTGGACGAGTTGAAGTTAAAAAAGCTCAAGATCTAATAAAAACCAAGATTAGTAATGACGATGAGCAATATCAAACCATAAGTGGGTTGGTACTATTTTTATTTAATCGCGTTCCTGAAATTGGTGAAGAGATTAAAGAATTTGGCCTTAATTTTCGAATAATTGACTCAAATAATAGATTAGTTAAGTTAGTCGAGGTAAAAAAGCTACATTCTAACTAAATCAATCAAAAATTCAACAT
The DNA here is from genome assembly GCA_030835905.1 of Alphaproteobacteria bacterium. GTDB lineage: Bacteria > Pseudomonadota > Alphaproteobacteria > Rickettsiales > UBA1997 > UBA1997. The sequence goes on from JAURQX010000035.1 coordinate 14,415, forward strand.
TTTCAATTGGTGTTTGCGGTAAAATACCATGTCCTAAGTTAAAAATAAAAGGTTTTGAACTAAATTTTTGCAAAATATCTTCAACTTCTTTTTGAATTTCTTTTTTACTACCAAAAGCCAGTAAAAAATTATCCAAATTTCCTTGAATAGTTGTTTTTTCCTGCAGATTTTCGACTATCCAATTTCTTGGCAAATTTTGATCAACAGCTACACAATCACAATTAACATAATTAACAAAATCTTTATAATTTACTCCAATACCTTTTGGAAAACAAATAATGGGTATATCTGGGTATTTTTCCTTTAACTTATTAACAATATTTTTAACCGGCTCAAACACCCATTTTTTTAGATCACTTGGTGGTAACAAACCAGCCCAGGAATCAAAAAGCTTTACAATATTAGCTCCAGCTTCAATTTTTAACGATAAATATCTAATAATACTTTGGGTTAAGATATCTATCAAATCCCCAAAAAACTCTTGATTAAAAATAGCTAATTTTCTTGTTTCGTCAAAATTTTTAGAACCACCACCCTCAATCATATAACAAGCTAAAGTCCAAGGGCAACCAGCAAAACCAATTAAAGCCTTATCTTTTGATAAATTTTGACGAGTTAAACTAACCGCTTCAAAAACAGGTTTTAGAAATGAATCAATTTTATTAATTTTAAGGGCTTTTAAATCATTACTAGATGATATTTTTGATAATTTAGGACCTTCACCAGCAATGAATTTTAAATCGCATCCTAAGGCGTGAGGAATAACTAAAATATCAGAAAAGATGATTGCAGCATCAAAATTAAATCTTTTAATTGGTTGTAGAGTAACTTCACATGCTAGCTTTGGATTATAACAGAGATCTAAAAAACTTCCTGCCTTACTTCTAGCTTCTCGATATTCTGGCAAATATCGACCAGCTTGACGCATAATCCAAATAGGTGGTTTTTTATTTTTTAAATCTTTTTTATTTAATACATCTACTATATAACTCATTTATATAAATTTATAATAATATTAATAGAGTTGTTAATTATTTTATAACTTTTTTAAACATTTTATTAACAGTTTTTTTAACAAGAAATATTAAATTTCGCTTGATATAAAAGAATTTTACAAAAAATAAAAATTCATGTTAAGAAAAATTATTTTTTATTAACTAGAAAAATACTGTTAATAGAATTGTTAATAAAATTAATAAAAATAAGTTATTAATAGTAATTCAAAGTTGTTAACATTTTATTAACATAAGATAATTAAGTATAAATAGGTAAAAATGATAAAAAATGTTATTATTACAGGTGGCTCTAGGGGTGTAGGTTTGGCTTGTGCCAAGGTATTCTTAGATTTGGGATATAATGTATTAATTTGTTCAACAAATGAAAGAGATCTAAAAAATGTTGTAGATAATAATAAGCAAAAATCAGGCAATTTAATCTATAAAAAATGCGATATTTCTAATCAAAACGAAGTAATCGAGTTATTTAAATTTGCTAAAAATAATTTTGGTGCAGTTGATATTTTAATAAATGCGGCAGCTATTATTCAAAATCAAAAATTTATAGATTTAAAGATTAATGATTGGCAAAGACTGATTGATGTTAATTTGAAAGGTTCGGTTTTATGTTGTTTCGAAGCTTTTAATTATATGAAAAATAAAGGAGGTAATATTATAAATATTAGTTCTTTAGGAGGTTTGCAAAATTTTGAAAAATTTGCAGGTTTTAGTTCTTATGTAACTTCTAAATTTGCAATCACAGGACTAACTGAAAGTTTGGCAGTTGAAGGTAGAGAATTTAATATTAGGGTAAATGCAATTGCTCCTGGGGCGGTTGATACTCATATGTTAAAACAAGCTGCACCAAATTTAAAAACCTCAACTAAACCTCAAGATATTGCTAAAAATATTATCTATTTATGTGACGATGATCAATGTGGTCATATCAGTGGTTCAATCTTAATAATAAACTCAAATGAGTAATTTTACTTCATATATCACTCGTAAAGAATCTTTGTGTATAGCGCATCGCTTATATAATCCAAATTTTTCCCATCAAAAAAATTTAGAAATATATGAAAAATGTACCAATTGTCATGGTCACAATTTTAATTTATTTGTAACTATTAAAGCAAAAATCGATAAAGAAACCGGTATGGTTATGAACTTTAAAGATTTAAAACAAATTATTAGAAAGGAGGTTTATGATAAGATGGATCATAAATATCTAAACGAAGATATTGATGAATTTAAGGGGAGTCTTATGCCAACAGCTGAGAATATTGCAGTAGTTATTTGGCGATGGCTAAAACCAAAATTACCAAATTTATACGAAATTAGATTAGAAGAAACCGAAAATAATGCCACAATTTATCGCGGTGAATAATTTTTATAATGCAAATTGGCGTTATATTACTTCAATTTTTTAATATAATCTTCCAATTCTTTTTTTATAGTACCACTCATAATATAAAGTCCAATCAAGTTAGGTACTGACATAATTAAGAATAAAATATCGGCCAAGTCAATCACGGTGCCAATTTTTAGCATTGAGCCAATAAAAACAAAAACTGCAAAAATAGTATAGCAAATTTTTAGATGTTTGCCTTTTGTTAAATATGTCCAAGCTTGCTTACCATAATAGCTATAGGTTAGCATTGTTGAAAAAGCGAACAGAAAAACAACCAATGATAACAAGTAAGTAAACCAAGGCGCAACAGAATTAAAAGCGGCCTGAGAGATTAAAATTCCGTCACTAGAGCTATCTAAATAGGCGCCAGTGGTTACAATTACAATTCCTGATAAAAAGCATATTGTAATGGTATCAATGAATGGCTCTAATATTGAGACGGATCCTTCTTGCATTGGATGACTTACTTTTGCAGCAGCGTGAGCGATAGGAGCGCTCCCAAGTCCAGCCTCATTTGAAAACGCTGCTCTTTTAAATCCTTGAACTATAGCGCCAATTACTCCACCATAAGCAGCATTTTGGCTAAATGCTGAAGTAAATATCAAGTTAATTGCTGATAAAACTTTATCATTATGAACAACAAGCACTGCAATGCACATAACAATATAAATTAAAGCCATTAAGGGCACAATTTTTTCAGAAATATGCGCTACACGAACAATTCCACCAAGTAAAACAAAGGCAATCAATCCTGCTAAAACAAGGCCAATTAAAGCCTTAAGAGATTGGCCAAGGTTAAAGCTTTCAGCAATAATTGAAACACTTTGATTTGCTTGAAACATTATTCCGGCGCCAATCGCACCACCTATGCAAAAAATAGCAGCTAATTTAGCTAAAAATTTTCCTAATTTTTCTTTGCCATGATCTTTTAAGCCATCTTCTAAATAATAAAAAGCGCCAGCTAGTAAATGACCATCTTTAGTGCGACGATATTTTTGACCCATTGAAACTTCGGTAAATTTAGTCGACATACCAAAAAAGGCAGCAATCATCATCCATATAACTGCACCTGGGCCACCAATTGAAATAGCAATAGCCACTCCAGCAATATTTCCAAGACCAACAGTTGCTGAAACTGCAGTAAATAAGGCCTGTAACGGAGTAATTTTACCATCACTGCCTTCATTACTTATATATTTGCCACGAACAACATCAATTCCATGTTTAAATAATCTAATATTAACAAATTTTAATTTTATGGTAAAAAACAAGCCGGCAAAAATTAACCAAGCAACGATTAAGGGTAGACCTAATATAGTAATTTGTATTTCATGACCAAAAAACGAATAATTAGCACCCAGAAATAAAAAGGCTAAAAAAGAAGTTACGGGCAATATGACTAAGTCAAGAAAGCTAGTTATAGAATGTGCTAAAGAATTATTGGCAAGTGCGGTATTAGGTATGGCAAAAAAAGCTAATGTTATTAAATACTTCATTATTATTTCATAAGCGATTGATGGAATTTCTACCAAACATTCTTTTAGTCTTAAATAATGTAGCAACTTTTTTTAGAAGATTGCTTAAAGTTATTTTTCCTGGGCCAAAAGTAAGAATTGTCAGCAGCATCACTAACCAGTGAAGATAGTAGCCATCAGTTATGATTAAATATTGAATAGCTAGAGTTATAATAACTAATCCGAAGCTAGCAATTCTTGCAAAAGCGCCAATAATTAGCATTATTGAGCATAATATTTCAAAAAAGACAGCACCATAAACAGCTAAAGCGGGATTTATTGTAGCAATATAATAATTACTTCTAAAAAGAAAAATAGAAGAATCTATATCATCCAAGGATTCAACACCAATTTGAAAGAAAGTCAATGAGACTAGAATTCTAAAGATAAAAAGAAGTATGTGTGAAATATATTTCTCAAAAAGTTGAGTTTTTGTTTGATGGAATTGTTCGGCTTTGTTTAAAAAGTCATCTAAACCCATTATTTGCTATCTTATATTATAAATTTAAGTTCAATAGCTAATACTATTTTTTATTTAACCCCCAATTTCGCTTTTTTAATATTGCTGATTTTGAGATATTTTTTAGCGAAAATGAGTTAATTTTTACCTTAATATTCAGCATATTTAGGTAAAAATTAGCTTATTTGTAGCAAAAAAAGCCAAAATTCAGTTACTATTAAAAAAGCGAAATTGGGGTTATTTAGATAAACTTAAGCCAATAAATAATTTATTAAAGATTGGCTTAAGTTATTTTTAATTTATTTTTTAGATGACTTACATTGACACTTATTAGAAGAGTCTTTGCTTGATTTGCACATTTTATCACACTCTTTGTTGCTTTTGTTGTGACATTGTTTACCAGAAATCATGGCACAAGAAGTTGTTAAGCTAAGAGTAAATAAAGCAATTACTAAAGATTTAAAAAAGGTCTTTTTCATAATTTTTTATTTTATACAGTTTATAAAAATTTTAAAAATTCAGCAAAATGAGATTTAGAATTCACCTTGCTTTGTAAAAAAAGTTTGAGTTCATTTTTGCATTTGTCAAACGAGTTTTTTGAAAGAGATCCATTGTGATGTTGATAAATCAAGTAAAGTAAGTAAGTGTTAATTACATCGCTTTCACAATAATCACGAATTTCTTTTATCTTACCCTCGTCAAACATAGACATAACTTGTGAGCCATCGACACCAATTTTGCCAGGTAAATTAAAAGCAGCACATAGCTCATTCATTTTAACTCTTGCCGAAGCTCCAAAATCGCTAAAAGCATCAGCTAAGTCGCAATGCCAATCTAGAGAGTAGCGCTGATTATAATTATTCCATTTGTCGCCCATCTTATAAAACCATCCAGCTTCAACTTGATGCTTCATAGCAGCATATTTTAAAACTGGCATGTCAAAACCACGACCATTAAAACTAACAAATCTTGGCTGAATCTTTTTAAGATGATTGAAGAATCCCGAAATTAATTCGCTTTCAAGGGTTTCTTCGTTACCACCACATCTAATTTCAGTGATTTTGTAAAATTCTACCCCATCAAAATCGCGAATTATTTGCGCTTCAAGAAAGCCAATGGCCACAATTTTGTGAAAAGGTTGTCGCAAAAAAGAATTTTTTTGATCTGTAATATCAAGATGATATTTAGTTAAACCTTCTCTTAGCTCTTCTTGAGAAGCATTAGGAAGATCAAGAAGGTTTTTAGCGGCATTAGTATCAGGAATTGTTTCTATATCTAAAACAAAGAGATTTTGATGTTGCATTTAGTGAATCAGTCAGTGAATTTATTAAAATATAGATAAAATATTTTCAAGTTTCTTTAATAAGAAGGTTAATTTTAAATAGATAAAATTATGGAAATGCAAGCAGTTTTGGTTAATAAATATTGTAAAGCAAAAGATCTTAAACCAATAAAAGTTGATTCACCCAAAATAAGGGCCAATGAGGTTTTGATAAGACATAGTGCTATCGGAGTTAATTTTTTTGATATTTGTTTTCGAAAAGGTCAATATACGATTTCTAGCATGCCAGCAATTTTGGGTATGGAAGCTTGTGGTTACGTGGAAGCGGTTGGTAGTAAAGTAAAAAATTTTCATGAAGGAGAAAGGGTTGCTTATGCCACTGGAGGAATTGGATCTTACTGTCAAAAAAGAGCTATTGCTGAGCAATTTGTGGTAAGCGCCCAAAACAATCTAAGTGATGTTCAAGTCGCTGCTGTTTTGCATAAGGGTTTAATGGCTCATGCTTTGTTGCATCGAGTTTATATTGCCAAAAGAGCTAAAAGAATCTTGATTCATGCGGTTGCTGGTGGAGTTGGTCATATATTATGTCAATGGGCCAAGCATTTAGGGATTGAGGTTATTGGCACTGTAGGCAACGAAGAAAAAATAGGTTTTGCCAAAAGTTTAGGATGCGATCATATTATAAATTATAAAAAAGAAGATTTTGTACAAAGGGTTACTGAAATCACTAATCAGCAAGGTGTTGGGTTGGTCTATGACGGAGTTGGCAAGGATACTTTGCACAATTCTTTGCAATGTTTGTGGCCGATGGGAATGTGCGTTAATTACGGAGAAGCTTCTGGTAAAACTGAGCCGCTAGATTTGAATTATTTGTTTGCCAATTCTCTTTATGTTACTAGACCAACTATGGCAATGTACAAATCCAATAGGACAGAATTAGTGTTGTCAGCTAATGAAGTATTTGCAGCCACTGAAAAAGGGGTTATTAAGCCCAAAATTACCACTTATGATTTTAAAGACGTGGCCAAAGCTCATCAAGACTTAGAATCAAGAAAAACTACAGGATCTCTCGTTTTAATCCCGCCTAAAAATTAAACGCTTGATTCAAAATTTTTGATTAGGCGCCGTTAAAAAGTTTTTTTATAGTGTATCTAAAGATCGAATTTGGTGTTAGTTAAAGGTGCTCAGTTTATCATAAAACGCCTCAACTTCAGCAATTACATTTTTAGAGCCTTGAGTGGTATTAATTTTGGCGCGATATTCTGCTGAATCTTTAAGACCAGAACTATACCAACCAATATGTTTGCGAGCTAGTGGAATTGCTACCTTTTCTCCATAATGCTCAATCATTTGCTTCAAATGATCTATAACAATTTCTTTTTGTTCAAAAATATTAGGAGCCTCGATTATTTCGTTTTTATTTATTTCGGCAGAAATTTGGTTAATTAACCATGGTTTTCCGTAGCAAGCTCTTCCCACCATAACACCATCAGCTTTAGAAAGTTCCATTGCTTTTTTGGCATCATCAGAGTTTTTGATATCGCCATTAGCAATTACCGGAATTTTTACCACTTCTTTAACTTTTGCAATTTCTTGCCAATTTGCGCTGCCATTATACATCTGACAACGAGTACGGCCATGCACTGTTAACATCTTTACACCAGCGTCTTCAGCCTTTTTGGCTAAGGATGGCGCATTAAGATTTTCATAATTCCAGCCCAATCTCATCTTCATAGTGACAGGAATTTTTACCGCTTTAACAACTTTTTCCATGATGCTTGTTGCCAAATCTTCGTCTTTCATTAAAGCGCTTCCTGCAAAGCCATTAACTACTTTTTTTACGGGGCAACCAAAATTGATATCAATTATATCGGCACCCAAATCTTCGTTGAGCTTAGCCGCCTCAGCCATAACCTCTGGATCACAGCCGGCAATTTGAACCGACATCGGAAAGTGATCTTTGTCTTTTTTTCCTTTTAGCAAAGATTCTCTGGTTTGTAGAATCATAGCTCTAGAAGCGATCATTTCTGAAATTACTAAGCTAGCTCCAAATTTTTTTACCAATCTACGAAATGGTAAGTCAGTTACACCTGACATTGGTGCTAACAAAACATTGTCTGTTAAATTTATATTACCGATCTTAATCATTAAAACAAAAAATAGTGGCGCTCCCGACATGATTCGAACATGTGCACATGGTTTAGGAAACCAATGCTCTATCCCCTGAGCTACGGGAGCAAATAATCAAAAATAATTATATCGTTCTTTAGACACTGTTAACTAATTATTTCATTTTATTATTTTGGCTAGTTTTTACTCTTTTTTTTGTAAAATTTTTCAAAATATAACCTGATATTTTTAAAAATTTTGCAAAAAAATCGCTAAAAACTACCTCAAAAACTAAAACAAAATAATTAGTTAACAGTGTCTAGGCAATGTTAGAATATATTTTCTCACCCTTCCTTTTTTATAGTGAATAATAATCCAATTTAAGTAAATTTAATAAAACTTGAATTATTAAGCTGCAACTTTAGCTTACTTTTATTGTAATATTTTAATCTTTGCAACCCTTAGTTTCTAAGATCTCAATGATAGCTCTAACAAAAAAGAAAAATACCAATCACAAGCTTGAAATTAAAAGTTGGTATTCAAACAGATATCAAATTGTTGTTGTTCAAAGAAATATATTATTAATTTTAACTGCGCTTTCAATTATTTCTGTAGCTGTAGCTGTATTATTTGTTAAAAAAATCATTTCATCAAAATCTCTAGATCCTTATGTCATAGAGCTAGAACAAAAAACTGGAGTTGCCACAGTTGTTGATCCAAACACTGCAAGTAGATATACAGGTCAAGAAGCTATAAGAAATTACTTTATTAATAAATTTCTTAATTCGGCTCTAGGTTATGATCCAAAGACTTATAAAGAAGATGCTGAAGAAGTTAGATTGTTTTCGGTGCCATCAGTATATTCAGATTTTAGGTCGCGAATTAACCCAAGGATCCTTGGTGTAAGCGGTAATATCGAGGTTAAAATAAAAACTATGCGCTATCTAGATGCCAATAATCTTAAATTAAGAATATTAAGAATAATTAAAACCAGCGATAACTCTCCAACCATCAGGAATGATGAGGTGGTAACAATGTCTTTTTATTTTGCGCCAAATATTGAGCTAACAGCTGAGGATAGAATGATTAATCCTCTTGGTTTTCAGGTTGATAGCTTGCTAATCGAAAAAGAAATTTTTACTGGATATTAGTAAGAGTTAAAAAGCTGTAGCCAATCTTTGAAAATTATGTTAAAAAGAACTATTGCTTAATATTTCTGAAGGTAAAAATTAGTTTATCGTGATATGTTTATAATGCAATTTGTAAATTTTAAAGTTTGCGCTATAAGATTGAGTTAAAATTAAAATGTTCGGCCATTTAAACAAAATTTTGAAATTATCCGCCCTTTTTCTCTGCTTCATTTTTTTAGCTGTCCCTACTTTTGCGCAAGTACCTATCACAACTGATTCAAGAATTAGAACTTTGGTTTATAATCCAAATGAGGTTTATGAGCTGAAGTTTTTTTACAACTATCAGTCTTTTATCGAGTTTTCAGAAGATGAAGAAATAGAGATGATTTCAATTGGTGAGGCTTTCGCTTGGCGCCTAACACCGGCTGGCAAAAGACTTTTTGTTAGGCCGCTAGAAATAGCAGCTCACACAAATATGACAATAATTACCAATAAAAGAACCTACCATTTTGATATTAGGTCTGATGAGTTTACGGGCAAAGCCGACGAACATCTAGTCTACACGGTGCGCTTTTTTTATCCACAAATTGGCCAGCCTCTTCCGTTGCCACCGCAATTGACTGTGCCAAATATTGCAATGCCAGAGCCTCAGCCAGAAATGGTCGTAGTTGATAGCGATAGCATCAAAACTCCGTTTCCTATTCCTAAAGTTGATGAAGATTTGCCAGATATCTTAACTAGAAATCCCGAAGGGGCTAATTTGAATTTTGATTATGGAGTGGCTGGAAAAGCTGATAATATCGCGCCAATAAAAGTCTACGATAATGAAAAAGAAACCTATTTTCAATTTGCTAACGATAATCAAGTAATTCCAAATATCAGCATGGTTAGCGCAAACGGTGTTGAGCAGCAACTAAATTACATAATTCGTGACAATTATGTGGTTATCCCAATTGTCGCAAGGCAATTTAGTCTTAGATTGTCAGATAGTTTGCTATGTATTTATAACAATAAAATGCTTAGATTAAACAATTTTTGATAACAAAACTAAAATAGCATAAATAACGAACTAACAAAATCTCCTTTTTTTGAGTCGTTAAAATTCTAGCTTTGATTATTTTCGGCGCTGCATTTATTCAAAATTCTAGAGGCTCTAGCAATTGGATTGGTTAGATAGAAGTCATAATCTTGAGCCTGAATTATTCCTTTAATTTTATCGGCTTTTTTACTCGCTTTTTGCCATAGATAATTGCTAGTGATAAAAGAATTTTCATAGGCTCCAAGAGCTTTATAGGTGGAATAGGTCATATCGCTATGATTTTTTGATTCTAAATCGCAGCCAATTTCTTTGGCTAAATTTATCAATAAATCAAAATCTCTTGTTGTGTTGGTTAAATTTGCAACCGCTTTTTGAGTTTTTTGAATGCGTCCTTCAACATTAATATAAGACGCTTCCTTTTCAGCAAAGCTAGCTGATGGCAAAATTATATCTGCCACGTGAGCTCCCCTATCACCATGTGAACCAATGTAAATCACAAAGCATTTGTTTAAATTTTCAAAATCGATATCATCATCAACGCCATGCAAAACAACAGTCTCAATATCGCCATTTTGACATTTATCAATTATTTTGGAACATGTTGTCAAATCATTGCTAAATCCAAGCGCTAGGCCGTTTATAACCCCGCTTGATCTTGCAAGAAAATTAAATCCATTCCAATCTTTTTTAATAAAACCAAATTTTTCTGCTAGCGATTTGATTAGATGCATTGCCTCATAGCCATTATTTTTATTTATAGCATCACGACCAAAAACTAGCATAGGCTTTTTGGAGTTTTTTAAATCATTGCATATCTCATGCTTATTGGCCAAAATATCTTCAATAACCGACAGGTCTCGACCTAAATTTAGATATTTATAAGTTAAGTCGCTGTTGCAACCTATAGCTGCAATTTTTAGTTCACCACTTAAATATCTCTTTCTGATTCGAGCGTTAATAATTGGCGCATCTTTTCTTGGATTGCTACCAATTATTAAACAAAAATCAGCCTCTTCAATTCCTGAAATTGTTGTATTAAACAAGTAAGACATAGGATCGCTTGCCTTTATTTTTTCATCATTAAGCCGGCAATCTATTTGTTCAATTTTTAGATGATCGCTAATTTTTTTTAAGATAAATATTTCTTCTAGTGATGAAAGTTGACCGGTCAAAATGGCAATCTTGTTAGGGTCTGTAGAGCTTAATCTTTTAGCAGCTTCAGAAATTGCGATTTCTTGGTTTGAAGCAACAAGCTTGCCGTCTTTCTTGATATATGCTTTATCAAGTCTTTGATATTTAAGGCCGTCATAGCAAAATCTTGTTTTGTCTGAGATCCATTCTTCATTAATATCCTCGTTTAGTCTTGGTAAAATTCTCATAATTTCTACACCACGAGAGTCAATCCTGATATTGCTACCAACGCCATCCATTATATCAATAGAGCTAGTTTTGTTTAATTCCCAGCTTCTAGCTTTAAAAGCGTATGGTTTTGAAGTTAAAGCCCCAACCGGACATAAATCAATAATATTTCCTGAAAGCTCTGAAGAAATCGATTTTTCAAGATAGGTGGTAATCTCCATATTTTCACCACGATTTGCGGCGCCAATTTCGCAGGTTCCAGCTATATCTTCAATAAATCTAACGCATCTAGTACAATGAATACAGCGCGTCATATGGGTTTTAATTAGAGGTCCCATATACTTATCTTTTACCGCCCTCTTATTCTCGCAATATTCGCTTTTGCCACGGCCGTATTGATATGCCTGATCTTGCAAATCGCACTCCCCTCCTTGATCGCAGATTGGGCAGTCAAGAGGATGGTTGGCTAATAAAAACTCCATCACTCCTTCTCTCGCTTTCTTTACCATTGGCGAGTTTGTAAATATTTCCATGCCTTCATTTACTGGCATTGCGCAAGAAGCAACTGGTTTTGGCGGGCCGCCAACAACCTCAACTAGACACATTCTGCAATTGCCGGCTACCGACAATCTTTCATGATAACAAAAGCGCGGAATCTCTATATCAGCTTGTTCGCAAGCTTGAATTATGGTTAAACCTTCTTCAACTTTGTATTTTTTCTTATCAATAGTAATTTCAGGCATTGATCTATATATCGATTAAAGATTTTTTATAGAAATTAAAAAGGAATTTCATCGTCAATTTCTTCAACCGTAACATTGTCATTGCTTGATTGGTTGGAAGTGCTATTGTTATAATTTGAATAATTTTGCTCTGCAGATGAATCTCTTTTTGAATCTAAAAGTTGCAAAGAAGAGTTATAATTTTGCAAAATAACTTCAGTTGTATATTTTTCAATTCCTTGATTATCAGTCCATTTTCTGGTCTGTAGCTGTCCTTCCAGATAAAGCTTGCTACCTTTTTTTACATAGTTTTTTACAATACCAACCAATCCTTGCGAAAAAATAACCACACGATGCCATTCGGTTTTATCCTTTTTTTCGCCAGTTGTTTTATCTTTCCAGCTTTCGGTGGTGGCAACAGAGAAGTTTGCAATCTCACGACCATCTTGAGTTGATCTGATTTCTGGATCTTGACCAACATTGCCGACTAGTATAACTTTGTTTATAGACATTTTTTTCTTTTTGATTTAATTAATTGTGGGTTTGGTTAAATTTTAATCACTTATTTTATCAACCAGGTTAATAATAATTAGTGAAATTGCTAAATTAGCTGGTTAAATTTTTAAATTAAGCTAAACAATAAACAAGTGCAAAACTTCTAATATTTAGCTAATTGTATAAAATTTTACTTCAGAATATTTTCTAAAGCATACTATAATTTATTTTGATTGTTAACTAGCGCCAAATTGTTGAATCACTTCCTCAAACTCTTTGGTAGATTCAAATTTCTTAATAACAGCATTGCCAATAGTTTTTAACAAAATAAATCTTGGTTGATTATTTTGTGATTTTTTGTCTTTAGCCAAATACTTAACTAGCTTTGACTTTTTCCAGCTATGCTTAATTGATTTTAAATCTAGATTAAATCCGCAATCATTTAAGTGGTTTTTTATTTCTTCTACATCCTTTTTTTGGAGCATGTTTTGATTGCATGACATTTGGGCGGCCATTAGCATGCCAATCGCTACAGCCTCACCATGATTTAAGAGGTTGCTATAGTCGGTTTCAGCCTCTAGCACATGGGCAAAAGTATGTCCAAAGTTTAAAATTGCCCTGATATCATGCTCTTTTTCATCCTCAGCAACAATTTGCGCCTTGATTTCACAAGATCTTTTGATGGCATGAGCAAGGTTTTCCTCGTCAAGCAAAAGAATTTTTGTAAAGTTTTTGCTTAAAAAATTATAAAATCTTTTATCGTAAATTAATCCATATTTTAATATTTCAGCATATCCTGATCTTATTTGACGCAGAGGTAATGATTTTAAAAAATCAAGATCGCAAATAACCAATTTAGGTTGATAGAAAACCCCAACCAAATTCTTGCCAGATCGACAGTTTACCCCTGTTTTGCCACCAACTGAGCTATCAACCATTGATAAGAGAGTAGTTGGTACCTGAACAAAATCTATGCCGCGCATTAAAATTGCAGCAGCTAGTCCAGTTAAGTCTCCAACCACACCTCCCCCTGCTGCAATAATTAATGATTTTCGATCAATTCCTTGTTCAAGAAGTCTTTCGCATAAATCTTCGAGACCTGCAAAGGATTTGGTTTGCTCTCCTGCATCAGCAATTAAGGTACTGGCCTCAGGTAAGAGTTTTTTTATTTCTTCTAAATGATGATTGGCAACATTGAAGTCTGTGACTATAAAAACTTTGCTGTAATTATTTTTTTTTATAAATTCTTGCAATTTGCTAATTGCTTTATTGCCGATAAAAATATCGTAACTACGATCCTTCAGATCTAAACTAATTTTTTCTATAGTTTCAGCTGTCATTATTTAATTAGATTAATTATTTCTTGAACTATTTTATCTCCCTCTTTGTTGTCAATCTCGATAGCCATATCAGACTGACAATAAATCGGAGTTCTTTTTTCTATCAAATCAAGTAAAATTTTTCTTTTATCACCATTATTAAGTAAAGGGCGATTAGTTTTATTTTTCAATCTTTGCATGATTGTTTCTAAATCAGCCTTAAGCCAAATTGTTGTCGCCTTTTCTTTTAATTTATTTAGAATCTCTTGATCCATGCAGGATCCGCCTCCAAGGGCAATGATTAATTTTTCATTTCTGGAGACTATTTCAAAAATTAATTCTTTTTCAATTTTTCGAAAATAAGCCTCACCATCTTCTTCAAAAATTTGATTTATTGTTTTACCGAGTCGATCTTGAATCTCTTGATCGCTATCTATAAAGTAATAATCTAATGTTTGGGCAAGCTTTTGACCAATTGTTGACTTTCCGGCTCCTGTTATGCCATTAAGGGCAATTATATTTTTAACCATTGAAAAACTCTTGACTAAGAATTAAATTTAACCTAGGATTCATTAACGAGTATGAATATATCATTAATTTAAATTAATAACATAAAATGTCTAACTTTAATAATAGATCTTTTTCTGCTAACTTATCTGCTAGCAAAGATGCTACTTATGATGCATCTCTTCGTGAATATATGGTTAAGGTATATAATCATATGTCATTCGCGCTAGGAATTTCTGGCGTGGTTGCTCTTCTAATATCTTCATCTCCTAACTTGATGGCTTTATTTTTTGGAACGCCACTAGCTTATATAGTTATGTTTGCGCCACTTATTTTTGTTTTTTTTATTGCTGCTAAGATTAATTCAATTTCTTCTCAAAAAGCTAAGACTTATCTCTACATATATGCGGCCTTAATGGGAATCTCTCTTTCAACGATTTTTATTGCATTTACCGCTACTAGCATAACGAGAGTTTTTTTTATAACTGCATCAGTTTTTGGTGCAATGAGTCTTTATGGCTACAGCACTAAAAAAGACTTAACTTCTTGGGGATCTTTTTTGATGATGGGTTTATTTGCAATATTAATTTCAATGTTGGTTAATTTCTTTTTGCAAAGTTCTGCATTTGACTTTGCGATATCAATTATTGGTTCTTTAATTTTTATTGGGCTTATCGCTTACGATACGCAAAAAATAAAACAAAATTACTATCAATTTGCTGGTAATGCAGAGCTTGCAAATAAGGCGGCAGTGATAGGGGCTCTAAATCTTTATATGGACTTTATAAATCTATTTATAATGTTGCTTCGACTTTTTGGCGAAAGAAAATAGAATAATGTCAATAAAGGCAAATGAATTTGGCAAAATGACAAAGCTAATTATTTATCAAAATCCAAAATCAGCCATGCAATCCGGTAAAAAAAATACCGGTAAATGGCTTGTCATATTCGCTGGTAATGAAAATTATCGCTTTAAAGAGCCTTTAATGGGTTGGATTTCTGCCAAAAATACCAATTCACAACTTAAATATGAGTTTGCTAGTAAAGATTTGGCAATAAACTTTGCTAAAAAAAACAATTATCAATATGAGGTTAAGGAGCTAGCTAAGCCAAAAATTAAAGCCAAATCATATGCCGCAAACTTCACCAAACCAGCTCTATAAGACTCAACTAAGCTTAGAAAAGAAAGTCGTTGAGCTAATAGCAAGTCAAATTACAAAAAAGAATTTTGAGCTAGAAGCTTTTTTTAATGAAAGTTTTTTGGAAAATAGTCCTCTTTTTTATAATTCTGTTGATGTAAGAAATAGCGGTTTCAAAATTTCAGCAGTAGATACCAACTGTTTTCCTGCCGGATTTAATAATTTATCGGCAAAATCTATTGAGTTGGCGCAAAAAACAGCGGATGATTTTTTATCTAAGAATTTTCCAGAAGCAAAAAATATTGCAATCATTCCTGAAAGTCACACAAGAAATTTAAATTATTTGACCAATGTCAAAAATTTACAAAAAATTCTATCTTTTAAAAGAGTGGTTAAAATTGGTTCGTTAATTCCAGAAATTGATAAACCAACAAATTTTCAAGATGCAACTGGCGACTTGGTTGAGCTAAATCCAGTAATCAAAAATCAAAATAAGATTTTGGTAAATGATTGTGAGGTTGGTTTAGTGATTTTAAATAATGATTTGTCTGAAGGAGTTCCAGAAATTCTAAAAGATTGCACAGCGCCAATAATTCCATCAACAAAAATTGGCTGGTATAATCGTAGCAAATTTAATCATTTTACAAAATTTAATGAAATAGCCAAGCAAATTTCTAAAATTTTAGAAGTAGATCCATGGTTAATAACGACTTTTGTTGATATTTGTGAAAATATTAACTTCAAAGATAGAGTTGGTATTGATGAATTGGCGCAAAAAGTAGATAAAATTTTGCAAAAAACTAAGGAAAAATATCTTCAATATAATATAGATAAAGAGCCATATTGTTTTGTTAAAGCTGATAGCGGAACTTATGGTATGGCCGTTTGGAAGGTGACTTCTGCAAATGATATTTTAGAAATTAACAAAAAAGATCGCAATAAAATGAGTGCCACTAAAGGTTCAATTGCAAATAATAGAGTAATAATTCAAGAGGGTATCCCAACTATTGACAAGATTGATAATATGCCAGCTGAGCCTTTGATTTACTTAGTTGATGGTCAAGTAATTGGTAATTTATATCGTGTAAACCAATCAAGAGATGATTTGAGTAGCCTTAATGCTGCAGGGGCTATATTTTTTGATAGTATGGATCTTGATATGGCAAGAATTGAGCCAAAATATCAAGATGGCCATTTTAATATGGTAAATTCTCTTATTGCCAGAATCGCAGCAATAGCTGCTACCAAAGAGTTATTATAATTAACAATGAAAACATCTAAACCGGTTATTGGTATAGTTCCAGATTTTAAAGAAGGCTCACAAAATGGCTATTCTTTACGAGATTATTATGCACTAAGAGTTAATTATATAGAGGCAATAAACCATAATGGCGGTGCCGCAGTTATTTTGCCATATGATTATGGTTTAATTGATGATTACCTGGATTCAATTGATGGCTTGTTAATAGTTGGCGGTTTTTTTGATATAAATCCCAAAAGATATGGCGAAGAACTGCATCCCGAGTCAAATTTAAATGAGGTTCGTGAAAATTTTGAATATGCAATTGGTGAAAAAGCCCTAAAAAAAAGAATCCCGTTTTTTGGGATTTGTAATGGTATGCATTTAATAAATGTTTTACGTGGTGGCAGCTCAATTCAGCACATTCCTGATCACAAAGAATTTATTGAGCATGATCAAAAATATATAGAAGGATTTGATGATTACAGCAAGCAATATCACGAGGTAATATTGGAAAAAAAATCTAAATTATTAGAAATAGTGGGCCAAGAAAAAATGGTTACTAACTCATCTCATCATCAAGCTACTAAGAAGGTAGGCAGGGATTTAAAAATAAGCGCCAAAGCTTCGGATGGTATAATTGAAGCGATAGAAGACTTAAACTATGATTTCTTACTTGGGGTGCAATGGCATCCAGAATTTAACTGTTGCGAGGCTGATAATAAAATATTTCAATCTTTTATAAAGGCTGCCAATAATTATAAACAGCAAAAACTCTAAGATGTTACAAGAAAACAAGCTAAAACCTATTAGAATCGCCAAAGTTATTGCTGATTCTGGCTATTGTTCAAGAAGACAAGCTGAAGAGCTGATTTTAGAAGGTCGCGTACAAGTAAATGGCAAATTAATTGACACGCCAGCAACTCTAATTACCGATCAATCAATTAAAATTGATAATAAATTAATCAATGCCAAGCAAGATGTAAGATTGTGGCTTTTTCATAAGCCTGCGGGCTTTTTAACCTCGACTTTTGATCCTAAAAATCGTCAAAATATTTTTGATATTTTGCCTGAAGGAATGCCAAGAGTTATTTCAGTGGGTCGTTTAGATTATAACAGCGAAGGATTGTTATTATTAACTACCAGCGGCGATTTGGCGCGATATATGGAGTTGCCAAAAACTGGCTGGATTAGAAAATATAGAGTTAGGGCTCACGGCAAAATCAATCAAGAAAGACTGCAAAAACTTACCAAAGGCATTACTATTGAAGGCATCAAGTATAAATTTAGCGAGGTAGTTGTTGAATCGAGTGCTGGAACTAATAGCTGGTTAAAAATTTCGCTTAAAGAAGGCAAAAATCGCGAAATTAGAAAAGTTTTAGAAGAATTGGGATTGAAAGTTAATCGACTTATAAGAGTTTCTTATGGATCTTTTAATTTAGGCAATTTGCCAAAAGGGCAAATTCTTGAAATTAATAAAAAACAATTACAAAGTTTTTTACCAAAAAATTTACTTAACAATTAGCTAGCAACACTCCCTCTTTGGGGCACTAATTCTTAATAAAAATCGAATTTCTATTATCGCGCCCCGCCCCTGCGGGGCACTAAACTTAAAAGATCGAATTCTATGTTAGATACACCCCGCCCCTGCGGGGCACTAAACTTAAAAGATCGAATTCTATGTTAGATACACCCCGCCCCTGCGGGGCACCCCTCTAGAAGAGGGGAATTAATTTTAAATATGCTATGACTATTAAGCAAAATATAGGCAACTATAACCACAAAACTGCAGAATCTAAATGGCAAAAGGCTTGGCTTGAAGCTAAAGCTTTTGAATTTGATAAAAATTCTAGCAAAGAAAAATATTATGTTTTGGAGATGTTTCCCTACCCTTCGGGCAAAATTCACATGGGACATTTACGAAATTATGCAATTGGCGATGCCATAGCTCGTTTTAAAAATTTGCAGGGCTATAATGTTTTGCACCCAATGGGCTTTGATTCATTTGGTTTACCGGCTGAAAACGCCGCACTTGAACATAAAATTCACCCTAAGGATTGGACGCTAAAAAATATCGAAACCATGCGTAAAAATCTTAAATCAATTGGTTTATCAGTAGATTGGCAAAGAGAAGTTGCCACTTGCTTGCCAGATTATTTTAAACATGAACAAAAAATCTTTATTGATTTTGTCAAGGCCGGCTTGGCTTATCAAAAAGAATCGGAAGTTAATTGGGATCCAGTTGATCAAACAGTTCTAGCTAATGAGCAAGTTATTGATGGTAGAGGTTGGCGCAGTGGGGCTCTGGTTGAAAAGAAAAAATTAAAGCAGTGGTTTTTAAAAGTTTCAGAATTTAGTGAAGAATTATTAGCTGAGCTTAAAAATTTATCAGGCTGGGACAGTCGAGTTTTATCAATGCAAGAAAAGTGGATTGGTAAAAGCGAGGGTTTAGAAATTGATTTCGAAATTGCTAATTCAGATCAAAAAATCAAAGTTTATACCACGCGTCCTGATACAATTTTTGGCGCTTCCTTTTTAGCAATTTCCCCAGATCACCCTGTTGCCACAGAAATTGCCAAAAAAGATCAAAAAGCCGAGCAATTTATTGCTGATTGCAAGAAAAATGCAGTTGATAATCAAACCCTAGAAAAGCAAGAAAAACAAGGATATAAAACTTCTATTCAAGTTAGAAATCCTCTTAATCAAGAAATTTTACTAGATGTTTATATCGCTAATTTTGTGTTGATGGATTATGGTTGTGGTGCAATTTTTGGCTGTCCAGCTCATGATGAAAGAGATTTTGAATTTGCTACAAAATATAATTTAAAAATCACCCAAGTAATTCAAGGTAAAAATAATGAAGAATTACCATTTACCAGCGAAGGGAAATTAATAAATTCTGCGGTTCTAAATGGCATAAACAGTAATGAAGCCAAGGAAAAAGTTTTTGAAATTTTATCAGCTAAAAAACAAGCCACCAAAAAAACCAATTATAAACTGCGTGATTGGGGCATTTCTAGGCAAAGATATTGGGGCTCGCCAATCCCGATGCTTTATTTGGAAGATGGTAGAGTGGTGCCAGTGCCACAAAATCAATTACCAGTTGAACTTCCTGCTGAACCAAAATTTGACGGCAATGGCAATCCGCTAGCCAATCATCCAACTTGGAAATACACAACTTACATAGATGAAGATGGTAAAGAGCTAAAAGCTATTAGAGAAACCGATACTTTTGACACTTTTTTTGAAAGTTCTTGGTATTTTTTGCGTTTTATTGATCCAAAAAATGATGAGTTGGCCTTTGATAAAAATTTAGTCAATAAATTAATGCCAGTTGATCAATATATTGGCGGTATTGAACACGCGGTCTTGCATCTTTTGTATGCTAGATTTTTCACTAAAGCTTTGAAGAAATGCGGCTATTTAAATTGCGCTGAACCATTTAAAAATCTTTTAACGCAAGGCATGGTTTGTCATCAAACCTTTAAGGATAAAGATGGTAAATGGCTTTATCCAAGCGATGTAGTTAAAAAAGAAGATGGCAAATTTTATGACATTAACTGCAGGCAAGAAGTAACTGCTGGTCGAAGTGAAAAAATGAGCAAATCCAAGAAAAACGTGGTTGAACCACTTCACATAATTGATGCTTACGGTGCTGATACGGCGCGCCTTTTCATGCTTTCTGACACCCCTCCTGAAAGAGATTTGGAGTGGCTTGATAGTGGTATTAATGGTTGTTGGGTTTATGTTAATCGCTTATGGAGGTTATTTTTGGGATTTTTACAAGATTTTGATCTTAAAAATTGTGATTCAGGGGTAAAGCTTGATAATCTCGATGATAAAAATTCACAAGAAATTTTAAAACTAACTCACAAAACAATTGCTCTAGTTAGGCAAGAATATGAAAATATGGCTTTCAATGTGGCAATTGCTAAAATTCGTGAATTTTCAAATGCTTTAGAAAAATTTAAACCGCAAGATCAAGAATCTAAAAATGTTATGTTTTTTGCTTTAAAAAATTTAACAATTTTAATGGCGCCAATAATGCCGCATTTAGCTGAAGAATTATGGCAAAAATTGGGCTTTAAAGATTTGGTTGTTGCTCAATCATTTCCATCTTTTGAAGAAAAGCTAACTATCGACGATGAAGTCGGTATAGCTTTGCAGGTATGTGGTAAGTTAAGAGCGGTAATTAAGGTTAAAAAAGATTTGTCAAAAAATGAGTTAGAAAAACTAGCTTTTGATAATGAAAATGTTAAAAAATTTACAGATGGCAAAGAAATCAAAAAAGTGATTGTGGTACCAGGTAAATTAGTTAATATAGTTGCAACTTAGCGTGAAAAAAAGCAAAAAAGATTCAAAAACTTCAATTTTATCCAAGATTAATATCCCGGCAGATCTTAAAAAACTTAATTTATCACAAATTAAGCAATTAGCAGATGAATTGCGATTAGAAACTATTAACTCGGTATCACAAACTGGTGGTCACTTAGGTGCCGGGCTTGGAGTGGTAGAGTTAACCTGCGCTTTGCATTATGTCTTTGATACACCAAAAGATCGCTTAATTTGGGATGTTGGCCATCAAGCCTATCCGCATAAAATTCTTACTGGCAGAAAAGATAAAATAACCACAATTCGTCAAGCCGGAGGTTTGTCTGGCTTTACTAAAAGAGCAGAAAGCGAGTACGATCCTTTTGGCGCAGGGCATAGCTCAACTTCAATTTCTGCGGGTTTAGGGATGGTGGTGGCCAAAAAAATCAAGCAAGAAAAATCAAATGTTATTGCTGTAATTGGTGATGGCGCTATGTCGGCAGGCATGTCTTTTGAAGCGCTTAATAATGCAGGGGCTTTGGCTGATGAATTTTATAGAAATAATCGCCTAATTGTTATTTTGAATGATAATGATATGTCGATTGCGCCACCAACTGGTGCATTTTCCAATTACTTATCAAGGCTAGCCGCCTCTAAATCATATCTTAAGATTCGCGATTTTTCAAAAAAAATTGTTGATAAATTACCAGAAACAATTGGCAAATTTCCGCGAAAATTCGAAAAAGCTGCCAAAGATTGGTGGATGGGTGGCAATATTTTTGAAGAAATGGGCTTTTATTATATCGGGCCAATTGATGGCCATAATTTAGATGTTTTGGTGCCAATTTTAAAAAATATTCGCGATAGCAAATCAACTGATCCAATTTTAATTCATTTAGTGACTGAAAAAGGTCGTGGCTACAATAATATCATTGAAAGTGATGACAAATTACACGCAGTTGTTAAATTTGATCCAAAAACAGGCGAACAATTTAAAAAAAAATCTGAATTTGACAGCTATTCCAAAATTTTTGGTACTAAGTTAGCTGAGTTGGCAAAAAAAGATAAAAAAATTACCGCTATAACTGCTGCTATGCCAAGTGGCACAGGTTTAGATATTTTTGCTAAAAACTTTAACGATCGATTATTTGATGTTGGTATTGCTGAACAGCATGCCGTCACTTTTGCCGCTGGCATAGCCTGCGAAGGATTAAAACCATATGTTGCAATTTATTCAACTTTTTTACAAAGAGCTTATGATCAGATTGTTCACGATGTAGCTATTCAAAAATTGCCAGTGCGTTTTTGTATTGATCGCGCTGGGTTTGTGGGCGCTGACGGCCCTACTCATGCTGGGTCTTTTGATATATCATTTTTAATCAATTTACCAAATTTTATTTTGATGGCGCCCGCTGATGGTCAAGAATTGGTAAAAATGCTCAATACCGCCAATGAAATTAACGATTTCCCTTGTGCAATTCGCTATCCAAGAGGAGATTTCAAAGGTAAAATTGATTATAAAGACGGCGAGGTTTTAAAAATCGGTAAAGCTAGAATTATTCAAAAAGGGCAGAAAATAGCCATAATTAGCTATGGCACAATTTTAGAAAATGTTTTGCAGGCGACAAAAACTATTGAAGAAAAGTTAAGTCTAAAAATTACTATAATTGACGCCAGATTTGCCAAGCCTTTTGATCAAAAATTAATTAAAGAGATTGCTAAAAATCATCAATTTTTAATCTCGGTTGAAGAAGGCGCGATCGGTGGTTTTGGTAGTGTTTTAGATAATTTTTTACAAAGTGAAGGTTTGATTGAAAGATATAATCTTAAATTTCGCTCATTTTTTATGAAAGATGAATTTATCGAGCATGATTCTCAGGAAAATATGCAAAAAAAATCAAATTTAGATGCAAAATCGATTGCCTACTTTGTTATAAAAAATCTATCTGACAAATAAAATGAAAAAAACTTTACAAAATCTTGGTCAAAAAACCGATTACAATCTAAATCAAATTGATAAAAAAATTTTAGAAAAAGTCGATAACCCGCATCAAGATTTGGATTATTTAATTCGTTTTACATGTCCAGAATTTACCTCAATTTGTCCAGTAACTGGTCAGCCAGATTTTGCTTATATTGTTATTGATTACGTACCAAGCAAAAAAATGGTTGAGAGTAAATCTCTAAAATTATATCTTTTTTCCTTTCGTAATCATGGAGCATTTCATGAAGATTGCACTGTGCAAATTGCTAAAGATATTATTGATCTTATAAAACCAAAATTTTTAAGAGTTGGCGGTTATTGGTATCCAAGAGGCGGTATTCCAATCGATGTTTTTTTTCAATATGGCAAATTGCCAAAAAATATTTGGTTGCCAGATCAAGGAATTTCAACTTATAAAGCGCGATGAATCAATATTCACATTTTGTTTTACCATATTTAGATCCAGTTTTAGTTTCTATTGGCCCCCTTCAAATTCGTTGGTATTCTTTGGCTTATATTTTTGGTATTTTAGCTACACTTTTCTGGCTTGGTAAAGTTAATAAAAAAGAAAATATTATGTCGGCCAAGGCATTCGATAACTGGCTTACTTGGGCGGTACTTTCAGTTATTTTAGGAGGGCGTTTGGGATATGTCTTATTTTATAATTTTGGCTATTTTATCCATAACCCTCTAGAAATTTTTGCCTTTTGGCAAGGTGGCATGTCTTTTCATGGTGGGCTGATTGGCTCAGGAGTGGGTATGTTTTTATTCTGCAAAAGAAATCAAGTAGATTTTCTTAAACTAACCGACAATTTGTCAGTTGCAGCGCCAATAGGATTATTCTTGGGCAGAATTGCTAATTTTATTAATATGGAGCTTTATGGTCGTTTTACTGACTCAAAATTTGGTATAATTTTCCCTAATGCCGGACTTTATCCAAGACATCCTAGCCAATTATATGAAGCTTTTTTGGAAGGGATTGTACTGTTTGCCGTCCTTATTATTTGTCGCCAAAAAGAAAAAATCTATCAAATAAAAGGATTGTTAACCGGAATTTTCTTGATTGGCTATGGTTTGGCAAGGTTTATTGTCGAATTTTTTCGTGAACCCGATGATCATCTTGGATTTATTTTTGAGCAAATAACTATGGGACAAATTTTGTCATTACCAATAATTTTGGTTGGATTTTTGGTTATTTTTTACAAAAAAATTCTTGAGAAAGTCTAAAAATTTTTTACTAAAAATACTTGACAAAAACTGGTGGTTTTTAATTAAAGAACTCGAGAGCTTATAAACTTGTCAATCTAGCTATATCAATAACAAGACTTTTATCAAGAGCCCATTTACTGCCTTTAAAGAAGGCAAAACTGTCAAGAAGTTTATTTAACAAAAACTTAAATATTTTTCTTTACTGCAGTAAAATATCATGTCAAAAATTGACCTCCCTTATTAAAAATTTGTTTAGGAATTTATTTAATTAATGTTAGTTCAAGATCAGCAAATAAAAAATGACAGCGCAACTGAGCATAAAGTTTTCTTAGAAAATTTTAAGCAACTAATTATTGCTAATTTTAGTGTTGAAGTTTTTGATAAATGGTTTGCTGAGTTAGATATTCTATTAATTAATAATTCAGAAATTATATTTAAAGCTCCTTCAAAATTTGTTCGTGATTGGGTTAAAAGAGAATATTTAGAAGGCAAAAATTCTAAGATCCTAATCGCATTAAAAAATATTCAGCCAACCATTAAAAAAATAGGTATCGTTTTTATAGCCCAAGATCTTGATCACGATATTAATAATATTGAGTTAAAAGCTCAGCCTAACAAAGTCTTAAATTTATCATCGCATGACAATGTTTTTGCTTTTGGCACTGAATTAAGTCAGAGATTTACTTTTGATAGTTTTGTAAGTTGTAAATATAATAAGTTAGCGGTTTCAATGGCCAAAATTGCGTCTGGTCTTGATGCCCAAGTTAATCTATTCAACGATAAAATTCCCCTTTACATACATGGCGGGGTTGGTATGGGAAAAACTCACTTGGCGCAATCAATCGCTTGGCAATTAAAAGAAGCCGACAAAAGCAAAAAGATAGTCTATCTTTCGGCTGAAAAGTTCATGTATCACTTTGTTAGATCGATCAAAGACAATGATATCATGTCTTTCAAAGAAAAAATGCGCTCAGTAGATGCTTTAATAGTTGATGATGTTCAATTTATTGCTGGTAAAGAAAGCACTCAGCAAGAATTTATGAATTGCTTTAATTCTTTAGTTGAAGACAATAAGCAAGTAGTTTTGGTTTGCGATAGATGTCCGACTAATCTTGAAAATATTGACGAAAAATTAAAATCAAGAATTGCCGGGGGGATGGTAATTAATTTCAAAAGTCCCGATTTTAATGATCGTTTAACAATTTTAAGACAAAAGTCAAAAATAATGGAGCAAAATATTGAAGAAGAAATTCTACATTTTATAGCTCAAAATGTTAAAACCTCAGTACGAGATCTTGAAGGAGCTTTAAAAAAGCTTGTCGCTGAAAAATTATTTTTGAATGAAGAAATATCAATCAGCAATGCTCAAAAAATATTGGGTTCATATGTTGCAAAAAACAACTCGACAGCGGTAAACATAGCTAAAGTTCAAAAGATTGTGGCCAATTTTTACAACATTAAAATATCTGACTTAACTTCAGCTAGTCGCCTCAGGTCAATTGCTAGGCCAAGACAGGTTGCTATGTATTTGTGCAAGAGCTTGACAAATGAAAGTTTGCCAAAGATTGGTGAAAAATTCGGTGGCAAAAATCATGCTACAGTTATTCACTCATGTAAGACTGTTGATAAATTAATATTGCAAGATGCAAATCTTATTGCTGATATAAAATCTTTGGAAGATAAAATAGTCAGCTAATTATAAATAATGTCACAAACTTGTTGGATAATAGGTGCAAGCCATGGCATAGGAAGTTCCCTTGCTAAAAAATATTATGATCAAGGCTACAATATAGCAATTTCTGCGCGAAGCAAAGATAATCTTGTCTCTTTAAAGCAAAATCTTGTCAAAAATCAATCTTTGCAAGTCTTGGTTGCTGATTTTGACGTAAATGATCTATCTAACTTTGAAAAAGCCAAAGGTAAAATCATAAAACAATTTAAAAAAATTGATCTGGTCATTTTTTGCTCAGCAATCTATGAGCAGATGAATATTTTTGATTTTGATATTGATTTTGCGCAACAAATTATCCGCACCAATTTAGGAGGATGTCTTAACTTGTTAAAAGTAATTATACCACAAATGCAAAAGCAAAAATCTGGAAACATTGCATTAGTTGCAAGCGTTGCTGGTTATTGTGGATTGCCAAATTCCTTAGCTTACGGCGCTTCTAAAGCTGCAATAATTAACTTGGCGGAAGGAATTTATTCACAACTTAAAGCCAAAAATATAAATCTATCAATTATCAATCCAGGATTTGTTGACACTAGGTTAACTAAAAAAAATAAATTTCCAATGCCATTTATAATTTCGCAAGCAGAAGCGGCAGATGAAATCTTTGCTGGCCTGAATCAAAATAAATTTGAAATTCATTTTCCTAAAAAATTTACTTTATTTCTAAAAATCTTAAAGCTAGTACCATATAAGCTATACTTCTATATAATCAAAAAACTTTTATAAATCATGCAGATTGCAAGAAAACTTATTATAATTTTTGTTTTAATACTAACCTCATCTTGCGCTTATATTGAAAAATACCGCGTTGAACCAGAATCTCCTCAAGGTTTAAAGGGTGGAGTAAAAGCTGATGTTAAAGAATTTTTTAACGGAGACGTAAATGCATTTTCTATAAAATTCGATGCTAATGATAAAATAGTAGCTAGTAGAATAATCAAAATTAATGGAAGTTGGGAAGATGATAAAGGAATCATTAGGCAGCAATTTATTAACCATAAGGGCGAAAAAGATTCAAGAACTTGGCTAGTAACAATTGAGGGTGAAAATGGAGATTTTACGGCTATTGGTCATGACATCTTGGCTCCAGCGCAAGGTATTCAAACCGGCAATATTGTGCAAATGACCTATACCCTATCTAAGAATGAATCCGGAGTTAAAACTAATATTGATTATAAGGATCAAATGTATCTAGTTGACGAAAATTCAATGATTATGATCTCTAAATTATCAAAAAAAGGCAAGTATATAGGTAAAGAAGTTATTTCTATGTCAAAAGATGCTAGCTCAAGCAATAAAACTTCATCTATAAAAGACAAAAAAATATTTGCACCTTCCATTAAAACTGTTAGCTCGCAAGAGAAAAAAGAAATTCTAGAGTAACCCAAATCCTATCTATATTTCTATATAGATGGAATTTCGTATTATTTTTGTAATTTTAAGTAAACAAAGTAAGATAGGCCGGCAATAAACAGTAATATCAGTAAAAATAATGATATTACAATCGCAAAATATAAAATAACTAAGCCAGACAAAGTTGCCACAATTAAAATGCCGTATTTCTTGAAGTTAGTTTTAAACTTCTGCCACAAGCTTTTTGCTTTTCTTGTGTTTTCGCTATCTCGATGATTGATGATAATAATTTTTTTAGGCATAGGCTATATGAATTGCTGCAGCTCCGAAGCTAAAATTTTTGTAACTAACTTTTTCAAAGCCTGCATTTTTTATCATATTGGCAAAATTTTCTTGGTCAGGAAATTTGCGAATCGACTCCACTAAATATTGATAAGATTGACGATCATTTAAAACAAGCTCACCAATTTTTGGAATTATTTTAAAAGAATAGCAATCATAGATTTTTTGTAAGAAATAATCATTTACCTTTGAAAACTCTAAACAAACAAATTTACCACCTTTTTTTAGAACTCTTTTAGCTTCGCTCAAGCCCTTATCAATATTGGTAAAGTTTCTTATGCCAAAAGCTATTGTGTAAAAATCAAAATAACCATCTTCAAACTTAAGATTCTCACCGTCATTGCAAATAAATTCTAAATTATTAAAGCCAAATTTATGAAGATTTCTTTCTTTGCCAACTTCAAGCATCTCTTGATTTATGTCGACAACTTTGATATTTGAATCAATGCCTAGCTTTGTAAATTTTCTGGCCATACGAAAGGCAATATCCCCGGTTCCACCAGCAACATCAATAATTTGACAGGTCTTTTCTTTAGTAAATTTATCTTGCCTAGAAAAATTGATTTCTTTTACCATTTCATTTTTCCAGTGACGATGAACGGTTCCACTCATTAAATCATTCATCAAGTCATATTTTGTGGCAACATTTGAAAAGATATCTTTTACCAAGTTAGACTTTTTATCTTTATCAACTGTTTTAAAGCCAAAATGAGTTTTATTATCCATTATGTTAAAAGTTAGTGATTTTGATTTTGACCTGCCTACAGATTTAATAGCACAAGAGCCCAATAAATCTAAAGAACAAACAAAAATGTTGGTTTTTGATGATAATTGCCAAATGCTAGATAAGCAAGTAATAGATTTGCTAAATTATATCAGTGAAGGTGATGTAGCGGTTTTTAATGATGCTAAGGTAATTAAGGCCAAATTAAGAGCAAAAATAAAGCGCAATCATTCAATTCTTGATTTTAACCTTGATCAACAAATTAAAAAAGAGCGTAATTCAATAATTTGGCAAGCACTATGTCGTCCAGCCAAAAAGGTTAATGAAGGTGATGTTTTAGAAATTGCTGATGATTTTCAAGCGCAAGTTAAGAAAAAAATGGATAATGGCCTGATTATTTTACACTTTTCTTATGAAACAAAAGATTTTTTTGAAAAAATTGATAAATATGGATCTATACCACTGCCTCCATATATAAAAAGAGACGAGCAGCTAGAGTCAGATCTGGCAAGCTACCAAACAATATATGCAAATAATGGAGTAGCGGTTGCTGCTCCAACTGCAGGATTACATTTTAGTCCAAATTTAATGGAAAAAATTAAGCAAAAAAAAGCTAAAATTGCTTTTGTAACCTTAAATGTAGGTGCCGGAACTTTTTTGCCAGTTAAGAGTGATCTTATTCAAGATCATACAATGCACACCGAATCATTTTCTATCTCCCAAGAAACCGCAGACATAATTAACAATGCTAAAAAATCAGGGAATAAGATAATAGCTATTGGTACGACTTCGCTTAGAGTCTTAGAATCGGTTGTGGATAAAAATGGAAGTGTTAGAGAATGTGTTTCTGATACTAAAATATTTATTTATCCGCCATATGATTTTAAAATAGTAGATATTTTGATGACCAATTTTCATTTACCAAAGTCTACTTTGTTTATGTTGATTTGTGCATTCATAGGAACTAATCAGTCTCATCAATTATATAAATACGCCATTGAAAAAAAATATCGCTTTTATTCTTATGGTGATTCTACTTTATTAATAAGAAAAGCCATTTAAAAACTATAGAAATAGTGATTAAATTTTAATTAACAAAATCAAAATAACATGAAATTAATCGTAGCAAACTGGAAAATGAATCACGGTTTTGGTGAAATTGGTGAGTGGTTACAAGTTTATCTTAATGCGGTTACCCAAAATGTTAATGCATTGGAGGATAAAAGGGTTGTTTTATGCCCTCCTTTTCATGTAATTGAATATATAGACAGTGAGCTGGTTGCAGCCGCCATGAGCTACTATGAAGAAGAATTCAAAAAAGAGGGCAAAGAGATGTCTGATTTTTCTCAGGATGAAATTCAAGATATGATCATGAATACTAGAGCTATTAGCTTAGGCGCGCAAGATTGCCATTATCGTCAAGAAGGGGCCTACACTGGCGATATTAGCGCTAAAATGCTTGCCGAAGTTGGTTGTGAATTTGTGATAGTTGGGCACTCAGAAAGGCGCACTTATCATGGAGAAAGTGATAAAATGGTTGCTCAAAAAGTGAAAGTTGCCGTTCAAAATGGTATTTTACCAGTGATTTGCATAGGTGAACCTCAGGATATTAGAGAAAAAGGTAAGCATTTTGAGTTTATTAATAATCAGCTCGCTACTTCAGTTCCGCAAGACCTTGAATTTGTTAATTTAGTTATAGCTTATGAACCAATTTGGGCAATCGGTACCGGCAAAATTCCAAACACTGATCAGCTACAAGAAGTAGCTAAAAACATTGAAGATTTTGTTGCCAAGAATTTAGCTGGTCGTGTGCAAAATCTTTTCATCTTATATGGCGGATCAATAAGCTCGGCAAATGCTCAACAATTAATGAATACCAAAGGAATTTCTGGACTGCTAGTTGGTAAGGCGAGTCTTGATGCTGAAGAATTCTGCAAAATAGTTGGTCTAAAATCCTAAACTTTAATCATAAATTTTAAATCTATGACAAAATCACAAATCAAAACAAATCAAACTCGTCTTGAAAGTGACTCAATGGGTGAAATTGAAGTACCAGCTGATGCATATTATGGCGCACAAACCGCAAGAAGTGTCAAAAATTTCCCAATTTGCAATGATAATGCAGGCCACAAAATGCCAAAAGAGATGGTTGAAGCCATGATTTTGGTTAAAAAAGCCGCAGCCTTGGCTAATCAAGAAATTATGCAAAATGATAAAACAGCTAAAAGTTACCAAAAATATTCAGACGATATTGCTAGCAAAATAATTGATAGTGCAGATCAAATTTTAGCCAACTTTGATTGGTTCTATGAAAATCATTTTCCGTTAGTTATTTGGCAAACTGGTTCTGGAACTCAAACCAATATGAATTGCAACGAAGTAATTGCAGGACTTGCTAACGAAAAAGCAACTGGTCAAAAAGGTGGCAAATCGCCAATTCACCCCAATGATCATGTTAATCTAGGACAAAGCTCAAATGATACTTTTCCAACCGCAATGCATATTTGTGCCACTCTTTTGGTTTATAACAAATTAATGCCAACCCTTTTTAGATTTTATGATGAGTTAAAGGCTAAGGAAGAAGAGTTTAAAAATATTGTAAAAATTGGTCGAACTCACACCCAAGACGCAACACCTTTAACCTTAGGCCAAGAATTTTCTGGCTATAAATATCAGATTTTTAATAATATTTTGCGCTTAAATTCTACAGTTGAAAATGTGATGTCTCTGGCACAAGGTGGTACAGCAGTTGGCACTGGCCTAAATTGTCATCCACAATTTGCTCAAAAATTTGCTGAAAAAATTTCTGAAATTTCAAAAATTGCTGATAAAGTTGCTAATTTTGGTAAAAAATCTCAAGAAAGTAAAGAATTTGCAGAAGTTAAAAATTTATTTACTGATCATCAAAATAATTTTATTACTAACCCCAATAAATTTGAGTCTTTAGCAAGTTGCGATGGTTTGGTCGAGCTTTCTGGTACGCTTAATACTATTGCCACTTCTTTGATGAAAATTGCCAATGATATTCGCTTTTTAGCATCTGGCCCGAGATCTGGTCTTGGTGAAATTTCATTGCCAGAAAATGAGCCGGGTTCATCAATCATGCCGGGCAAGGTTAATCCAACGCAGTGTGAAGCACTTACCATGATTGCTTGTCAAGTTATGGGAAATCATCTAGCAGTTACTGTTGGTGGCTCCAATGGTCATTTTGAGCTAAATGTATTTAGGCCAATGATAATTGCCAATATCACCAATTCAATGAATTTAATTAGTGATGGCATTAATAGTTTCATTGACCAATGCTTGATTGGCATCAAACCTAATCAACAAAGAATAAATCAACTCTTGGAGCAATCTTTGATGCTAGTTACCGCCTTAAATCCTTATATTGGCTACGACAATGCTGCTAAAATCGCTAAAACCGCCCATCAAGACGGTTCAACTTTAAAAGAAGCTGCTATTAAGTTAGGATTGGTAAAAGCTGAAGATTTTGATAAGTGGGTTGATCCAAAGAAGATGGTTTAGTTGAGAAGTTTCTAGTAAATTTTTAACGAAGATTGCTTCATATTTATTATTTTTAGATATAATTAGATATTTTTTGGATATTTAATCCTTAATAAATTATACCAAAATTCACCTTTAATAGCATATTTGGATAAAGGATTTTTAAGGATCAAATTTAAGAGAAAAAACCTTGTGTATCATGATATACAGAAGATTTTTCTTTTGAATTTTAGACTAAAAAGATGAAGCATAAAGTGGGTGTTTTGAGGTTAAAATGGCATAATATTCAAAAATTATCTAGTGCTAATTACAATACTTTAAAAAGTTAAATTGAAGGATTTGGCAAAGATAAAAAGAGTCATTTCAGTTGGTAAGGGCAGATGTGTTGTTTATCAGATTATTAACAAATCTTAAATTAGTGAATAAAAATCAAGACTACCCGAATCTACTTAGAGATTTTAAAAAATATTTTTACGGCGAAAATTATGAACATGAAAAAGGTATTTCAGAAAATACTATAATTAGTCAAATCCATGAAATGAAGAGAAATCACGAGGTGTTTTCTATCTTTAATAATGCAATAAAAGAATCCCAGGAAGAAGAAAATTTTAGAGAACTTTTTTCTTCAAATAGATATCTATGGAATATAATTCTTAACGACTATTTTAAGAGCCAGGCTTTATTTATCAGAAGGCTAACCGATAAGAATGAAAAGTCGGCATCACTAATCTCGATTCTTAATAAGATTCAAAGAAACTTGCATTACGATGAATTAAATACAAAGATTTTTGAGATTTATAAAAATTCAATAAGCAAAGAGAACTTAAAATATATTGAAAAACTAGCATTAGATATCAAATTTACTAGAATGTTTTCTTGCCAATATATAGAGGACATGAAAGAAAGATTAGATTCTAAAGAAATAAATGAAGTTAGAAATTATACAGATAAATATCTTGCCCATGCAGACATAGCGCCAAAAAAAGTTAATCTGAATATTAATAAGATTAAAAACTGCCATCAAGTAATTATTGCAACATTTAAATCAATATACTTTCTTCTTTTTGGGGCTGACGGAAGTTTTTTGACAAAGGTTTCTTTGAATAAAATTGATGTTTTAAAAAATGCAAATAATCCATTTCTTACAAACATGCCTAGATAAACTTGGTCAAGAGAAAGACATGGTGCACTTCGTGCTTGCAAACGCCTATTTTCTGAACTCGCTAGCGTTTATTAAGTAAAATTACGGCTTTTTTGTTGACTTTCAAATGTATTTATCTCACACTATCTAACATTATATCACATTTATATGTTGCATTATGGATTGGAAAGATTTTAGAGTAAATAAAAGGCTAAATTTAAGACCAAATATTATTGAAGAAGTTTATTCTTTAATTGCAAAAATTGATTCTGTTAAAAATAGCTTTTCTTTAACTAACAATCTTTTACCTCAAACTATTAGTCGCCTTACCTCATCTTTAATTGTAACCTCTGCTGGTGCCTCAAATAGAATTGAAGGAAATAAACTAACAGATAATCAGGTTGAGAAGCTTTACAAGAATTTAAATATTCAAAAGTTCAAAACCAGAGACGAACAAGAAGTTGCTGGATATATAGAGGTTTTACAAGAAATATTAGCTAATTATCAAAATATTAAAATAAGCGAATCTATAATTTTGGGTTTTCATGACCAAATGTTAAAATATAGTGAAAAAGATTCTAGACATAAGGGAGTATATAAATTTGGATCAAATCGAGTAGAAGCAAAAGATCATGATGGCAATTTAGTTGGGGTTATTTTTGATCCAACCCCACCTCATTTAGTTAAAAAGGAAATTCAAGAACTCGTTGAGTGGTATAACTTTTCCAAAAATGAAGGACAAAAACATCCTTTAATTTTAATTGCTAATTTTATCTTTGAATATTTAGCGATTCATCCTTTTCAAGATGGTAATGGAAGAACCAGCAGATTGTTGACAAATTTAATGCTCTTACAGTCAGGTTACAACTTTACCAATATCGTCTCTCATGAAAAACTAATAGAAAACAATAAAGCTGATTATTATTTGGCTTTAAACAAAACCCAAAAAACTTGGAAAACTGAAAATGAAGATATTTCGCAGTGGTTATTATTTTTCTTAAAAATTGTTGATGGACAGGCGGAGAAAGCTTTAGGTATTTTAAGAGGAGAAACAATTGAACATTTGCTATCAGAAAAACAGATAGAATTATGGAATTGGGCTTTGTCATTAGAGAAAAAAGAATTTTCACGAAAAGATGCAATTGAAGCAACAGGATTTCCACCTAGAACCGTTGAAGCAATAATTAAAAAATTATTTGATCTGAAAAAGTTAGACAGGATTGGTGAAGGTAGAGGAATTAGGTATAGAATATTAAGATGATAAATATGAGAAAAACAAATTATAAAAACCAAATTTTTCTTAAAAAAACTGAAGAACTTAGCAAAAAATACAAAAAGAAAGTCATTATCTATTTGGATATACTGGGAATAAAAGATTTTACTTTAAATCAGAATACTTCAGATAATGAATTGTGTGAAGTATATCAAATCTTAAAAAATATAGCAGATAGCTTTTCTAAAGATGATCATTTAAAAAAATTTCTGAATTTTAGTGAAGAAGAATATTCCTTAAAAATAGCAACTGAGGATCTAGATTTCTCAATTTCGATTCTAAGTGATTCAATCATTATCTCATTTTCTAAGAATTTTTTATTTCTTCTACCTTGGGTTTTAAGAATAACTCGATTTTTACAGATAATATTAATTTTTCATGGATTATTGGCTAGGGGCGCTGTGACTTGTAATAAAATATATCACACAAAAAATGATACAACAATGCTTTTTGGTAAAGGATTGGTAGAAGCTTACACGCTAGAAAGTAAAGGTGATGATCCAATTATGCAGATAGAAAATAAATTATGGAATCAGTATAAAAGAATGATGGAGAAAGAAGGAGAACTAGAGTCAATTTTTAAAAAAAATTGCACCACAAAAGGTGATTTAAAATTTGTAGAACAGGTATTTTTTGCTAGTTCTAAAACAGCATTTATCGAAAAAAAGCCTGAAAACAAAATTTGTTATAGGCATTTTTATGATCTGGAGCATACTTTGCATCAACTATCTGAAAATAATTTTATAAGAAAATCTGATAGCAATTACTTTTTGTCTATTGTGGATAAAAATATTGAAAAATTTCAAAATGATAAAAATATTTTAGGAAAATGGCAGGTAACTAAAAAATTGATTGAATGGGAATTGGATATTTCAAGAAATATTCTCTGATCTCCATTTCGGTCGTCCTTTTTTATACTCAGCAATATCAAGGCTAAATGCCCTGTTATCCTGAATTTTTTGGCAAGATTCTCCAAAAACTCTTAGAAATCTCCATATTACAAATTAAAAATTTTGAGTATTTCTTCAAAATTTTGTCTCCGCTTTAGAAAAAGATAAAACTGATTAGAAATTCTGAGAGCGGGTGAGTAAAAGGCTTGTGAGTAATGATGAGTAATTGTTAGTAAATGTGAGTAGTTGTGAGTACTCCATAGTAACTCTGAGTACTGGCGGATGGAAAGGGATGGCGCACTTCGTGCTTGCAAACGCCTATTTTCTAAACTCACTAGCGTTCGTTAAGTAAAATTACAGCTTTTTGTCGAACCGCATTTGGGTTCGACTCTTATCTCATCATCATAAATTATATTTTAGATGTAAACACACGCTTCGCTTAAAGTGTTGACATCTAAAATATAATTTATGGCGGAGAGAAAGGGATTCGAACCCTTGATACAGTTACCCGTATACCTTCTTAGCAGGAAGGTGCCTTCAGCCACTCGGCCATCTCTCCGTAATTTAACTATTTAATCACAAGTTCGCTTTGCTTTTTTCGCCTAAAGGCTCAAAGTCAAAGCTCACCTCGGGGATTGCGTCGTTTACGCTCCTGATCCCGCTTTTCTTGGAAAAATTATGCGTTTAGGCATAATTTTTTTGAAGAAAAGCCTCGGCCATCTCTCCGTAATTTAACTATTTAATCACAAGTTCGTTTTGCTTTTTTCGCCTAAAGGCTCAAAGTCAAAGCTCACCTCGGGGATTGCGTCGCTTACGCTCCTGATCCCGCTTTTCTTGGAAAAATTATGCGTTTAGGCATAATTTTTTTGAAGAAAAGCCTCATGGATTGCGTTGCCTTCTTTAAAAAACCATTTTACCCCAATTATAATAATTTAAGATAATTAAAGTCTTAAAAAAGCTAAATAAAAGTGTCATCCAAGTTAGTAGCGATATATCTTAAATGCAAACTTGTTTTTATTAAAAGCTTAGATAAAATCTTTTTTCTCTCTTTTTCAAGAGTTTTATTTTGATCAAAAATTTATTCAAAAGTTCTTAATTGCTATCGTAGCTCAGTGGTAGAGCACTTCATTGGTAATGAAGAGGTCGGCGGTTCAATCCCACTCGATAGCACCAGCTTATGCCAACATTCATATTTCTATAATTTGAAAATGTTTTAACGTTCTTATCTTTCTCTTAAAAGATAAATTTAGCAAAATCAAAATAATGTTTAACAATAGCGCCTAATTTAGAGTAAAAGTTATTGGTATTAAAATATTTGACGATCTTTTTGAATCTTTGTTTGCTTCAAATTGCCATGTTTTTATAGTTTTTAATGCTGCTTCATCAAGAATTTCATAACCACTAGATTGTTTAATCGATAAATCTTCTACAGCTCCGTTATTTTTAATAAAAACCTCAATCACTACAGTGCCTTGTTGTTTTTTAAGGCGGGCGATTTTGGGATATTGCGGTGGTTGATTATTTATTTTTTCGACCAAATCAGATTTGGTTATGGCGCCAAATTTTTTATTAGAATTTATTGCGGTTAAGCCCGAAGTAATTTGTTTTAGATTGCCTTTATTCTCTAAATTATCTTGATCTTGAAGTTTTTGAGTGCCTTGCCTAACCAGAGTTAGCCTTATTTTATTTTTCTGATTATTTTGTTGATTAGAATCGCTTTTTGAGCTATTTGGCATCACCATTTCGCTATTAATTATTTGATGATTTGGTGGTGTTAAAAAGTTGCTATCAAGCAATAAAATAAATGCTAAGCCGTGAAATATAATAGCAAAAATAAAAGAAGATGTTTTTAAGATTTTGCCAATCTCAACCATAGAAAAAATAATTAAAACTCAAATTTGGCCTGCATATAATATGATCTACCGGCTTCATTAACTTGAATTTTGGTGGTATCATAAACATTGGCACGATTTAAGTGGTTGGCGTAAGTTTTATCAAGTAGGTTACTAATGCCGAATTTTAAGGTTAGTGGCTTAATTTTAGTTAAAGTGGCATTGAGATCGAAAACACTATAACCCCCAGTTTTGCCAACATCCCTTCCAGTGCCAGTTTGACTGTTACTATCAACTCTTGTTTGTTTTATGGCCCAGCGCATAACTGATTCTATTTTTAAAAATAAGACCTCTGCAAAACCCAAAGATTTTCCTGAACATTTAAACAATTTTCCTTGCACTAAACAGTAATAAAGCTAGTATTTGTCTAGTTTTATCACTGTATTTTTTGTTTAATGATTATTGTTTTAATATGGTTTCA